>CAZQPC010000192.1:9480-10050 GCA_964595005.1 uncultured Magnetovibrio sp.
GCATATAGAGCGTGCGCAGTCCGATCCAGTTTGGCGCGGCGGGGTCGTGCATGAATTGTCCTTCGTAACGGTCTCCTTGATACACCATGGCGCCACCGTGAAAAGAAAAATTGGAGGCCGCGTCGGCGGGTGCGACAATGCGCCATGGACGATGACGGCGAAAAACCGCAGGACACAACGAAGGAAAAGTCACGTCGGCGCGGCCCGCGCAAGGCGACGGAAAAACGCCTGAATAACGTCGCCTTGCATTATCTTTCACGCTACGCGGCAACTTCGGAAAGCCTGCGCCGGGTGCTCATGCGCCGGGTTGACGCTTCGGCCCGGCTGCACGGTACGGACCGCGACGAGGGCGTCGCCTGGATCGACGCCCTGATCGTCAAATTCCAGGGCCTGGGTTATCTCGATGACCGCGCTTTCGCGGAGAACCGGGCTCGGTCCCTACTGGCGCGCGGCGTATCTTCGCGGGGCGTGCGTCTGCGGCTGCGCGAAAAAGGCGTGAACGGCGACGACATCGACGCCGCCATGGCCGCCCAGACCGAGGAGTTTCCCGACATCGACCTGGCCGCCGCC
>CAZQPC010000193.1:0-4299 GCA_964595005.1 uncultured Magnetovibrio sp.
CCCTACTCCGCAATCCGCGCGCTCGACCTCGGCACGCTGCCGCCGACGATCACGTAGATGCCGCTGTAGGGGGCCCCCTGATGGATGACCGGTTCGTCTTTCTGGTATAAATGCTGCGCGGAACTGCGCAGCAGAAAGGTTTCCTCTTCCGGCAGGAGCATCGGGAATACCTTGCGAAACGCGCTGCTGATCTCAGGTTCAACACGCCTTTGGAAGGCGACGGATTCGTTAATTTGGACCATCTATCCCAAGTTCCCAAATGACCTACACACAGGTGTATGACACGATCTTTTGATGAATGCCATGCCTTCAGGCGTCGATCATGTGAATATGTGTAACAAATGTAACCACGGTAACGTTAAACCTTCAAATCCACCGTCATGGCAACAGGCTATACAGAAAAGGATAACGCAGCCTGATCCATGAACCGGAACGCCGGCGCCGATCACTCAGACCCTCCCCGCTATTTTGAATGGACAGGCATCGGATCCGACGATCTGCGAATTCCCGTGTGCCCCCTTTTTCGTGGTCAATGTCAACGTTGTTGGCGAATGAGTGGCCAGTCCCGGAGGTGGGGCGCAGCCCCGGATTCATCTATCAGCCGGCGCCACTCGGCGCCCTTTTGCAGGTTGCTGATAAGATCGTCAAAGGCCATCACGTCTTCACTTTGAAAGGCGTTAACGCTGAAGGCGGCGCCAAGCGGGATAACCTCGGAGGCATTCGGTAGGGCTTCGACACGATCCAGAAGTCCCAATTTTTGCGCATCGTAGAGGCCCGTGACCGAGCCCACCAATGTGCCATCAAAGCGGCCGTCCACCAGCTTCGGTATGGACGTGAAATAATCGCGTTCACGGACCAATGGCAGGTTCATATGATCAATCCCCGGATAAAGAAAACCCAGTTGGGCGCCAATTCGGTGATTGCGTAGGTCATCGGGCTGATCAAATGGGAAGGTATCGCCCTTGCGGACAAGAACAATGGTGTATTCGACAGCCATCGGCGCGCTGTAATGAGCTTGCTTAGCGCGTTCCGGGGATTTTAAAACGGACACGGCGACGTCCAACTGGCCGGAATGAATCCATTTGTACAATCGTGAGTAAGGGACCTTTCGCGTGCTGGTCTTTATGCCCATGCGCTGCAGCGCCAGTAAGGTTGCGCGTGCCACGAGGCCCACGGCGGTGCCATCACGCGTACCTGAAAATGGCATGTTGCTTGGAATGCCAACGCTTACGGTTCGGGCCGGTGCCGCGATACCGGGCGCCGAAATAACGATCGAAAGAGCTATCGATATGGCAAGGAAGCTAAGGATGCGTTGAAGTCCGCCGGAGCCGTTCGCCGAACTTCGGTCACGACATGTACGGCGGACACGATGTAGATGTCCCATCCCTGGTTATACCCGCCGGACCGGGATCGGCACAATGGGGACAATTCCGAAAATTCGCAAAATGCGGGCGCTGGATGGAACCGGCAGATCGTGGCAATCTCGCTGTCTTCCGAACAATCCCGATTGTCCTGCCACATTCGGCAACCTAAGTTGAGCCCATAATGACCACATCCTCAAAATCAGCGGATTTTATCATCGTCGGAGCCGGAATCGCCGGCGCCTCGGCGGCCTATGAGTTGGCCCGTGGCGGGGCCAGGGTGATTGTCGCGGAGATGGAGGAAAATCCTGGATACCATACCACCGGGCGCTCGGCGGCGACTTTTGTTGGGTGTTATGGAAACGAAGTGATCCGCGCCATCAGTGCGGCCAGCAAGCCGTTTCTCGAGGCGCCGCCGGACGGGTTTACGGAATTCCCCCTGCTGACGCTCCGGGGCGCCATGTATGTGGCCGGCCCCGATCAGATGGCGGCGCTTGATGAGTTTTTGTCGGACCCCCCCAATGCGGACCTGCTGGAGCGTATCGAACCATCCGAGGCGGTGCGCAGGGCACCGATCCTGAGACCCGAGATTGTCGCCGGCGCGGCCTTTGAGCCGGCGGCCCAGGACATTGATGTGAACGCTTTGCTGAGCGGCTATCTGAAGGGATTTCGCGAGGCCGGCGGATGGCTGGTCACAAAGACGCAAATCACCGCCATGTTGCGCCGCGCCGGCGTTTGGGAGATAGAGACCACGGCGGGCGCCCTGTCGGCACCCGTGGTGATAAATGCCGCCGGCGCGTGGGCCGATGAAATCGGCTATCTGGCCGGGACCCAGCCAGTGGGTTTGGTGCCGAAGCGCCGCACCGCCTTGACCGTCGATCCCGGTCAGCCGATCGCGTCGTGGCCACTGACCATTAGCCTGGATGAAACCTGGTACTTCCGCCCGGAGGCAGGGGATCTGTTGATATCGCCGGCTGATGAGACGCCGTCTGCGCCATGCGACTGCCAGCCAGATGAACTGGACATCGCCACATGCATTGACCGAATTCAGCAGGTTACCGACCTTGAAATTTCCCGTCTGGTCTCAAAGCGTGCCGGCCTCAGGACGTTCGTCCACGATAAATCACCGGTTTGTGGATTTGCCGACGACGTGGACGGGTTTTTCTGGCTGGTCGGACAGGGGGGGTATGGCATTCAGACGGCACCGGTTCTGGCCCGTCTCACGGCCGTTCTGGCGACCGGCGGAGAGGTGCCGCCCGAATTGGCAGAACGCGGTGTTACCTCACAGGCGTTGGGGCCGGGCCGGTTGGCCTTTGATGGCGATTAATCGACCCGCGGCAGGTCGAAATAAAAAGTCGTACCGGTTTTTGGCGACGACTTGAAGCCGAGATGGCCACCATGGTCCTCGACAATGGCCTGGGCGATACTGAGGCCCAATCCGGCACCGCCGCGTTGCCGGTCCTCGGCGGCGGCCCGGCTGAACCGTTCGAAGACGCGGCCTTGCAATTCTTCCGGTATGCCGGGGCCGTCGTCGGAAATGGAAACCGACACCCGCTGGCCGTTAACGGCCGTGCGGATAACCACGGTGCCGCCGTTTGGGGAATACTTCGCCGCATTGGACAGTAAGTTCGCGAACAGCCTTTCCACGTGGCCCGGGTCGCCATTGATCCGAGCCGGTGCACCATCGGTTTCGATTTTTACGCCGACGTTCCACTGGCCGGCGAAGGGCGCGATCGTTTCCGCCGCCATGCTGGCCGCCTCGATCAAATCGATTGCTCGGGTTTCCCTGTTCGGGTCACCGGCGGTGATTTTTTCCAAATCCAATTGTTGGTTGATGAAATGCAGGAGGCGTTCAGCGCCGGTCATGGCAGACGCGGCGTAGGAATCGACGGGGTCCGGCAAATCGCACTGATCGAGCAAGGAAAGATAACCGATGACGCTGGTCAAGGGCGTGCGGAGGTCGTGGGTGACGATCTGCACGGCTTCGGTTTTCCGCCGGTCCGTCTCACGTAATCGTTTCAATTCCACCCGGGCGTCATCCTCGGCGATCAACCGGCGCACCTCCGCCTCGGCTCGAATCCCGCACAGCCGGGCGATGTCGAGGGCAAAATCGCCGGCCAGGGGAATTCCCAGATAACTTTCATAGCCACTATCTTTTTTCTTCGGAAAACTTTCGGCCAGATCGCAGGGAATGAACGTCGGCTCACCGTTGTAGGTCAACTGACACGGGTTCCCAGCCAAGTCATATTCCCAGCTTTCCTTGTAGGCGCCGTCCTTCCACGCCGTGATGCCGCGGACCCGGGTCGGCGGATCGTCAAGCGCCCGGGCCACGAACGTGGTCTCGGCACACAATAATTGCCCCAGGCCTTTCACCAGCGCTTTCAGAAAATCTTCGCCTATGTGCGGGGACATCTCCTGAAAGATCGTCCGGAGGGCTTCGAATTCTTGACGTTCTTGCCGAGAACCATCCGTCGGCGGCTTTCCTTTGGTGGGGGTACTCCAGATCAGCCGTTCCGAAACCGCCAAATACAATTGTAACCAGATTCCGGCACTTTTCCATTTGCCCCAGCAGGGATAGGGTTACCGGTGATGAAAATGCGTGCCGCCATCCTTTATGAGCAGGGCCTGCCCCGTCCCTATGTGGATTCGACGCCGTTGATGGTCGAAAGCCTGGATCTGGACGAACCTGGGGAGGGCGAGTTGCTTGTGGAGATTGCCGCCGCGGGCCTCTGCCATTCCGATCTCAGTACCATCGAAGGTATCCGCCCGAGGCCCATTCCCTGTGTCCCCGGGCATGAAGCCGCGGGCGTCGTCCGTGACGTCGGCCCCGGCGTGACAAACCTGAAACCCGACGATCATGTGGTCATGGTTTTTGTCATGAGTTGCGGGGCCTGTGCCGATTGCACGGGCGGCCGGCCAAACCTTTGCGGGGCCTCAA
>CAZQPC010000193.1:4309-10048 GCA_964595005.1 uncultured Magnetovibrio sp.
GGCCTCAAACGAAGCCAAATCGAAGGGTGAAATGGTGGCGGGCGGACGCCGGCTGCATCACGCCACGGCGACGCTCAATCATGCGGCCGGTATATCGTGTTTCGCTGAATATGCCGTTGTCGATCAGCGCTCGGTGGTGAAAATTCCCGACGACGTTCCCTTCGATGACGCGGCACTGTTCGGTTGTGCGGTCATTACCGGCGCCGGGGCGGTGCTGAATACGGCAAGCGTACCTGAGGGTGCGCCTACAGCGGTCATCGGCCTTGGCGGTGTCGGGCTGAATGCGGTCATGGCCGCCGCCATCGCCGGCGCCGATCCGCTGATCGCCATTGATATGCATGAGGACAAGCTGGCCCTGGCACGCAGCCTTGGTGCCAGCCATGCTGTCGACGCCAGTCACCCGCGCGCCATTGAGGAGGTGCGCGATCTGACCGGTGGCGGCGTCGCCCACGCTCTTGAAATGGCCGGCACGATCGCCGCCTTTGAGACCGCCTATGCGGTGCTGCGCCGGGGTGGTGTATTGACGTCCGCCGGCTTGGCTCCGGCGGCGGCGGATTTCGCCTTCAAACCCTATGAGATGGTTTCCCGGGAAATACGCATCCAGGGCAGCTACATGGGGTCATGCACGCCCAGCCGCGACGTGCCGCGGTTCATCGATTACTACCGTCAGGGCAAACTTCCGGTGAACCGCCTGCGAAGTGGTGAGCTGAGCTTGGATGAGATCAATCTTGGTTTCGACCGGCTTGCCGACGGGGCCGTTGTCCGGCAAATTCTACGGCCCCAAATTGGCTGAATTATCGTTGGGCGGTTGTCGTGCGCGGGTATCTTAGACCGGCCAGCCCCGGCTTTGTGGAACCGTGCCGTAGACCTCATAGTGGGCGGTTGAAAGCTGCTCATAGTTTATGGCCGAGAACACATGAGTGACGGTTTTGGTATCGTCGCTCAAGGGCAGGCGCAGTGATTGAAACACGGCCTGGCGCCCCGAGCCGGTGACCACCGGGGTTTCGCAAAGCAGCGGTTGGCGCCGCCGGCAGACCTCTTGATATTCCAACATATTGCCGTCGCGCATTTGCGGGTTGTCGATGTCGGAAATTTTTCTGCCCGTCATCTCGGCGCCGATAAGAACTGTGCGCTCCGTTCCCCAAAACCGGTAGCGGAAATCCAGCGCGCCGGTTTCCACATCGACAACAATGGACCAGGGCAGAATAGCCGGTTCCAGTTGATCCAGATGAAAATCCCGCCACGCCGGCGCCCAGATCGAATTCCGCTGATCGCTCCAATGCGTAAACGTGCCCCGGAACGGTGGCGGAAGTTGATCCATTTCAGTGACCACAGCAGTGTCGGTCATGTTCATATGGCTGGTCGCTCAAACCTCCTGTTTGCGCGGATTAAATATGCGTGGCGGAAGGCGAGGTTGTTTTAACGGCATGAGCGGCGGCGGAATAATCTGCAGGTTTAAATCGCCCAGATTATCCCCCATCCGCCGCTCGAAAGGATTTTTGATGATCAATTTGGAATTGCGGCCAATGGCATTGTCGACATCCTCTTCCAACCGTTCCGCCAGTTTCAAGTTCCATGGAAATTCGTAGTACCGGGGCTCCAGCGCGCCATCGAGCCGCAGCCACATGTAAATGGCTTCGCCTTCTTTCAGGCTGACGCCCAGTATTTCGGCTTCTTCAACGTGGCGTTCGAACCACTCAAAGCTCTTCGGCTTCGGTTTGCTCAACAATTCGACAAACTGCACGTAGCCCAGCGGTATAAAGAGCACCGCGATGGCCAGTGCAGAAACCCGGACCCTGGTGACCCTGGGCGCCCAGATGGCAAGGCTGGTGAGCGACGCCGCGACGACCACCAGCCCGATGAAAATGAAGATCAGCGTGTCCATTATCTTGCCTCCGTAATGAGCGGTCGATTGAGCGTGCTGACGCTTCCGGGCACGACATCCGCCTCGCTGTTCAGGCGGAACCGGAAGGCCGTCACCTCTTGGTTGCGCCGCACCAGATTGATCGTGGTCTCAAGTATCTGGCGGGTATCACCGACGCGCGGCTTGACGCTGACCACGATGGTCACCGGCACGGTGGTGCCTTTCTTGACGTTGCCGTACATGTGCGCGTTGACGATGTATTCGCCGGGCGGGATGCCGCGGCTGTAGGATACTTCGTAATTTTCGTTGGTGGCATCGCCTTCGATGCCCAAATCATCGCGCAGCAGGTTGAAGATCATGGCGCCCTGGTTCCAGAACCCGACCGGCGATTCGTTCGGTGCTTTGACCCACAGGTCGACATCGTAGGGCATTTCATTGGGCCAATGCATTTCGACGATCACATTGCCTGGCGCCCGATGGTCTTCCGTTTCCTTCTTCTTCGGGCTGATGTGCGGCAACAGCATAATGACCATGGCGACGAAACCGATCAGCGCCAACAAGATGACGTCGCGGAAGACCGTTCCGGTGCTGTCGTCTTCGTCGAAGTAGTCAAGTTGATCCATGTGACGCCCCCTGGGACTCCCCTAGGGACTCCGGTGCGGAACCGCCGGGAGCCGCCTGTGGCGCTTCGCCGTATTCCAGAGCCGTGGTCAGCAGGTCGACGGTACCGCCGGCTAAAAGCCTGTGATTGACGATCAGCCAGACATAGAGGACGGCGCCGACCAACGTCGTGTTTAAGGCCACCGACATGCCGGAAATCAGTGTCGAAATCATGCCGCCGACCATTTCTGGATCCGTGGCGCGGGTCGGGTCAACGCCCGAGAGCGCAATGATGAAGCCGATGACCGTGCCGATGAGGCCCAGGAACACCAGCGAATTGGCGACATGACGGACGACCGCAATACGGTTGGTCAGTTTTAGCCTAAGCACGTTTCGCAAGACGTCCCGGCCCGATCCTTGCACCGTTTCGAGGTGCGTCAGATAGATGCCGGCCAGTGAGTCCGGCGACGGTGTACCGGCCTTTAATTCATTGAGGTCCAGTGAAGTGCGCCAAATCCTATGGGCACAGAAAATCCACCCGTAAACGAAAAGTGCCGCGATGATGGCGCTCAATTCGACCAGATCGGCCTTGATGATGGCGTCCAGCCAGCCTTGCATGTAGACACTGGCGAGAAAACTCACGCCGACCAGATTGAACAGGCCGAAACGAACCAACAACAGATAGCGATACAATGGGCGATCCTCCCCTTGGGCTTCCCTTGGGCCCTCTTGGGTTCCCTGTGGGATTCGGGTGGGCTTCGGGTGGGCTTGCCGTGGCCCTCCTATCGGACCTCTTCTTTGCGCGTTTGGCAGTTTATATCTAATGGCGAAGAAGTCGAAATCAATTGGCCGTGTCAAACGACCGCCGGTTTTCACATGGCGACTGGTCAGCGCCACCGCGGCGCACTAGGTTCATGTCATGACCGGCAAATACCTCAAGCCATGACTCCCGGCGCCCGACTTCAGGCGGCAATGGATTTGTTGACCGAAATCTGGGGCGGTACGGCGCCGCCGGATGTGGTCGCCGATACGTATTTCCGCAAACGCCGCTATGCCGGTTCCGGCGATCGCCGTGCGATCAACGAACGGGTCTACAATACCCTACGCCGCCGCGCCCGCCTCGATTGGTGGATCGAGCGCACCGGGCTGGGGTTGGAGCCGGCACCGCGAACCCGAATTGTCGCTGATCTCGCCGTCTCGGAGCGCACCGCGCCTGACGCCATCGCGTACCTGTTCAGCGGCGGCCGGCATTGCCCCGCGGCATTGGCGGCGCGCGAAACGGAACTGGCCGAGGCGCTTTACGGTCGCCCGTTGCACCATCGTGATATGCCACGCCCGGTGGCCTACGAATATCCCGAATGGATGGACGCCTCCTTCGCGGCGCTTTGGGGTGAGCGTCTGGAAGCGGAAATTGCCGCGCTCAATCAGGCCGCGCCCGTCGACTTGCGCGTCAATACATTGAAAGCAACGACAGAGAAAGCTCAGGCCTCCCTTGCCGGCGCCTTCATCGACGCCCAACCGACACCCTTGTCGCCGATCGGCTTGCGCGTCGATGGACATCCCCGATTGGGCGGCACGGAAGCCTTCAAGCAAGGGCTTGTTGAGATCCAAGACGAAGGTTCGCAGTTGCTGGCCATGCTGGTCGGGGCTCGGCCCGGCATGACGGTGGTGGATTTCTGCGCCGGGGCCGGCGGCAAGACGCTGGCTTTGGCGGCCGCCATGGCGGACAAGGACCGGGTCAGCGGGCGCCTGTTTGCCTGCGACATCTCTGCCAACCGCCTGGAGCGCATGCAGGGCCGGATCAAGCGGGCAGGGGCGTTCGGCGTCAAACGCCGAACCATTGCCGCACAGGACGACAATTGGGTGGCCGAAAACGCGAGCCGGGCGGACCGGGTTCTGACCGATGTCCCGTGCACGGGAACCGGCACCTGGCGCCGTCATGTGCACGCGAAATGGCGATTTCAGCCGACCGACCTTGCGGATTTGCAGGAGTTGCAGCGGCGCATCCTGACGACGGCCGCAACCCTGGTGAAACCGGGCGGCCGGTTGGTTTATGCCACCTGTTCCCTGTTGCAGGAGGAAAACGAGCAGCAATGGGCCTGGTTTTTGGAGAATCACACGGATTTCAGCCCCGTGTCGGTCGATCAAATTTGGTCGGAAACCGTTGGCGGGCCGCCGCCGCCGGCTGGTCCCTGTTTACGGCTGAGCCCGGCTTCAACGGGGACGGATGGCTTCTTTTGTGCGGTCCTGGAGCGGCAAAAATGACGCCTATATCCAGCTAAACCCTTGCAATTGGCCGCGTTTTAGAATAAAGTCCCCGCTCCATTTCACGACCATCCATCCCGGAAGGGGGAAGGCGCAGGGTTCCCCAGGTTGTTCACTTGCGCACGGATTTCCAGGACTTTGGTGGTCAGCGGAATGGCAGAAAAACAGTCTAAGACAACGATACGGGTCCGTATCGGGAGGAAATGAATGTCGTCGAGAAGTAACAACAACAAGAAACCCGAGCCGGATCGCCCGCCGATCCGTAAAGAGCGCAAATGTTTGATGTGCGGGAAGGGATTTGTCTCCAGCCACGTCGGTGAACGTGTCTGCACGAATTGCAAGAGCACGGCCGCGTGGCGAGAAGGCAGCTACGCCGCGTAGCTATCAGACCCTCCCGGGGCCGGTATTTCGGCAACCCCGGCTCTGTTCTGCGATATTGACCGTCGAACCGGTTTTCCAGGCCTATCATTGCACCTGGTATTGAAATTGTAGAAATTTCAAACGCTTTGCCGTGTCTGTGATCCTTGCCACTGTGTGACAACGTAATTTGGCGGTCTGCTGTGGTTCGGGCCGCGTATGGCCGTGTATTCGCCAATTACGTCTTAACCATTCGTCAACTTCGCGACCCTAACATGGTGTGATCCGCATCACTGAAATGATTCGCCGACTATGCCAGATTAGACTGGCCAGAACGGCAATCACGGTGATGAACATGGAAGGAGAATCTGCCATGTACGCAAGGAAACCCGGTGACGGCGAACATCCCCTGGACGGCCCCCACCCGACGGACTGAGGTGGTCGCAGCGACCGACTAGGAGACAGATTAACCGGACCATCGCCTCGTGAAGCAAGGCATCTGTGACGCGACCCCGTCCCATTGGGCGGGGTTGTTGTGATTCCGCTAGGTGTTTTAGGTTCTCGTCGTTCAAACACCCGACAGACTGAAACGGCGACGGCGGACCGTGCGGACGACGCTTACGCAGTGGACCGGTTCGCCGCGATAAGTGCCA
>CAZQPC010000194.1:0-10025 GCA_964595005.1 uncultured Magnetovibrio sp.
GGCGTAATCGTCAAACCGTCGACATCACCAGGCTCAAGGGTCCAGGTACCGTCGCCGTTGTCGGTACCGGCGCTCAACTCGGCCCCGGAAGGCACACCGCCGATGGTGATGGAAAGGCTCTCGGAGCCGTCCGTGTCAATCAAACCCGCATCAATGTTCAAGGCAACCGCCGTGTCTTCAATGCCGGCCGCGATGTTGTTGACGTCAAGGTTTACGCCGTCGGAATCCTGGTCGGGGTCGCCGATGGCAATGGTCGAAGTCACGGTTGACGTATCGCCATCATCCTCGGTCGAGGTTGCCGCGACGCTCAATTCGAAATCCGTCCCCAGGTCATTCGGTACGGTAATTTGCAGGTCCGCCAATTGCGACGGATCAACACTGGCAACACCATTCTCATTGACTTGAATTTCCACACCGCCCGACGTCAAAACACCACCGTCCGGGACGCCGGAAATGGACATGCTGAGGGTTTCCGAACCGTCCGTATCGTTGAGACCGGCGGAGACATTCAAATCGAAGGTCGTGGAAGTATCATCCGACGTGCTGTCGCCCAGGGATGTCGTCAGTGAGGCGTCATCGGCGTCGCCGGTGACGGCCACGTCGATGGTGCTCGACGTCGTCGCCGTATCGTCGCCGTCCGCCGACGTGGCGGTCACGGTCAATTGGAAATCGTCGTTCGAATCGTCCGGCGGCGTCACCGTCAAGCCGTCCAGATCGCCGCCATCCAAGGTCCAGGTGCCGTCGCCGTTGTCCGTACCGGCGGAAAGTTCCGCGCCGCTGGGCACACCGGAAATCGTCACGGAAAGAACCTCGCTGGAATCCGTCACGCCGGCGTCGATATCCAAGGCAATGGCCTGATCTTCCGTGCCGCCGGCCGTGCTGTCGACCGTCAAGGTCGGATCATCGGCGGCACCATCGACATCGACCGTGATCGTGCCTGTCGTGGTTGCCGTGTCGCCGCCATCCGTCTCCGTCGACGTCGCCGTCACGGAAAGATCGAAGGAGCCGGAGAAATCTGCCGGCGGCGTGACCTGCAGGCCGTCCAAGTCACCGGAATCCAATGTCCAGGTGCCGTCGCCGTTATCCGTACCAGCGGAAAGTTCGGCGCCGCTGGGCACACCGGAGACGGTGACACTCAGGGTCTCGGAACCATCCGTATCCGTGAGGCCCGAGGCAATATCGAGATTGATGGCGCCGTCTTCGGTCCCGGACGCTGTCTCGTCCAAGGTCAGCGTCGGCGCATCGGCGTCGGCCGCCACGCTGACATCGATGGTGCCACTGGTTGTCGCCGTGTCGTCGCCGTCCGTTGACGTCGCCGTCACGGAAAGCTGGAAGTCGCCGTCGCTGTCGGCCGGCGGGGTCACGGTCAGGCCGTCCAGGTCGCCACCGGACAGCGTCCAGGTGCCATCGCCATTGTCCGTACCGGCGGAAAGCTCCGCGCCGCTGGGCACGCCGGCAATCGTTACCGACAGGGATTCACTGGCATCCGTCACGCCGGCATTGATATCCAGCGCAATGGCGCCGTCTTCCGTGCCGGCCGACGTGCTGTCCACCGTCAACGTCGGATCATCCGCCTCGGCGGCCACGTCGACGGTGATCGTTCCTGTCGTCGTTGCCGTATCGCCACCATCGGCTTCCGTTGATGTCGCCGTCACGGCAAGATCGAAGGAACCGGAGAAGTCTTCCGGCGGGGTCACCTGCAGGCCGTTCAGATCGCCGGCATCCAATGTCCAAGTGCCGTCGCCGTTGTCCGTACCAGCACTTAGGCTGGCGCCGCTGGGCACGCCCGAGACCGTGACACTCAAGGTCTCGGAACCGTCCGTGTCGGTCAGGCCCGAGGCTATATCAAGATCGATCGCGCCGTCTTCCGTGCCGGACGCCGTATCATCCAGGGTTAGGGTCGGCGCATCGGCGTCGGCGGCGACGCTGACGTCGATGGTGCCGGTGGTCGTTGCCGTATCGCTCCCGTCCGCGGAGGTCGCCGTCACGCCCAGTTGGAAATCGCCGTCACTATCGGCCGGCGGTGTCACCGTCAGGCCGTCCAAGTCGCCACCGGACAGAGTCCAGGTGCCGTCGCCATTGTCCGTGCCGGCGGAAAGCTCCGCACCGCTGGGCACGCCGGAGATCGTCACGGAAAGGGATTCGCTGGAATCCGTCACGCCGGCACTGATATCAAGTGCAATGGCGCCGTCTTCCGTGCCGGCCGATGTGCTGTCGACGCTCAACGTCGGATCGTCGGCCACACCGGCAACATCAACGGTAAATGTCTCGCTGGTCACGGCCGTGTCGCCGCCGTCGGCTTCCGTCGACGTGGCTTCGACGGTCAGGTCGAAAGAGCCGGAAAAATCTTCCGGCGGGGTAACGGTCAAGCCGGCCAGATCCGCCGGGTCAACGCTCCAGGTCCCATCGCCATTGTCCGTGCCGGTGCTCAGGGTCGCGCCATCGGGCAGGCCGGAAATGGTAACGGAAAGCGTTTCCGAACCGTCCGTGTCCGTCAGACCCGATGACAGGTCAAGGGCAATCGCCGTATCTTCCGTTCCCGCGACATCCTCGGCGGCAACCGTCGGTGCGTCTGCATCGGCCGCAACCGACACATCCATATCCAATGTCTGATCACCGTTCGTCACCGTCAGGGTGAAATCCGCATCGGAGTTTTCCGGCGGCGTCAGCGTCAAGCCGTCCAGGTCCTCGGCGGCAATCGTCCAGGTGCCATCACCGTTGTCCGTGCCGGCCGAAAATTCGGCACCGTCCGGAACGTTGGAGACGGTGACGCTCTCGCCCAGGCCGGCGCTGATGTCCATGGCAATGACGCCGTCTTCGATGCCGCTGGTATCGGAAACCTGAAGGTCCGGGGTATCGGCGACTTCCAACGTGAAGCCCGTGACATTGACGCCGCCGTCGCTGGAAATGGCGGTCATGGTCATGAACTGGGTGCCGTTCCAATCTTGGGGCGGCGTCACGCTCAGGCCATCCAGATCGCCGGCTTCCAACGTCCAGGTGCCGTCGCCGTTATCCGTACCGGCCGAAAATTCCGATCCCGACGGCACGTTGCCGATGATAATCGAGGACACTTCCTCGGTGACGCCGGCCTCCATGTTTGCCGACAGATCAAGGGCGATGGCCGTATCTTCATCGCCGGACGCGGACTGCGCGCTGACGACGGGATTGTCTTCCACGGGACGCACGGTAACGCCAAAGGAGGCCGTCGAGGCCGCCGTGGACACAGCCACGTCCTCGGCTCCGCCGGTTTCCGTCGCCGTCGATGTCACCTGCAAGTTGATGTCACCAAAGAAGTCTTGCGGCGGCGTGATGGTCAGACCGGAAAGCTGATCCGGGGTCAAAGTGGCTGTGCCGTCATCGATGGAAATCGGCTCTCCATTGGACGACAGGACGGCACCATCGGGAATACCGATGATATCGATGGAAATACTCAGCGTTTCCGAACCGTCCGCATCCACAAGACCACTGGAAATGTTCAACGGAATGGCCGCGTCTTCGTTACCGACGGACGTTTGCACATCAAGGTCGGGCCGGTCGGCCACGGCCAGAACGTTGACGTCCATCGTCTGGGTTTCACCTTCCGCGGTGACCGACAAGGTGAAATCCGCATCGGAGTTTTCCGGCGGCGTAACAGTCAGGCCGTCCACGTCTTCGGCGCTCAAGGTCCAGGTGCCGTCGCCATTGTCCGTACCAGCCGACAGGGACGCGCCGGACGGCACATCCGCGATGGTGATTTCCGTTGCCGTGCCCGGATCGATATCGAGGGAAATGGCGGTGTCTTCCAATCCTTCAGCCGCCGTCACTTCAAAGACAACTTCCTCATCGTCGGGGTTGACGGTGACGGTGAAGACGGTGTCCGTGCTGGCCGTCGCGACGCTGGCGTCCGGATCGGCTTCCGTGGAAGTCGAGGTCAAGGTCAGATCGAATGAGCCGTCAAAGCCCGTCGGCGGGGTGATCGAAAGCCCTTCCAAATCGGCCGGATCCACCGACCAGGTGCCGTCGCCATTGTCCGTACCGGCCGAAAGCGTCGCGCCGGCCGGTACATCGCTGATCACCAGCGACAGAGATTCCGTGCCGTCCGTATCCGTCAGCGCCGCATCTAGATTGAGTTGAATGGCCGCATCTTCTTCACCAGTGACGTCCTGAGCCGCCGCCGTTGGCGCGTCAGCGACGGCGTCTACGGTGACATCCAGGGCCGCCGTTTCCCCGTCGGCGGTCACCGACAAGGTGAAATCCGCATCGGAATCGGTCGGCGGTGTAATCGTCAATCCATTGAGGTCGTCTGAGGACAGCGTCCAGGTGCCGTCGCCATTATCGGTACCGGCAGACAGTGCCGCGCCGTCCGGCACGTCGGCAATGGTAATCGTGTCAGCACCGCCGTCATCGATGGTCAAGGCAATCGCCGTATCTTCATCACCAACCGATGCGGCAACGCCGAAATCGCCATCAGAGGCAATGCTCACCGTGAACGGCACCTCTGTTGAGGCCGTATCGCCGCCATCGGTTTCCGTCGATGTGGAAATCAACGTTAGATCGATATCTCCAAAGAAGCCGTCCGGCGGCGTGATCGAGACATTCGCCATATCGGCGGGATCAACAGACCAGGTGCCGTCCCCATTGTCCGTGCCGACGGAAAGGGTCGCGCCATCGGGCATGCCGCTGATTGTCAGACTCAGGGTTTCGGAACCGTCCACGTCGCTGAGAGCCGAGCCCAAATCGAGGGCGACCGGATCGCCCTCCGATCCGGCGACATCTTCAGCCGTCGCGCTCGGTGCGTCAGCGACCGCATTGACCGACACTTCCAAATCCGACGACACGCCGTCGGCAGTCACGGAAAGGGTGAAGTCTGCATCCGAATCGGCCGGCGGGGTCACCGTCAACCCTTCAACATCAACCGCATTAACCGTCCACGTCCCATCGCCGTTGTCCGTGCCAGCGGACAAGGATGCGCCAGATGGCACATCGCCAATCGTCACCTGACTGGCGGCGCCCGGGTCAATGGCCAGCGAAATCGCAGTATCCTCGTTGCCGACGGCGTCGGTCGTGCTGAACGTTCCGTCGGCGGCAATTTCGACGTTGAAGTTGATCGTGTTGGTGGCCGTATCGGTGAGGCCCGTATCGCTGTCCGTATCCGTCGAGGTGGCTTCAAGGGAGAGGTTCATGGTCTCGGTGGACCCGGCCGGCGGGGTAATGGTCAGACCCGCAAGGTCCGTGGGATCAACCGTCCAGCTGCCGTCGCCATTGTCCGTCCCGGCGGACAGAACGGCGCCATCGGGAACATCATGAATGGTGATGGACAGCGTTTCCGATCCATCCACATCGGTCAGTGCCGAGCTCAAATCCAACGGGATTGCCGTATCCTGGGCACCGCTGGCGTCCTCGGCCGAAACGTCAGGCACATCCGCATCGGCGGTGACCGTGACATCCAATTCCTGAGTGACACCGTCGGCGGTGACTTGCAGCGTGAAATCGACATCCGAATCGGCCGGCGGATCGATCGTCAATCCATCAAGATCATCGGAAGACAATGTCCAGGTGCCGTCACCGTTGTCCGTGCCGGCACTCAGGCTGGCGCCATCGGGCACGTCGGCAATGGTCAGCGACGTCACGCCATCAGGTAATTCAATACTTAGCGAAACCGCCGTGTCTTCGTTTGTAGAGGCCGCGTCCGCATCAACCGTATCGGCGACCGTCACCGTAAACGGCACTTCCGTTGTCGCCGTATCGCCACCGTCGGCTTCCGTCGATGTTGCCGTCATGGTCAGCGGAATCTCGCCGTGGAAATCTTGCGGCGGGGTAATCTGCAGGTCTGTCAAATCGTCGCCGGAAAGCGTCCAGGTGCCGTCACCATTGTCCGTGCCGGCCGACAAAACGGCCCCGTCGGGCACACCCGAGATCGTGACCGAGAGCGTTTCAGACCCGTCCACGTCACTCAGCGCGGAACTCAAATCGAGATCAATGGCCGTGTCTTCCAGACCGGCCGCATCATCGGCGCTCGCCGCTGGCGTATCGGCAACCGCCTCGACGGTCACGTCGAGTTCTTGCGTGTCGTTGCCGGCGGTCACCTGCAGGGTGAAATCTTCATCGGAATCGGCGGCCGGGGTGATCGTCAAATTTTCCAAATCGGTGGCGGCCACGGTCCAGGTGCCGTCGCCGTTGTCCGTGCCGGCGCTCAGGCTGGCACCGGACGGCACATCGGCAATGGTCACTTCCGTCTCGGCGCCCGCGTCGATATCAAGGGCGATGGCGGTGTCTTCGCTGCCCGTCGCATCGGTCGTGCTCAGGGGTTCGGGCGTGCTCGTGGGTTCGGGCTCCTCGGTCGGGGCCGGTGTCGCCGTCGGGGTCGGCGCCAAGGTCACCGTCGGCGCTTCGGTCACGGCGGCCGCGGCGGGCTGAATATCTTCAACAACGGGGTCTTCGGTATCTTCTTCCGCCGGCGCTTCGACAACTTCCGGCGCGGCGGTCACGTCTGGTTCCGGCGGCGCCGGCGGGCCGGCGGCAAATTCCTGGCCGGGCGCGTCTTCCGATTGCCCACGGTTCGGGGTTTCCAGCTCAAACTCTTCGGAATCGACGTCTTCCAGTACCGCGCCGACTTCTTCCTGGGTGCGGACGATCTCGCCTTCCTCGACGATCACTTCGCCTTCGGGAATCAGGTTCGACAACAATTCGGAATCGGTCGGCCGGCTGCCCGTATGAATGGTCGACAGGCTCAGCGTCGCTGAAGGCTCTGCCCATTCGGAGACGTCATCACCTGTGTCGGTTTGCTCATCGACATCATCAAGGCTGTCACCGCCGCCGGTCAGCACGGTCAGGTCATCGAGGGTTTGCTGGGCCTCGGCGCCATCCTCTTCTTCTTCTTCGATGTCGTCTTCGTCTTGATTGATATCTTCAGCCATTTTTCCGTACCCGAATAAAGCGCGCCAAGCGCAGATTGAACCTGACGCAAACCTAGTCGTGTTGATCAGCGGTTGCCCGAAAATTGCGATATTCCGGCGATTAAGCTCATGAGGCTGCACTTAACGATATGCAGTTTCCGCGCGGCGGCCCTCAGCCGGTGGATGACATTTCCCCCGGCATCGCTATGCTGCGTTCCCGATATGCGACTTCAACATCCCTATTGCGCGGTCAGCCAGGCCTTCAACGCTGAATTTTGCCAGCGCATCATCGATACCGGTGAAGCGACCGATACGATGAATGCCGCGGTCGCCCATGATCCGACCAATTCGGTGCGCAATTCGACCGTCGCCTGGCTGCGCCGGAAGCCGGAAACGGCCTGGCTTTATGAGGCGGTGACGCAGCTTGTCAATGACACCAACGCGCGGCTCTGGAACTGGCAGATCACGATGGCCGAATCGATGCAATACACCCACTACGGTGCCGGCCAGCACTACGGCTGGCACACGGATCAGCGGCGCAAGCCCTATCCCGACGACGACAAGCGCTGGCCGGGGCTGTTGCGCAAGCTCAGCGTCGTCGTCAGTCTGTCCGAGGCCGACGCCTACGAGGGCGGCGATTTCATGCTGGAGGTTTTGGAAACCCCGCCGGATGTGGCCGAGAAGCGCCTGAAGACCATCACGGAGGTCCGCCAGATGGGCGCGGCGGTGATCTTCCCGTCCCATCTGTACCATCAGGTCACCCCGGTCACCGCCGGCACCCGGCGCTCCTTGGTCGCCTGGTACGTCGGCCCGCCGTTCGTCTAGGGAGACATGGGCCATGTCACAGGAAACCGCCGTGCTGTTCGCCAACGAAGCCTTCTATGCGGCCTTCGCAAGCCGCGATTTCACCGCCATGGAGGCGATCTGGTCGGCCGGCGACGCCGTCACCTGCATCCACCCCGGCTGGCCGGCGCTGAGCGGCCGCGGCGCGGTCATCGGCAGCTGGCGCGACATTCTGGCCAACCCGGACGCGCCCGGGATCACCTGTGCCCGGGCGCGGGCCCACGTGGCCGAAGACATGGCCTACGTGATCTGCGCCGAACGGTTGGATGGCGGCGAACTGATGGCGACCAACATCTTTGTCCGCGAAGCCAAGACCTGGAAGATGGTCCACCACCAGGCCGCCCCGGCGCCGGCCGGCGCCGCCGACCCGCCGGCCGTCAAACCGCCAACCCTTCAGTGACACCGTTCGCTATTCGGGGAGATCCCCCAGGAGACACAGATGAAACGCCTGACCCTGCACTTCGACGGCCCAAGTCCAAACCTTGAACTGACCGTCAAATTGCGCGCCACGCCGACCGCCGTCGCCGTCCTTGCCGCCGCGCCCTTCACCGCCACCACCCAGACCTGGGGCGACGAGGTCTACTTCGACGCCCCCGTGAGCGCCGCCCCGGAAAGCGACGCCACCGACGTCGTCACCGCCGGCGAGATCGCCTTTTGGCTGGCCGGCAGCTGCATCGCCATCGGCTACGGCCCGACCCCGGTGAGCCAGGCCGACGAGATCAGGCTGGCCTCGCCCTGCAACATCTGGGCCGACGCGGAAGGCGACGTCAAAACCCTGGCCGCCGTCCGCCCCGGTACGGAAGTCCGGGTCACCGAGGCGGCTGACTGACGCCCGCCCCGGCATTCAGAACCGGGCACCAGCGCCCTCCAAGGCCCGCCGTCTTCACCCACAAATCCCAAGCAGATGCAAAGCATCGGCGCAGTGGAATTTGTGGCAACCGAAAACCACAACTTCACCCACAAATCCCAAGCCGATGCTTGCATCGGCGCAGTGGAATTTGTGGCAAACTTAAGACTCTCTACAACGCGTCGTTGCCGGTTTCGCCGGTGCGGATGCGCATGGCCTGGGCGACCTCCAGGACGAAGATCTTGCCGTCGCCGATCTTGTCGGAATGGGCGGCGGATTGGATCGCGTCGACGACGCCGTCGACCTGGGCGTCGTCGACGACCAGATCGAGACGCACCTTGGGGACGAAGTCGATGACGTATTCGGCGCCGCGGTAAATCTCCGTCTGCCCCTTTTGCCGCCCGAAGCCCTTGGCCTCGGAGACGGTCAACCCCTGGATGCCGAGTTCGGTCAGCGCCTCGCGCACGGCGTCCAACTTAAACGGCTTGATGATGGCCATTATCAATTTCATGGTCATTGCTCCTTTTTGCCGTTCCGGCCCTAGAAGTTGTAGTCCCGTTCACCGTGGTAGGACAAATCCAATCCCTCGGTGATCTTATCGTCATCGGCGCGCAGACCGCCGGAAAGCATGCCCACGGCCTTGCAGATGACGAAGGTGGCGATGACGCTCCAGACCACCGTGGCGACGACGCCGATCACCTGGGTGACCAGCTGGCCGCCCATGGTGACGCCGTCGGCGTAGCCGGCGCCGCCCAAACTGGTGGCCGCGAAGACGCCCGCCAAGATCGTCCCCAGCATGCCGCCGACGCCGTGCACGGCGAACACGTCGAGGGAGTCGTCGATCTTCCAGGCCTCCTTGATCAGGCCGACCGCATAATAGCAGAGGAAGCCGCCGGCCAAACCGATGCCGATGCCGCCGATGGGCCCGACGTAGCCCGACGCCGGCGTGATCGTCGCCAACCCGGCGATGGTGCCCGTCACGATCCCGACCAGCGACGGCTTGCCGAACTTCTTCCATTCAATAAACACCCAGACCAGCGAGGCCGTCGCCGCCGAGAGATGCGTCACGGTGATCGCCATGGCCGCGCCGCCGCCGGCGGCCAGCGCCGAGCCGCCGTTGAAGCCGTACCAGCCGACCCACAGCATGGCCGCGCCGGCCATGGTCAGGCCCGGGCTGTGCGGCGGATGCAGCTGCGCCGGGAAGCCCTGGCGGTTGCCCAGCACCTTGACCAGCACCAGCGCCGAGGTGCCGGCCGTGGCGTGCACGACCAGGCCGCCGGCGAAATCGAAGATGCCCATGGCGCCGAGCCAGCCGCCGCCCCAGACCCAGTGGCAGACGGGCGCGTAGACGAAGATCAGCCAGAGCCCGGAGAACCACAGCACGGCGGAGAACTTCATGCGTTCGGGATAGGCCCCGACGATCAGCGCCGGGGTGATGATGGCGAAGGTCATCTGGAACA
>CAZQPC010000195.1:0-9949 GCA_964595005.1 uncultured Magnetovibrio sp.
AAGGCCGCCGGGGTGAATTTCGCCGACACCCTGATGATCACCGGTGAATACCAGACCCGCCCGCCGTTTCCCTTCAGCCCCGGCCTGGAGGTCGGCGGCGATGTGCTGGAAGTGGCGCCGGGTGTCAGCCACGTCAAAGCCGGTGACAAAGTCATGGCGATGACATCGTGGGGCGGCTACGCGGAGCAAGTGGTGGCGCCGGGAGAAGCCGTCTATAAGGTGCCCGACACCATGGACCATGTCTCCGCCGCCGCCTTCCCGGTGGTCTATGGGACCTCCCACATCGGCCTCATCGAAAAGCTGAAACTGCAGCCCGGCGAGGTTCTGCTGGTCAACGGGGCCGCCGGGGGCGTCGGCCTGACGGCGGTCGAGATCGGCAAGAAACTGGGCGCCACGGTGATCGCCACGGCCGGCGGCGCCGAAAAACTGGCCGTCGCCGAACAATACGGCGCCGACCATCTGATCGATTACCGCAGCGAAGATATCCGCGAGAGGGTCAAGCAATTGACCGACGGGCGCGGCGCCGATGCGGTCTATGACCCGGTCGGCGGTGCGGCGTTTGATGCCAGCCTACGCGCCACCGTGCAGCGCGGCCGCATCCTGGTGGTCGGGTTCGCCAGCGGCACCATTCCGCAGGTGCCGGCGAATATCCTGTTGGTCAAGAATATCTCATTGATCGGCTTTTTCTGGGGCGCCCACCGCAAGCTTGATCCCGATCTGATCAACCGCTCCTTCACCGAACTGCTGGGTTGGTATGAAGCCGGCGCCTTGAAACCGCACGTCTCCCATACCTTCGATCTGGCCGACGCGGCGAAGGCCATGGATACGCTGACCAGCCGCAAATCGACGGGCAAGGTGATCCTGACCACCGAGACCCGGCACTAAGGAACCGTGACCGTGGCGCCATACGGCGCCGCGTCAGCGCGGCTCGTTCCCACGGAGGGGGCGCGCGGTAAATTGCAGTCCTCCGAGAATACGGACAAGTGGATGAGCCCCTCCGGGGAAGACCACGGGCTTTCGCCGTCCCGTAAGGATCAACGGTCCCGCGGCATTCTGGCCAACCCGGCCATCCTGGACTTCATTCTGAATATGACGCGAGTTCGGGCGCACCCGATCCCCAGACCTGACGCCCGAATGGGCCGCGAACACATCGACGAGACAAAAAAAGCCCGGCGCGGAGTTACCACGCCGGGCCAGGCCAGGGTCTTCAAATCTCGAATAGAGAGGCCGTCGGTTAAGCCATCCAGAACGGCTTGGCGGCGGCGGCGGCAACCTGGCTACGGGTCAGGCCCATGTCGCGCAGTTGGCTGTCGGTGATAGCCTTCATCTGCCGGCGCTCTTCATAGCGCCGCTGCCATTCAACCAAGGTCCTAAACAGGGTGCTCGGGAACTCAATGACCCGCACGGCCGAAGTTTTCGCGGCGTCCGTCACGGAGACGGCGGGGGTGTAGATCGTTTGGGTCATGGTGTTCATGGCAGTTCCTTTCCTTGCTCATTGGGCGGCCCCAGAGACCGCAATCAGGTCGTTCGTTGTTGAGCCAAGTCATACCGGCCGGCGCCGCATCTCTCAAACGACCTTTTTTCATATTAAGATAAGAAAATATAATCTGAAATTTGTTGGAGTTATATTTAACTTATTGTTAATATTAAATTATACGTACATATATAAAATAGACCCCTACATACAGAAACAGTAAAATCTATTTGAAACAATGCGAAAACTGCCCTCGTTGAACGCCCTCAGGGCCTTTGAATCGGCGGCCCGCCATTTGAGCTTCACCAAGGCGGCAGCGGAGCTGTTCGTCACCCAGGCCGCCGTTTCCCACCAGATCAAACATTTGGAGGAACAGCTCGACACCCCCCTGTTCCGGCGCCTGCACCGGCAACTGCGCCTGACCGACGCCGGGCAAATTCTATTGCCGCGGATCAGCGACGCCCTGGATATCATGGCCGCCGGGGTGGAACGCCTGCGCGACGACCAGCGCGAAGGCGGCTTGACCGTTTCGACCCTGGAATCCATCGCCGCCACGTGGCTGGTGCCGCGCCTCGCGAACTTCCGTGCTCTGCATCCGGAGATCAACTTGAGCCTCGCCATTTCCGATCAGCTGGTCGACTTTGAGCGCGATAATGTGGACATGGCGCTTCGCTATGGCGGCGGCGGCTGGCCCGACGTGGCGGTCACCAAGATCACCGACGAAGACATCTTCCCGGTGCTGGCGCCATCGCTCCTGGACAAGGGCCCAAGGCTTGCGAAACCGGCCGATCTTCTGAAGTTTCCGCTGATCTTCGAAAATCTGGCGGAAACCTGGGCGGATTGGTTCGCCGCCGCCGGCATCGCCAATGCGCCGGTTCCCGGCGGCACCTTCCTGCCGCACTCAAACCTCGTCATGCAGGCCGTCATGGCCGGCGAAGGGGTGGCCTTGGGCCGCAGTTTCCTGATCAACCCGGAGATCACCGCCGGGCGCCTGATCAAGCCCTTCGAGATCGCCGTGCCGGCGGCGCTGAGCTACTATCTGGTGGCCCCGGTGGGCGCCGACAAACAACCGAAGATCCGCGCCTTTCAGGACTGGATCATTGCCGAAACGCATGCAGCGGCGGTGTAAGGTGCCGCCCGTCCAGCGCCCTGCGGTCACCACCGACCGCCCTGCTGCGCCATCAAATCGTCAGCGCGGCGTCATGCGGCGGCGCGCAAGGGCGATGTGATCCCCGGAGGGAGGAGCGGCAGGTCGAGGTCCTCCGAAGATACGGACAAGAGGATGAATCCCTCCGGGGGATGCCACGGGCGTCGGTCGTGCCGTCGGGTACGACGGTCCCGCGGCATTCTGACCGATATTCCTCGGGCTTGCGCCGCTCCCCCGGAGCGACGACCTTCGTCATCCATCCCCGGACCTCCTTTGATAGGTTGCGGCAATTTCCCGTCAATCCGCCTTGCGCCCATAAATCCGCGTCAGGGTGCCGGGGATGAACGGGATCGCGGCGATGTCGGCGAACCCGGCCTTTTCGAAATACCCCACGCAGTCGGCCTCCGAATGGGCGACGCCCATGGTTTCGGAAATCGCCTGGCCGAGCCCCCAGTAGGCGGGGCCGATGGGGCCGGCCCGGTCGTCGTCCAAGGTTTCGCCGATCAGGTGCATCTCACCGCCCGGCTGCAGCGCCTGAAAGGCCTTCGCCACCACATGGGCGATCATGTCCGGCCCGTACATGGGCAGGTTCGAGGCCATGATCACCACGTCGGCGCCGGCGGGAAAGTCGTCGCTGGTGAAGTTGCCGCCCACCGCCGTGACCCGGTCACTGACGCCGTTTTCGGCAATGAATTCGGTCGCCACCTGAGCCACCGGTGGCAGGTCGAAGACCACAGCCCGGATTTCCGGATGGGCCTTCGCCGCGTTGATGCAGTAGGCCCCCGAGCCGCCGCCGAGATCGAGGATCATCTTGCGCCCCGACAGGTCCACCTGCTTGACGAACCGCCGTCCCGCCCCCATGCCGATGGAATAGGTCGCCTGGTGATAGGCCCGCGCATCGTCGACCGAAAAATCGTCGATCGGCCCCATGATACGCAAATCCTTGACCCGCAGGTGATCGGTCAACAGACCCCAATCGTTCCACTGTGGCTTGTTGAACAGCATCCACGGCCCGGCATAGCTGGCCTGGCCGGCGACCAGAAAGCGCGCCACGTCGTCGGCATTGGAAAACTTGCCGCCGTCGTCCACATGCACCAATTCCATGGCCGTCAGCATGACCAACAGGCGTTCGGCGTTGACAGGGTGAATATCGACCGACCGGGCGACGGCTTCAATCGTCACCGCGCCGCCCGCAATGACCGTAAAGACGCCCAGTTCCACCGCCGACATCAACGCCGCCGAGCGGCCGAAGCCCTGGATGATGTTTTGCAGCCGCACGGTGGTGGGGCGGGATTTGGTTTCGCTCATGGGCCCAGCCTAGGGGCCCGCATCGGCGCGTCAAGGCGCCGCGATGGCCAATGAAACAATATCCCAAATCAAGTGTTCACCGGCCCGGCGTTCCGTGCGACATAAGACGTCTGTTTCAACGCCGCAACACGGAACACCTGATTTGGTCGCCGTCGCTTATTCCCGCCTCATCGATCTGCACGACCTTCCCGATGACGTGCGCCAGTGCCTGGACTACTGGGAGGATTTGCGCGCCGGCCGGTTTGCGCCGCCATGGACGGCCTTCGACTGGAGCCAGATCCCGGCCGCGATCATTCCGCACATGGGCGTTGTCGATGTGCGTCAAGACCCCTTGGATTTCATCTACCGGTTCTGGGGCACGGCGCATGTGCGGCTGCATAATCGCGAGATGACCGGCAAGTCCGTGACCGCGATGCGGCCCGCCGAAGAAGCCCGCTCCGTGTTCGCACAATATGAGGAAATCTTCCACGCCCGCCGCCCGGCCCTGTTCGAGAACCGGATCTCCGCCGGCGCCCACGGCCTGCCCATGACCGAGCTGTCCCTGCGTCTTGTGTTCTCTGATGACGGCGAGACGGTCCACCACCTGATGGCGATCTCCGACGTGCGCAAGGATTTCAAGTCGCTGCAGGACGCGTTCCGGCCCTAGGCGACGCCTACGGATTCAGTGTCAGCCCCGGTCACGACGTGTCACTCTCACCCGGCGATAAATGCCTTGCCGCCGCATCGGCGAGGAAGGCCGAGCGGCTGACGCCGGCCCTCTTGGCCGCCGCGTCGACCTCGGCCAGCAGGGCTTCCGTCATGGTCACGCCGGCCTGCGCCATGCCGACGGGCGGCGCCGGGACAAGGATCGCCACGGCACCGTCGGGCGCCGCCCCGATGCTGTCTGGGCCGCTCGGCGCAGGTAGCGGATCGCCGTCATCAAGCACCCCGTAGACGTGCATCCTCAGCGACATCGCCGCATCGGCGGCGGCCGAGTCGAGCGTCTCGCCGGTGCCATAGCAGCCGGGAAAGTCCGGGATCGCGACGGAGAAGCCGCCGTCGGGTTCCGCCCATAGGAGACCGATGTAATACATGGGCCGAGTATAGACACATCCGCCGGTACCGGGAAACGGCCGGCGGCGCCGCGGTGAAGAAAGGCCATCACGAGGAGGCGGCGCCCGCCGGATCAAAGGGACGAAGGTCTCTTCATAGCCAAGAACAGGCATTTGGCTATATGTTATTCTCCGGTATATTGCGGGGGAAATCATGATCGAGGGAAAAGCTGATGGCCGTTGAAAATGCTGGAGAGAAGAGCCGGGCGGCACCGCGCAGAAAAAGTTCGGACCGCCGAGATAATGATCGCCGCCAGGAACTCAAGGAAGTTGATAAAAATCAGCGCAAGGGCGGACGCCGAGACGGCCCCCGCCGCTCTCAACCGGACCCGCGCGCCAAGTAGGGTCCGGTTATCTCTTCATAGAAATTGTCATCGGGGCGGCGCCGGATCCACGCTCCATGGCCGGGAACCGACACTCAACGCCAACGGAAAATCGTATCGTTCGCGTTGGTCGGCCCGTCATGGGGCCATGGGGACGAGGCCGGCATCAAGGCGTCGGCCAGATTGTAGGGTTCAGCGTCCACATCAGCCCGCAACTCAGATGCCATATGCAACTCCCGGCATGCCCCCGGTTTAATTCAGCAAATACGGCAAAATACCGATCGGCACCATCAGCACCACGGCCAGAGCCGCCAACGCCCGTCGCCCCGGCGGCGGCGCGGCGGTCAGCTCCGCTTCGCTTGCTCCGTCGAGGCTGCCGGCAATGCTGTCCGCCATCTGTTGGCGGCGTCAATGGCAGGGAAGACGGACACCGATCAACAGCCGCCGCATCAACCGGCCTTGGAGGCGGAATGGTAAGATTAATTGAAAAATGTTCTTGATTTAATCTATTATTTATGTTTTAATTCCGATATATGGTTATTCATTCACCGAATTCGGGTTTCATCCCGGCCCCCGCGAAGCACCGTCCGCCCGAACTCACCCACCCCCCGAAAACGCGTCCATTTGTCCACATTGGCGACAAAATGCGACAGAATGTCCACCTGTGTACGCAAAATAGAACTTTGAAATCATTCATGAATTCCGGGCGACCGCGTACATCCGCGGACCTTTGCGTACATGGGCGTACATCGGGTACATACGACGGTCGGGCCGGACCGTGTTGGCGGTCCTCAGACGGCCAGCTCTTCGCGGTCCTTAAAGTGCGCCAAGGCTTCCGGATTGGCCAACGCCTCGGCGTTCTTGATGGCGCGGCCGTGGACGACATCGCGAACGGCCAGTTCGGTGATCTTGCCGGACTTGGTGCGCGGGATGTCGGCGACGTGGAGAACCCTGGCCGGCACGTGGCGCGGCGTGCATCTGTCGCGGACCTGTTTCTTGATCTTGGCGATCAGATCGTCGTCCAGCGTCAGGCCGCCGCGCAACACCACGAACAGCACGACGCGCACGTCGTTGTCCCAGTCCTGGCCGATGACGATGCTTTCCACCACCTCGTCGAGTTTTTCCACCTGGCGGTAAATCTCCGCCGTGCCGATGCGCACGCCGCCGGGATTGAGCGTCGCGTCGGAGCGGCCGTAAATAATGTAGCCGCCGTGCGACGTCCGTTCGATGAAATCGCCGTGGGTCCAGACGCCCGGGAAGCGGTCGAAATAGGCCTCGTGGATGCGCGATCCGTCGGTGTCATTGAGAAAGCTCGGCACGGCGGGGAAGGCTTTCGTGCAGACCAGTTCACCCTTTTCGCCGCTCACCGGGTTGCCGTCGTCATCGAACACGTCCGTCGCCATGCCCAGTGTCGCGGCCTGGATCTCGCCGCGCCACACGGGCAGGGTCTGGTCGCCACCACAGAAACAGCCGCCGATATCTGTGCCCCCCGACATGGACGCCAGGTGGACGTCGCTTTTGATGCTGGTGTAGACGTAGTCGAAGCCTTCCGGGACCAACGCCGAGCCGGTGGATCCGATGGATTGCAGGGCAGACAAGTCGTGCGTATCGGCGGGCTTCAGGCCGGCCTTGTTGCAGGCGTCGATGTATTTCGCCGAAGTGCCGAACAGCGTCATCCTTTCCGCTTCGGCGAAGTCCCAGCAGACGTTACCGTCGGGGTAAAAGGGCGATCCGTCATAGAGCAAAAGTGTCGCCCCCCAGGCCAGGTTGCCGACCAGCCAATTCCACATCATCCAGCCCAATGTCGTGAACCAGAATACCCGGTGGCCCGGGCCGATGGAGAATTGGGCGACCTGTTCGACGGCGTGCTTGAGCAGCATGCCGCCGGCTTCGTGGACGATGCATTTGGGCTCGCCCGTGGTGCCCGACGAATAGAGGATGTAGAGCGGATGGTCGAAGGGCATTTGCGCGAAGGAGATGTCGGCCGGGGTGAAATTGCCCGCGTAATCGGCCAGATGCACGGCGCCGCGGATGCCGTCCAGGTCCGGTTCGGGCTCCGCGTAGGGCACGATGACGACGCGTTTGAGGCTGGGGATTTTTGCTGCCAGATCGGCGACCTTGGGGCGGATGTCGTGGGTCTTGCCAGCGTAGAAATAGCCGTCGCAGGCGACCAAAACCTTGGGCTCGATCTGGCCGAAGCGGTCGAGGACGCCCTGCAGGCCGAAATCGGGCGAGCACGACGACCAGGTGGCGCCCAAACTGACCGCCGCCAGCATGGCAATGATGGCTTCCGGCATGTTGGGCAGATAGCCCGCGACCCGGTCGCCGGGTTTAACGCCTTCGGCGTGCAGCGCCTGGGCCAGTTGCGAGACGGCGTCGTACAATTCGGCGAAGCTCATGCGCCGGCGCACCTTGTCCTCGCCCCAAAAGACGATGGCCTCGGCCCCGTCGCGGCGGCCGAGCAGGTTTTCAGCGAAGTTGAAACGCGCGTCGGGGAACCATTTGGCGCCAGGCATCTTGTCGCCGTTGATGAGATCGCGTTGGCCCCAGGTTTCCGCCTTCAGATCGCAAAATTCGATGACCGAGCGCCAGAACTTCCCGCGCTCATCGACGGAGAACCGCCAGAGCGCCGTGGAGCTGGCCAGGTCCGTGCCCCACTGGACATTCACGGCGAGGCGCAATTCGGTGATTTTAGCGGCGTCGATCTGTTCGGTGGTCGGCGTCCAGAGCGGTTCGGTCATGTCGGCGTTCATGGCGGTGGTCCCCTGCATGGTCTTCGGTTCGGGCCGGCAGTATGTGACCGTGTGGAGGCAGGTTCAAGACAGGCGGCGACGATGGGGCCGCCACACCCGCCGTCATTCCCGCGCGGGCGGGAATCCAGCGCCCCACCCGCCGAGGTTCCTTTCCTGGATTCCCGCTTTCGCGGGAATGACGGAGAGGATGCGGGAATGACGGAGAGGAACGGGATGCAGGCAGGGAGGTTCAAGACGGACAACAGAGAACCCACCATACACGCCTCGTCATTCCCGCGCAGGCGGGAATCCAGTGCCCCGCGCGCCGAGGTTCCTATACTGGATTCCCGCTTTCGCGGGAATGACGGAGAGGACGCGGGAATGACGGAGAGGATGCGCGAATGACGGAGAGGATGCGCGAATGACGGAGAGGACGCGGGAATGACGGAGGGGATCCGGGAATGACGAAGAGCGTGCGGAAATGCCGAAAAGCGCGCGGCAACGTCGGCCGGTTAATCGGCCGTGTTCTCGCCGCCGGGCTTCTCCGCCAGCAGATAGGCCGCCGCATGTTCGCGGTGGGCGGCGGAAATATGCGGCGCGATCAACCGGTAGGCGGCCCAAAAAACGGTCGCGTCGTCGGTATAACCGAGCACCGCGATCAGGTCCGGAACCACGTCCAGGGGCATGATGAAATAGGCCAGGGCGGCCAGGATGGCGGCCTTCACCCGCAATGGCGTGTTCGCGTCGCGGGCGCAGAAATAGGCGGCGACGGCCTCGCGCACGAAGCTCAACTTGCCCAGTGTCTGCCTCACCTTGGCGCCCAGGTTGGCGCGCACATAGCGTTCATTGGCGGCGCTGTCACCCACAATATGGCCCACCATTTCTTCGGGCATTTCATCCGTTGAACTCATGTTTCTTGCGCCTCCGATGGGCCGTGATATCAACAGGCCCCAACATTAACATCTTAGACAGAATTACGGCGGAGATAAGGCAATGGATATCAACGGACAAGCAGCCATCGTCACCGGCGGCGCCTCAGGATTGGGTGAAGCGACGGCCCGCGCCCTGGCCGCCGGCGGCGCTCGTGTGACGGTGCTGGACCGCAACGAAGAAGGGGCGGCGGCCGTTGGCAAGGACATCGGCGGGCAAGGCCTGGCCTGTGACGTCTCGGACGCGGCCTCCATGGAGGCCGCCATCGCCAAGGCCGCCGAAGGCCACGGCCCGGCGCGCATCGCCGTCAACTGCGCCGGCATCGGCCCGGCGGCCCGGGTGATCGGCCGCGACGGCCCCATGGATCTGGACAAGTTCGCGCAGGTTATCCAGGTCAACCTGATCGGCACCTTCAACACGTTGCGCCTGGCCGCCGCGGCGATGACGGACTTGGACGAACTGGACGGCGGTGAGCGCGGCATCATCATCAACACCGCCTCGGTGGCGGCGTTTGAGGGCCAGATCGGCCAGGCCGCCTATTCGGCCTCGAAGGGCGGGGTGCACGGCATGACCATCCCGATCGCCCGCGAACTGGCGCGCTATGGCATCCGCGTCCTGACCATCGCGCCCGGCATCATGGGCACGCCCATGCTGTTTGCCCTGCCGCAAGACGTCCAGGACTCTCTCGGCGCCACGGTGCCGTTTCCGTCGCGCCTCGGCACGGCCGACGAATACGCCAAGCTGGTCCTGCACATGTGCGACAATGCGTACCTCAATGGCGAAACCATCCGCCTCGATGGCGGCATCCGATTGACGGCGAAATAGTTTTTGCGGGGCGGGCCATCACCTTTGCAATTCCGCCAACAAATCGGTGAGAATTTCCATCCCGGCCCCCCAACCCTTGTCCAGTCCGGCCAAGGCGTCGGCAAAACAGGCAATCTCCG
>CAZQPC010000196.1:0-9912 GCA_964595005.1 uncultured Magnetovibrio sp.
GTTTCCGGCACGCATTTCTCCCGCCCCGGCGTGGAGGCCGCCAGCCTCGCCGCCATATCGTCGGCGCGCGCGCACAACACCAAGGTTGTATTCGACATCGACTATCGCCCCGTTCTTTGGGGCCTGACGGGCCATGCCGCCGGCGACAACCGGTTTGTCGCCAATTCGGCGATTACCAAGCGCCTGAATTCCGTTCTGGTCAAATGTGACCTGATTGTCGGCACGGAGGAGGAAATCCATATCGCCGGGGGATCCGAGGACACGCGGGCGGCACTGTGCGCCATTCGTGACCGAAGCCAAGGTGTCATCGTGTTGAAACGCGGCGCGTTGGGATGCACGGTCTATGATGGCGCCATACCGGACGATTTGGACGACGGTATCTCCGTGGCCGGCCGGCCGGTCACCGCGCTTAACACGCTGGGTGCCGGCGACGGCTTCCTAAGCGGGTTCCTGCGTGGCTGGATCGCCGGTGACGATCTTGAAACCTGTTGCCGGTACGCAAATGGTACCGGAGCCTTGGTGGTATCGCGAAACGGCTGTGCGCCGGCGATGCCAAGTTGGCACGAACTGACGGCATTTCTTGGGTCTGAGACGCCGCGCGAAGATGCTTCCAGCCCCGACATGGACCGCATCCACCGGGTAACCAACCGGGCACAAAACTGGCCAACGGTCCAAGCCCTGGCTTTCGACCACCGCGCCCAATTCGAGGAACTGGCCGACCGGTATGTCGGCAACCGAGACCGCATTTCCCTCTTCAAGGACCTCATCGCCGATGCCTTCTGCGCCGTCGCAGCGGACGTGGAAGGCGCCGGCGTCATCATAGATTCCCGATACGGTGAGCGCGCCCTGCACCGCCTTACGGGCAACGGTACCTGGATTGCCCGCCCCGTTGAACTTCCGGGATCACGTCCCCTGGCATTCGAAGGCCAAACAAATATTGGCCTTCAACTGCGATCATGGCCGGCGGAACATGTTGCCAAATGCCTGATTGTTCATCATCCCGACGACCCGGACCCGTTACGTTGTGAACAGGAGGCCAGGCTTTTCGAACTTTACGAAGCTTGTCTCGAAACCAACCACGACCTTTTGGTTGAAGTCATTCCGCCGGACGACATGACGCGGAATGATACCACGCTGGTCCGATCCATCAGCGCGCTGTACGACCGCGGCATATATCCCGACTGGTGGAAATTACCGCCGCTGAATGATGACGCGGAATGGGCGACTATCTGTAATGAGATTAAGGATCGCGATCCCCATTGCCGGGGCATTGTCGTGCTGGGCCTGCAAGCGCCGGAGCCAGAGCTTGCCAAGAGCTTCACGGCGGCCCGACGACAGCCTTTATGCAAGGGCTTCGCGGTCGGCCGGACGATCTTCTGGCCCGTCGCGGAAGATTGGTTTGCCGGCAATTTAAACGACGCGGAAGCCGTAAAGACAATCGGCGATAACTTCAAACGCCTTGCGGCGTATTGGTGAGGGCGCGGCGCTTTTTGTCGGGAAGAGAATTCAAAAAATGGTGCCCAGGGGCGGAATCGAACCACCGACACCGCGATTTTCAGTCGCGTGCTCTACCAACTGAGCTACCTGGGCACGTCCCCCAAAAGGGGAAACCGCGATTGCGGAGAACCGCCATCGGGCGATGTTGGCATCGGGGGCTTTTAAAGGAATCGGAGGGACCTGTCTAGGGTTGCCGTGGCACATGTGAGCAAATTTCGGTCAATCTTCCGGAAACGCTTCGTCATCCAGTTCGCCGGCCTCTGCGGCGGCGATCCGATAGTCTTCGTTGAACCAATTTCCAAGGTCCAGGTCGGCGCATCGCTTCGAACAAAAGGGTCGAAATGCCTGGACCCGGTGCTTCCCACAGATGGGACACTTGCCGCCCTTCAAAGGCACGACTTTGGCCGCCATCGGGTCTTTGCTCATGTGGCTGCTCCATCGCGCAGGACCAAAAATCCATCGGGCTTCATGCTGGCGTTGACGTGAATTTCCAGCTGGCCGCCCAAGCGCTCGCGGGTCAATTCGTAAGCCTCGGCGACCTCGTTTTTCATGGCCCCCGCGGCGGCTTGCGCAAGTTCCAGGGCGATGCCGGCACCGGGCGATATTTCGGCCGCGCGCAGCACCGCACGCAGGGCTTCCAGGGCTGTCGTCATGGCCGATTTAACCGGTGCCGCCGGTCCGCCGCATAGAATCTCCGTTAAACTGAGGCCTTTGCGCCGGCGGGTCAGTTCGACCAGCCCAAAGCGCGTGAATCCGCCCATAAAAGGCCGGTGCGGATCATCCGCAAGTGCCGCCTGAAGCGCCCTCAGCACCTTCTGTTGATTTTCCTCGCGGCGCATGGTGACAAAATCGATGACCATAAGACCGCTTAAATTACGCAGCCTGATTTGTTGCGCAAAAGCCGCCGCCGCTTCACAATTGACGTCCGTCATCAGCTGTTCGCGATTGCCTCCGGCAGCCCCGCCCGTGTTGACATCGACGGCAATCAGGGCGTCCGTCTCATTAATCCGTATGTTGCCGCCCGACGGCAACGCCACCCAGGGGTCGAGCGCGTCGTCGATCATCTCTTCGACGCCTTCCGCGTCAAAAAGCGGCCCGTCACCCCTGTACATGTTGACCAAGTCGGCAATATCGGGCATCTCCGCTTCGGCAAAGGCTTTGATGCGGCTGTAGACATCCGCATCATCAACCACGATGGCGGTCAAATCGATCCCGCCCTGATCCCTGAGCAGTTGGCAGGCGGGCTCCAATTCGCGCTCCAGGCAGGCCGGCGGGACTGCATCCCGAAATACTTCATCGATGGCCACCCAGCGGGCCTGAAGACGGGCGGCTTCGCCGGTGATGTCCTCGGTCTCGGCTTCCTGTGCGGCGGTCCGCACGATGTATCCGCCGTCGGCGTTTTGAAAATCAGCCATGGCAGACGTCAACCGGTCACGTTCTTCTTCGTTGGAAATGCGCCGTGACAAGGAGATGCCGGGCCGCCCCGGCGTAAACACCAGATCGCGGCCCGTCAGGACCGTTTTCATCGTCAACTTGGCGCCCTTATCTTCCTGGGGATCACGGCTGACCTGGACCAGGACCCGGTCGCCTTCGCTCAAATAATCACCTATACCATCGTCGCCCTCGGCCCCATGAGGCCGCGCATCCGGGAGTCCCAAATAACCGGAACGCTCTAGACCAATGTCAACGAAGGCCGCCTGAAGATTATGAATAACCGCTTCGACCCGGCCGGCGATAATGTCGCCGACCAGGGATTTCTGGCCGGCCCGATCAATGGTCAAGCCAACCATGTTGCCGTCGTCCAGTTCGACAATGCGTGTCTCGCCAGGGGCGGCGGAAATGAGAATTCGATCAACGTTCATGGGCGCCTCGGTCCGGGGATTGTATGCCAACGCCTTTCAATAACGCCAGCGTTTCAAAAAGCGGCAGGCCGACAACATTCGAATAGGATCCGTTGATACGCCTCACGAAACCACCCGCCAACCCCTGGATGGCATAGGCACCGGCCTTGCCGCGCCACTCCCCTGATGCCAGATAGTCGGCTATCTCAGACGCATGCAGGCGTTTGAAGCTGACCTGGGTCATGACCAGGCGGTTCTGGGTGCGCCCGCCCGGCGACACCAGACAAACGCCACCGTAAACGCGGTGTCGCTGGCCGGACAGCCGCGCAAGATGGTCGGCGGCGGCGGCTTCGCTCTCTGGTTTGTCGAGGACTCGCCGGCCACAGGCAACCACTGTATCAGCGCCGAGAACGAAGTCATCGGGAAATTGCGCCGCGACGGAACAGGCCTTGCCGGCCGCCAGGCGTGCAGCAATCTCACGCGGCAGTTCCTTGCCCGTGGCGGTCTCATCAATGTCCGCGGCAACCACTTCCGCCGGCCTGATACCGACTTGCGCCAGCAGCTCGACGCGCCGGGGCGACGCGGACGCGAGGATGAGGCGGCCAGGCATCCGGCCGAAATCCTATTTGTAGCGGAAGGTTATGCGACCTTTGGTCAGGTCGTAGGGAGTCATTTCCACGTTGACCCGGTCACCGGCGAGCACCCGAATGCGGTGCTTGCGCATCTTCCCTGCCGTATGGGCAAGAATTTCATGATCGTTATCGAGAATCACCCGGAACATTGCGTTCGGAAGAATTTCGGTCACCGTGCCAGTGAACTCCAACGGCTCTTCTTTGGCCATATTTCACTCAGTCTTGTTCAAAAGTGGCCCTAAACATGGCGTCAAATCAGCGTGGGTCAAGCGTTTTCCCAAGAAATTACGTATCAATGGCACTGGTCAACGGAAAGCGCTGCTTAATTCGTTGCATTAACTGATCACGGACCTGCCGATAGGCCTCCAATCGCCGCTCCCGGTCGTCCGTTTCGACCATCGAAGGATCGAAGGTATTCCAAAATTCGATATCGCAAGCCATAACACGCGTCATCTCAACGGCCCGGTGCTGGGCCTGCGGCGACAAGGGAATGACCAGGTCGTAGTAACTGTCCTCCAGGTCATCAAAGGTCTTGGCGTTGTGGCGGCTCAAATCGATGCCGATCTCATCCATGACGGCGACGGCAAAGCCGTCCACGTCGATGGATCGCACGCCCACGGAATCCACATAAATTCGGGTGCCGTGCAAAAATTTTAGGATCGATTCGGCCATCGGCGAACGCACGGAATTCATGGTGCAGGCAAACAATACGGCAGAGGGAATATCCGTCATCCGCCGCTCAAGCCCTGATGTGCAGCACGCAAACAAGCGTAAATAATCGCCGCGCCGTCTGGCGGTCCATCTCCACTCGATCTTCCATGCGTTCCTTGAGCAGTTCCGCGCCTTCGTTGTGGAGACCGCGGCGCGCCATGTCGATGGCTTCGATCTGAGACGGCGTCTTGGTCTTGATGGCTTCGAAGTAGCTGTCGCAGATCATGAAATAATCTTTGACGGTCCGGCGGAACGTGCTGGTTGGCAAAGTGACTTCCGCAAGGCCGCTGTCGTCCTCCAGCCGGACATCAAAAATCAACCGGTTTTCCTCAATGCGCAGGTGCAAGCTGTAGGGTCCCGCAGCGCCGTCCTTCAAGGAAAATTCGTTCTCATCAAGCAGGTCGAAAATCGCCACCTTGCGCTCGTGTTCGACTTGAGGAGATCGCCGGATTACGGATTTCTCATCCAGCGTAATATTGGCAATGCGGTTTTCAGCAGCCATATAATTGCACCGCGGCTTAGGCCTTGGTCGGTTGGTTGAGGCGAATGGAAATCGATAGCGCGTGGGCATCCAGGCCTTCCGCCCGGGCCAACGTCACCGCCGCCGGGCCAACGGCATTGAGGCCGTCGCTTCCGCATTCAATCATTGACGTACGCTTCAGGAAATCCAGCACACCGAGGCCCGATGAGAAGCGTGCGGATCGCGCGGTCGGCAGAACGTGGTTTGGACCGGCCAGATAGTCGCCAAGTGCTTCGGGAACGAAGCGGCCCATGAATATAGCCCCGGCATTGCCGACACCTGCCGCCAACGCGCGCGCATCCTCCGTGGCGATTTCCAGGTGTTCCGGGGCAATTCGGTCAATCAACGGCAATGCCGCTGGCAGATCGGGCACCACGATCACCGCCCCGTAATTCCGCCAACTTTCACCGGCTGTCTCGGCCCGCGGCAGGGTTTTCAGATGGCCATCAACCGCCGACACCACCGCATCAGCAAAGACCGCATCGTCGGTCATCAAAATAGCTTGCGCCGCGGTGTCGTGCTCCGCCTGGGACAATAGATCGGCGGCGATCCAGGCGGGGTCGTTCTGCCCGTCGGCCAGCACCAATATCTCCGACGGGCCGGCAATCATATCGATACCGACCGTGCCGAAAACCTGGCGCTTGGCAGCTGCCACATAAGCATTGCCGGGCCCGACAATTTTGTCGACCGGTGCGATGGTATCGGTTCCATAGGCCAGGGCACCGATGGCCTGGGCACCGCCGATGCGGTAAATCTCATCGACACCGGCAATTTCCGCGGCCGCCAAAACCAGCGGATTGATGATGCCATCCGGTGTCGGCACCGCCATGACAAGACGCCCTGCCCCGGCGACCTTGGCCGGCACGGCGTTCATCAGCACGGAAGACGGATAGGCGGCGGTGCCGCCCGGCACGTAAAGCCCGGCGGCGGCAACGGCCGACCACCGGTAGCCCAGACGCAAGCCTGCCAAATCCGTCTCATCCAGGTCATTGGGCACCTGTTTCTCATGGAAATCCCGGATCCTTGATGCCGCCAGCTCCAGCGCCGCCAAAGTGTCCGCATCACAAGCGCCCCGTGCCGCAGAGATTTCCGCAGGACCGAAAGCCATGCCATCGGGCGTCAGATTAAACCGGTCGAATTTGGCCGTCGCCTCACAGACGGCCGCGTCGCCGCGTGCTTTCACGTCGGCCAGGATCGCCGATACCGCATCATTGACGTCGGCTTCCGTCTCACGCTTCTCGCTCAGCAGCGCCGCAAATGCCTGTTCGAAGTCCGCGTCGCCGTAATTAAGCCGCCTCGGCATCGACGGCCTCCTGAAATTTCTGAAGCCAATGATTGATCTCGCCGGACCGGGTCTTCCAGGCCGCCCGGTTGACGGTCAAACGCGACGTAATGTCACATATCTTTTCAATCTCGACCAAGCCGTTGGCTTTCAAGGTGGCGCCTGAGGAGACCAGATCGACGATGCGCCGGCAGAGCCCTAATTGCGGCGCCAGTTCCATGGCGCCGTTGAGCTTGATGCAGTCCGCCTGGACACCGCGGCGGGCGAAGTGGCGCTGGGTGATACCCGGATACTTCGTCGCCACCCGCACAGAACTCCACCGTGACGGATCGTCGGCGGCCACCATGTCTGCGGGTTCGGCGACGGAAATGCGGCAGTGGCCGACATCCAGGTCAAGTGGCGCGTAAAGCTCCGAATAGTCGAATTCCATGAGAACGTCGTTGCCGGCAACGCCCAAGTGAGCGCCGCCAAATGCCACAAAAGTGGCGGCATCGAAGCTGCGGACACGGATGATGTCGAGGCCGTCGATGTTGGTCGCGAATCGCAACTGACGCGCGCGTTCGTCATCGAAGGCCGCCTCCGGCTGAATGCCGGCACGCCGAACGATGGGCATGACTTCCTTAAGAATCCTGCCTTTCGGAAGAGCCAGCACCAAATTCTCGTTGGCCGATGGATCGGGCACGGCGATTTCGCCTCAAGCAATTGATTTCGCGGCATTCATAGAAGATTTTTGCGGCGTTCTCTAGGAATTGTTTGGCCAATGTCCAGAGCGAACGTCGGTCGATGCGGCTAATCGTCGAGGCGTTCGATCTCGGCGCCGCACTGGGCTAACTTTGCCTCCAGGCACTCATACCCTCGATCCAGATGATAGACCCGGTTGATAACGGTCTCCCCTTCCGCCGCCAGCCCGGCCAGTACAAGAGAAACGGAGGCCCTCAAGTCCGTCGCCATGACCGGTGCGCCGGACAGGTGCGAAACCCCGCGGATGATCGCCGACGCGCCGTGCACATTGATATCGGCGCCCATACGGCAAAGCTCGGGCACATGCATGAAACGGTTCTCAAAGATCGTCTCGGTGACCATGGAGGCACCATCGGAAACCGACATCAAGGCCATGAACTGGGCTTGCATGTCGGTGGGAAATCCGGGAAACGGCTCAGTCATCAAATCGACACCGCGCAGCCGTCCGTTGGTCCGCTGAACGCGCAGGCCCAGGTCTTCCTGGGAAAATTCGACGCCGGCGCGGCTCAGCAATTCGGCTGTCGCATCAATCAGGTCCATGCGCGCACCGCGCAAAAGCAAGTCGCCGCCGGTGATCGCCGCGGCGACAGCGTAACTCCCCGTTTCGATACGATCGGGAAGCACCGAATAGTCCGCCCCATGCAAGCGACCGACGCCTTGGACGTGCAGTGTATCGGTGCCGATACCGTCGATCTTCGCGCCCATGCCCGACAGACACTGGGCCAGGTCCGTCACTTCCGGCTCACGGGCGGCATTGGAAATGACCGTCTCGCCGCGCGCCAGGGCGGCCGCCATAAGAATGTTTTCGGTGCCGCCGACGGTAACCATGGGAAAGACGACGTGGCCGCCGATCAACCCCTTCGGGGCCCGGGCATTGATATAGCCTTCCGCCAACTCGATCTCGGCGCCCAACTGTTCCATGGCCTTCAGATGGAGATCTACAGGCCTGGTGCCGATGGCGCAGCCGCCCGGCAGAGAGACCCGGGCCTCACCCTCACGGGCCAGCAAGGGTCCCAGCACCAACACCGAGGCACGCATTTTGCGGACCACATCGTAGGGCGCCGTCGTCGCCGCGATCTTGGCGGCGGTTAATTCCAAAACCTGCCCGCCCGATGAGCCGTCGGATGCCGCATCGTTCGTGACGATGCGGACACCGAGTTCTTTCAACAAGTCCGCCATGGAAGAAATGTCGGCCAGAGCAGGTAAATTCGAAAGGGTCAGGGTCTCATCGGTCAGCAGGCTTGCCGTCAAAAGAGGCAGGGCGGCATTTTTGGCGCCGCTGATGGGGATTTCGCCATGCAATGGCTTGCCGCCGACGATCCGAATACGATCCATGAAATTGCCTGACAGGTTGTCGATGTGTTGCGCCGACGCTTTTAGATCAAGCGCCCGCCCGGCTCAAGGTCTGGCGAACCTTATGCCGCCCGAGATTGGCAAAAATAAGGCGCTGACACGGCGCTTCGCTTATTTCTTGGCAATTGGCTTCCCAGCGCGCTGACGGGCCTGGCTCTTGCGCTTTTCCAAATTAGCGCGCAGCGATTCGGACAAACGCTGATCGCGGGCCTCTGCCTTCCGGGCCTTTTCAGCAGCTTGGGGACGCAGTGGTGCTTTGTCTTTCTCGGCCATAGGCCGATCCTGGAACTGCAAGGCAGAGGGGTCAAGCCGGCCGCGCCAACGGATGCTTGCGCGGGCCAACGCCCTATGGCATTTTGCGCCCGCCTTCCCTCAGATGCCGTCGTAGCTCAGTGGTAGAGCGCGCCATTGGTAATGGCGAGGTCGGAAGTTCAATCCTTCCCGACGGCACCATTATATCCCCTTGGGAAACCAGAGGGTTTTGGCTTTTCTGGGGAAGCTCACCAGATGTCTTCAAACCGACTGTGCCCAAATTGTGTCCGTAGCGGTTGAGCGCTGCAATCGCACGATTTTGGAACTCCGGTGCCAAGTGGGCATAGCGTTGCACCATGACGAGCGACTTGTGCCCTGTCATGTGCATCACCTCGTACAAAGTCAGTCCTTGTTGCACGAGACGTGATGCAAATGTATGGCGCAAATCATGAAACCGGACATCCCCCAGTCCCGCTTTCTTGCGAGCTCTGTCGAAGGCTGTTTTCACGTCCTTGATCGCATTTCCCTTGTAGGTGAAGACGGGGCCGCTTTCCTTCGGCCCGAGGGCCAAGAGGATATGCAAGGCGCGGTCAGACAACCGCACGGTCCTATCGTCGCCGTTCTTGGTTTCCACGAAGGTGATCCGGCCATTGGCCAAATCCACATATCGCCAATCGAGCTTGAACAGTTCCGAACGCCGGCCCCCGGTATCGAGGGCAAAGGCGATCAGCAACCGTAAATGCTCGGGCGACGCATCCAGCAAACGGCGTTCTTCGTCCACCGTCAGCCATCGGGTTCGACCTTTTGGCAGTTTCACCTTCGGGAAGATAGGCAAGGCCAAGAGGTCGCCTTCCTCACGGGCCTTGTTCATGATCGCACGAAGCACCGCCAAATCCCGGTGCAGGGTGGCTTCCTTGACCGTACGCCGCCGATGATCGGCAAAAGCTAGGATCGCCTTAGCGTCGATGCCGGTCAGCATCAAGTCACCGAACCAATCGATAAGCATCTGCAATTGATAGCGGCGGCTTGCATTGAAGCCCTTCGGGTTTTCGCGTTTCTTCGCTTCTGCGTAACGCACCAGGG
>CAZQPC010000197.1:0-9904 GCA_964595005.1 uncultured Magnetovibrio sp.
CAGCGAAGTGAACCGCATGCGCCGAATTTTCGGCAATACCTTTAGCCTTGATCAGGCCCGCCAGCTGGGTGTCATCGATTCCGTTTTGCAGCGCCAGATCAACCAGACGGCCACCAGCGTTGGCGCCGATGACCTGGGCGTCACCATCAGCGACGGCCTGGTGCGGGGTGCGATCCTGCAAGAGCCGTTGTTCAAAGGCTTGGCCGGTAATTTCGACCGGGACCGGTTTCAACAAATCCTGCAAAGCAATGGCCTCAGTGAAGGCTCTTACGTGGCGCGCCTGCGCCAGGATTTAAAGACCCGCCAATTTCTTGGCAGCATTCAGGCCGGCGTCGTCGCGCCGGGACGTTGGGTCGATGCGGTATATAGATTTCGCGAGGAAAAGCGCGAGGCCGACAGTGTCTTCGTTGCCGATGCCAAGATGACGGCCATCAGCGCGCCGACGGAAACGGAGTTGAACAAACACTACAAGGACAACGAGAAGACGTTCACGGCACCGCAATACCGGGCCCTGACCCTGGTCCGTTTGGATGCCGCCGATCTGGCCAAGGAAATTGACGTTTCCGACGACGACCTGCTGGCCGCTTATGACGAACGCGCCGACGAATTCGTGACACTGGAAAAGCGCAAAGTGCGGCAGATCATTTTCAGCGATGAGGCGAAAGCCAAAACCGCCGCGCAGCAACTGGCCGAAGGCAAGGATTTCCTGAAGGTTGCGAAGGACGTCGCCAACCAAGAAGAGGCGACCGTCGATCTGGGTGAAATCACCAAGGATGACCTGCTGCCTGACTTGGCCGGTCCTGTATTCAAATTGCCCAAAGGCAGCGTTTCGGCGCCCCTGAAGACGTCGCTTGGCTGGCACATCCTGCAGGCCGCCGACGTCACACCCGGGGGCACCAAAACGTTCGAAGACGTGAAGGCGACGTTGAAAAAAGGCCTGGCGCACCAGAAAGCCGTGGATGCCATCTTCGATCTGTCCAACCGTTTTGAGGACAGATTGGGCGGCGGTGCATCCATCGCCGAGGCCGCCGGCGGGCTGGGCTTGAAAGTGATCAAAATTGCAGGCATCGACCAAGCAGGCAACGACATCACCGGGACGGCCATCGCGGGATTGCCGAAAGGTAATTTCCTGAGCGTCGCCTTTGGTACAGAAGAAGGCGAAGATAGCACCATGACCGAGGCCGGCGAAGACGGTTTTTATATCCTGCACGTGGACAAAGTGACGGAGCCGGCGCTTAGGCCCTTCGCCACGGTGCGCGCCCAGGTGGTCGATTCCCGGAATGCGGCTAAGCGGCGCGAAGCGGCAAAGGCGCTTGCCCGGGTGGTCGTTGGTTTCGTCAACGATGGCAAGAAAATGGCCGATGGTGCCAAGGATTGGCAGCTTCAGGTCAAGCCCATCAAGGATATCAAGAGACAGGGAAACAGCGGTGACGTGAATGACGCCCTGGCCGCCAAAGTGTTCAAGCTGCAACCGGGCAAAGCGGCGATGGAGCGGGTTGGTGACGGCTACCGGATTGCCGCCGTGACGAAGATTATTGCCGCACCATCTGGTCCGTCGGAAGCGCGCAAGGCGCTGGCCGGAAATCTGGCGCAATCGCTGCGCGCCGATCTCGATAGCCAGTTGACGGCGGCGCTACGCAGTACAGCCGGCGTCGACGTCAACCGCGCCGCCATTGACGCCTTGTTTGGTGATGCTCAGGCGGCCCGCTAAGGTGAGCGAAGACACGCCGATAGACCAGTTGGCGGTCAATCCCGGGATTGAGGACTTCCGTGAAGCGTACGTGGATGCCAAAACCCAGGTCGTCTGGATGAAACTTGTGGCGGACTTGGAGACACCTGTGTCCGCCATGCTGAAGATCGCCGATGGCCAACCCAACAGCTTCTTGCTGGAATCCGTCGAGGGCGGCGCCATTCGTGGCCGATATTCACTGATCGGGCTCAGGCCGGACGTCATCTGGCGATATGCCGACGGCACCACGGAAATCAACCGCCAGGCGCTGACAGCCGACGATGATTTCACCGCTTGTCCCGTTGGTGCCGAAGGTGGTGCGCTGGCGTCGCTGCGCGCGCTTTTGGCGGAAAGCCGGATCGAATTGCCCGATCATCTGCCGCCCATGTCGGCCGGCCTATTCGGATACATGGCCTATGACGCAGTGCGCCTCGTTGAGGAGAGAGTTCCCGACGAAAACCCCAATTCACTGGGCGTGCCCGACAGCCTGTTCCTACGCCCGACGATCATGGCGATCTTTGACTCGCTTGAGGACTCATTGACCCTTGTGACACCGGCCTGGCCGGATGACCATGTCGATGCCGATGCGGCTTATGAAGCGGCGCGCGACCGCTTGGCCGCCGTTGTCGCGGACCTGGACCGGACTTTGTCTCACAACCGCGGGCGGGCGGCGGGCACCAGCCCCCTGGTGCCGCAATCAAACATGACGCCCGAGGAGTTTCACGGCATCGTGCGGACCTGTGTCGATTACATTCACGCCGGCGATGCCTTCCAGATTGTCCCCTCGCAACGCTTCCGCGTGCCTTTCGAACTGCCGCATTTTGCCTTTTACCGGGCGCTCAGGCGGCTCAATCCGTCGCCTTTCCTGTTTTTCATGAATTTCGGCGGGTTTTCCGTGGTCGGTTCCAGCCCGGAAATTCTGGTGCGGGTGCGCGATGGCCGGGTGACGCTACGCCCGCTGGCCGGCACACGCCGTCGCGGCGCCACGCCGGAAGAGGACCGGAACCTGGCCGAAGAACTGATCAACGACCCCAAGGAGCGGGCCGAACATCTGATGCTTTTGGATCTCGGCCGCAATGACGTCGGCCGGGTCGCCAAGGTGGGCAGTGTCACGGTGACCGAACAGTTCGTGGTCGAATACTATTCCCATGTCATGCATATCGCGTCGAACGTGGAAGGTGATCTGGCCGACGATTGTGACGCCATTGACGCGCTTCTGGCCGGCTTTCCGGCGGGTACCGTCTCTGGTGCGCCGAAGGTCCGGGCCATGGAAATCATTGACGAAGTGGAGCCCGAACGGCGCGGTGTCTATGCCGGATGTATCGGTTATTTCGGCGCCGACGGAGACATGGATACCTGCATTGCGCTCCGCACCGCGGTGATCAAGGACCAGACGCTCTATGTGCAGGCCGGGTGCGGTGTTGTCGCCGACAGCGAGCCGGAATTCGAATACCAAGAATCGGTCAACAAGGCGCAGGCCCTGATCCGCGCCGCCGAGGAAGCCGGGGCCTTCGCCGGCAACAGTTAGCCGGGCTGCTGCAAAAGTACCGAGACCGGGACCAGTTGAAAGCCGCGTTGGCTGAGGTTCTTGAGCCAGGGGGTTATGGCTCTCAATGTCTTTTCCCGGGGATGACCGATGGCCACGGCATGCCCTTGTTTTCTGGCCAGGGATTCGATTTTCGCCAACTGCTTTTCGATCGTGCCGATGTCGTCTTCGTGGTCGATGAAAATATTACGGCTGGCAAAGTCGACGCCGGCTGCCAGCGCCGCCCGGCGGCCCTTTGAGGCACCGGAGGTGACCGAATCGAGGAAGGCCAGACCGCGCGCCTTCAATTCCTTCATGACTACATCCATGCCCGACGCATCGGCCGTGAAGCGGCTGCCCATATGGTTGTTGATGCCGACGTAGCCATCGAACTGGTCCAGGCTCCAGCGCAGGTTTGACAGCAATTCATTTCGGCTTAAGCCGGTGAGTAACACATGTGGGCCCGGATCGATGGTCGCCGAGCCCGGTTCCATGGGAACATGCATCCATATCTCGTGCCCGGCGCCACGCGCCGCCGCAGTCTGCATGTCAAGGCGGGTGGCATAGGTCAGGAACGACATGGATAGCGGCCCGGGCAGGGCAATGGCGCGTGCGGTGCGGGATTTGTCGATTCCCAGATCATCAAAAACAATGGCGATCATCGGCCGTCCGTCCCGTTTCACCTTGACCGCATGATGCTGCCAGACCGGAGGTTGGGTATCCGAAGGGGCCGGCATCGGTGGGTTTGGTAGCGATGCTGTTTCCGCCAGTACGGGAACTGTCGCTTTCTTGGATGGCGGCGCTTCGGTTTGCGTTGTCGGCGGTGACGGCGCTTCGGTCCGCGTTGGCGCCGATGGCGGCGACGGGCCGATGCGTTCGACCGTGACAACAATTTCCTTCGGCAGCGCTTCTTCGTAAGCACGTACCGGTCCTGTATTACCGGCGTCGACGTCTTCCGGCAAGACCACATTGGGCGGCGGCAGTTGAGGGTGGGCAGGCGTTGGAACCGTCGGTTGCGGCTTTTCAGCAACCGGCGCCGGGTGCGCGGATTTGGCGGCCGGTTCGGGGGGGGCCGCCTTGAACACAAACCCCAATCCATAGCCAAGCGCCAGACCGACAACGGCAAGCCCCACCAGGATCAACTGACGGAGGGGATTCGGTCTTATTTTTCGTGTCTCGCGGGATTTTTCGGACGCCATGTCAATTCCTGATCTTCCGGGGACCCGGTGTACCGCATCCGGAAAGTGGCCGAAACCCATGAGAATCCGCGCTTTTCATGAAGAACTTCGAACCCGACCAATGGTTAGGCTACGTTTGGTCCAGGTTTACAGGTTTCGCCGTGATGATACAATTTTTCGCTTGTTATCGCTTCATCATGCTTTTTCAGTCGCCAAGAATGGTCGGCGGATGAATCGAAAAAGGCTTGTATGTCAGATACCTGTCAGGTTCGACCCGTAGAAATTGGGGCGAATGCCGGGTATTTTGGTATTGGGCTGGGATAAGACGTTGAAGCAGCAGTCGTACGACATTTCGTCGCTCAACATTCTCGTGTTGGAAAAGCACGTGTTGATTCGCAAACTGTTGACGGACGTGTTCCGTGAATTTGGCGTGCCATCGGTGCAAAGCACACCCGACCCGGAAATCGCTTGGAGTTTTTTCCAACAGTTCCCCGCCGATATTATTCTGTCGGATTGGTGCCCTGAGTTGAAGGGGATGGAATTTCTGCGCAAAATCCGCCAGGACCCGGACACACCGAACCCCTTCGTGCCGGTGATTGTCGTCACCGCCAACACTGAACTGCGCCATGTCTGCACGGCCAGGGACAACGGCATGACGGAGTTTTTGGCCAAGCCGATCTCCGCGCAGACCGTTTATCAGCGGATTTGTAATGTCATTGAAGGCAACCGGCCCTTTGTCCGCGCCAATGATTTTTTCGGCCCGGACCGTCGCCGCCGCGATGCGATCGGCACGGATGGTCCCGACCGCCGGCGCATGGCGGCAAGCTGACCTACTTGGGCTTACCGGCTCTTTCCACAAATTCCCGAATATTTTCGACCGCCTGGTCTCGGCTCTACACGGTCATTTGATCGGCTGACGGCCGTCAAATCTTTGAATCCAAAACCGGAAATTGTTAGCGTTCCGATCAACAGCGATACACGGCGCAGCGGGACCGGCATTATGCTTGCCCCCACGATGCCAAACGGGAGGAAACATCATGGACCGCAAGACCGCAAAAGATTTCGACCAAAGGGTATTGGATCTGTTCGATCAATATGTGCATGGTTTTATGGAACGCCGTGAATTTCTCGACAAGGCAGCGAAATTCGCCGTCGGCGGCCTTGGGGCGGCGGCCATGCTCGACGCCCTGTCGCCGGATTATGCGCTGGCCAAGCAGATTGATGAGAAGGACCCGCGGATCAAGGGCGAAAGGATTACCTACAGTTCCGCCAATGGCCATGGCACCATCAACGGCTACCTGGTTCAGCCGACGGGAGGCGGCAACCGCGGCAGTGTTGTCGTGGTCCACGAGAACCGCGGCCTCAATCCTTATATCGCTGATGTGGCACGCCGTGTCGCGGTGGCCGGGTTCACGGCGTTGGCGCCGGACGGCCTGACGCCGCTCGGTGGATATCCGGGCAATGACGCCGATGGCAAAGTGATGCAGCGCAAGCTGGATAAGGGCAAGTTGTTGGAAGATTTCATCGCCGCCTACGGGCATTTGAGAAGCGGCCCGACGTCGAACGGCAAAATCGGCGTTGTCGGCTTTTGCTACGGCGGCGGCGTCTGCAACGCCATGGCGGTGCGGCTGCCGGAACTGGCGGCATCGGTGCCCTTCTACGGCCGCCAGGCGAAAGACGAGGACGTGCCGAAGATCAAGGCGCCGCTGCTTTTGCACTACGGTGAGTTGGACAAGCGCATCAACAAGGGCTGGCCGGCATACGAGGCCGCGCTGAAAGCCAACGGCAAGAAATATGAGGCGCACTTCTATGCCGGCGCCAACCATGGTTTCCACAACGACACCACGCCGCGCTATGACAAGGCAGCGGCGGAACTGGCCTGGAGCCGCACCGTGGCGTTCTTCAAGGCGAACCTGACGTAGAACGCCGCATTTGCCGGAATGTCTACGAGTGCCGGTTCTTTACCCAGGAACGGAATGAACCGGCCTCGAAGCCTTTTTCGGCGACAAATTGGTAGACCGCCATGAACAGCGGCGGCGGCGCGTAGCCGGGCATGCGGAAAACCTCCGTGCCCTTGGCGTCAAAGAACAGCATCACCGGCGTTGCGCGCACGAACCGGCCGCGCGCGATCGCACCTTCGGTGCGTGTTTCGCCGTCAAAGTCCTTGATTTTCCTGTCCCCCCAGAGATCCATCTGAATGGTATGGAAATGTGTCTTGCCGTAGTTGACGATCTCCGGGTCCTGAAAATTCACGGCATGCAGTTCGGCACAGTAATGGCAGCCGTTCTGCTCCCACAATAAGGCCAGAAACTTTCCTGCGGCGGCCGCGGCGGCCAAGTCCTTGGCCAAATCCAAAGAAGACTCCGCAAACCAGGGCTCGGGCTCAAACCCCGCGATGCGGGCGCGCCCGGCAACCGCCGGCGCACCCATCAATCCCACCAGACCGGCGGCACCAACCCCTGTGACAACAGTGCGGCGAAGGATTTCCATGCTTGCCTCATATTCGATTTTTCGAAACTAACCCGACGCTAATGGCCATGTGGTGTGGCGGCAATTCATATGTGTTGGATTTCACGCAGGTGTGATGGTGCCCGCCCGGCGCGTAATCGTGCGTTCCTTACTGCTAATCACATTCGAAGTTGATAAACTATTCGTTGGGAGGAGCGATGCGTTGATGTTTTGGCGCGGTTTTTGGTTGATGGGCGCGGTCGGGTGGTTGGCGACGTTGCCGTCGGCGGCAATGGCCGACACCTACCGTATCGGCATATTGGCGTTTCGCGGCGCCGACCACGCGCTGCGCAGTTGGCAGCCGACGGCGCAGTATCTGAGCACGGTGGTTGATGGTGCGACATTTGAGGTCGTGCCTTTGCCGTTGGCGGCACTGCGCCGTTCCGTTGCCGAGAACAAGGTGGCGTTTGTCTTCACCAACAGCGGCCAATACGTGGAACTGGAATCCGAATACGGCATCGGCCGCATTGTCACCTTGAAGACGCGGTTCGGCCGCAACGTGCGGAATGTCTTCGGCGCGGTCATTTTCACGCGGGCGGACCGGGCGGATATCGAGGATTTGGACGATCTGCGCGGCAAATCCTTCGCCGCCGTCCGGGACCGGGCCTTCGGCGGGTTTCAAATGGCCTGGCGCGAGTTTCAGGATGCCGGCATCGATCCCTTTGAAGACTTCCTGCGGTTGGATTTCAAGGGCCTGCCGCAAGACAGCATCGTCATCAGTGTTCGCGACGGCACGGTGGACGCCGGCACGGTGCGGACCGATGTTCTGGAGACCATGGCCCGGGAAAATTCCGTCAGATTGTCCGACTTTCGCATCTTGAATGCCCGGAACGTGCCCGGGCACGGCGTTCGTCTGAGTACGCGGCTCTATCCGGAATGGCCGTTTGCAACGATGCCCGAGACGCCGCCGGAACTGGCGGAAAAAGTCGCCATCGCCCTTCTCAGTCTGCCGGACGACAGTCCGGCGGTGCGGGCGACCGGCTATTCCGGCTGGACCGTGCCCTTGGATTACAAACCGGTACATGATCTTTTCCGGCAATTGGAGATCGGACCCTACACCCCCCGTCCCATCGGCCTTGGTGAATTTCTGAACCAAAACTGGCAATGGGCCGCTTTCGCCTTTTTGCTGCTGGTGCTTATTTCGCTTCATGGTGTGCGCACGGAGTATCTGGTGCAACGCCGGACCCGCCAACTGTCGGAGGCCAATAAGGTTCTGGAACACGAAATTGACGAACGTCACCGGGCCGAACAGCGCGCCCGCCAGCACGAGGCGGAGTTGGCCCATGTCTCACGGGTCAGTGTCATCGGTGAAATGACGTCCGGTCTGGCCCATGAGTTGCGCCAACCCTTGGCGGCCATCAACAACTATGCGGAAGGCGGTATCCGGAGATTGCAACGAGCAGGCAATGGCAGTGAATTGCGGGAAGCGCTGGAACAGATCGGCGAGCAGGCCAATCGCGCCGGCCAGATTATTTCCCGGGTCCGTGGGTATATGCGCAAACGCGAACCGAAACGCGTTGCCCTGGACGTCAACCATGCGATCCGCGAGGCTGCCGCGCTGATCCGTCAGGACGCCAAGGCGCACGAGGTCGATGTCAGCTTGAACCTGGCCGACGGGCTTCCGGCTATTTCCGGCGATCTGATCGAAATCGAACAATTAGTCATTAATCTGGCCAAGAATGCCATCGATGCCATGAGCGAACCCGGTGTTACGGTCCGGCATTTGGCGATTAAGACGGATCGCTGCGAAGGTGGCGTATGTATCGAGATTTGCGATACGGGACAGGGCCTTGGCGACAACGATCCGAACGCCATGTGGGAACCCTTCTACAGCCGGAAAGCCGGCGGATTGGGCCTGGGATTAGCCATTTGCCGGACAATTGTCGACATGCACGGCGGGCGGATTTGGGCGGACAGCCCTGCGTCGGGCGGCACCTCATTCACCTTCGAACTGCCGGCAATGGAGGCCGCGAAAAATGACACCACGGCGCACTGACGTATATGTCGTCGAGGATGATGAGGCGGTTCGAAAATCGCTGTGTTGGCTGATCGAATCGGCCGATCATCCGGCCCGCGGTTTTGCCTCCGCCGATGCCTTGCTGGCGGACTTCGATCCTCAGGGGCCGGGCTGCGTTGTCACCGATGTCAGAATGCCAGGCATGGACGGCCTGGATATGATGCAGGAAGTCGTTGCCCGCACCGATCTGCTTCCTGTCGTCGTCATTACCGGGCACGGCGATATCGAGATGGCGGTCGGCGCCATGAAGGATGGCGCCTTCGATTTTGTCGAAAAACCCTTCGAAGAAAATACCCTGCTGGCCGTCATTGAGCGTGCCATCGAAGAAAGCCGGCGTCGGTATGCGGCCCGAGAGCGTGACCGCGACCTTTGGGACGGCATGGAGCGTCTAACACCGCGTGAGCGCGAGGTGCTGGGTCATATTATCGATGGCGTGCCGAACCGGGGTGTCGCGGAGAAATTGGAAATCAGTGAAAAAACCGTCGAAGCCCACCGCGCCCATATCATGGAAAAAATGCAGGCCGATTCCTTCGCCGACCTGATCACCCGGGTCGTCCAAGGACGCCTGCTCAACGCGGGCCGATGACGCCCGGCCATAGGGATTTCCCCAATATTCAAGAATTTGTAGGTGTTCTAAGATTTTCCTCAGGACGCACCGGTTACGGAACTAAAATAATTTTCCGTCCGGCGCTTCGATGGAAATGCCTTTGGGAGGCATTCGGAACGTCATGAGGAGGACACCATGCGGTATCTCGCATCAGCACTAAGCCTATTCGCGCTTGCCGTCTTGACCCTGTCGCCGGTCAGCCAAAGCCAGGCCGGTGAACGCTACGGCAAACAGAAAGTCGTTTATCACGTGAATTATCCGGGCGGTAAGGAAGACAAAAAGTACCGGGGCGCCATGCGCAATATTCAAAACAACATCAACGCCGTCGGCGCCGACAGTC
>CAZQPC010000198.1:0-9877 GCA_964595005.1 uncultured Magnetovibrio sp.
GTGCGGTAAGAGCGCACCGCGCAGCCGGCAACGGAAGCGGCATGGTAAACCCCACCGGGAGCAAGACCAAATAGGGGCGGTCGGCTGGTTCGGCCAGCAGGTGCGTTCCCGCACCATCGCCCGGGTCGGTTGCGCGAGGCGTCCGGTAACGGGCGTCCCAGATGAATGGTCATCCCCTGCGGCGGTATTCGTACCGCCGGCGCGGACAGAACCCGGCTTACAGACCGTCTGGCACTTTTCTCCGTTTGGTGCCGCGCCCCCCGTGTGTTCCCGAGTGTTCCCCAGAGGGCCGCGCGGCGCCCCACAATGACCACACTCCCGTCATACGTTTACCGAATTTTCACCCGACAATGATCATTGTCGGGAACCGTCATCGCGGTGTGACGGCAGCCGGCATCGAAGCCCAATCAATTCAATGAAAACAATTTGTTAACCCATTAAATGACATTCTTAACCCGTTGACGCCCATGATTACCCATGATATCCCATAATATCCCATTTATTTGTAATGGGGGGTATCTGGGCCGGACGCCCGGCCGTTGCGGACTTTCGCGGTCGGCAGCGGCGTCCGGAAAAGCTGGAAGCCGGGAGAATCCCGGCTTCCGAACCGCCGGTAGAAACCGGCGCAACGTACGTTGATTGGGGCTCCGAATGGCATTGTTCGTCGGTCGCCATGTGAACAGGATTGATAAGAAGGGCCGCGTCTCGGTGCCCAAACCCTTCCGCGCGGCCTTGCAGTCCGTGGGCTCGCAAATCCTTTATGCCTATCCGCTGTTCAAGCATCAGGCCGTCGAGGCCTGTGACGAGGCCTTCATGACCCGCCTCAGTGCCAGCCTGGACGACTTGGATATGTTCTCCGACGAACAGGACGATTTGGCCGCCATTGTCCTGGAAAACGCCCACGCCTTGAATTTCGACCCGGAAGGGCGGATCGCGCTGCCGAAGGAACTGGCCGCTCATGCCGGTATCGCGGCAGAGGTTGTGTTCGTCGGCCGCGGCGCGCGCTTCCAAATTTGGGCACCGAAGACCTATGAGGCGAACCGCGCCATGGCCTTTGAGCGGGCCAAGGCCAGAGGCGCGACGCTGCGCCTGCGCCCGAATGCGCCCGGCGGTTCCGGCGGAGAGGGCTGATGACCACGCAGCCCCATATCCCGGTCATGTGTGCCGAAGTGATCCGCGCCCTGGCGCCGAAACCCGGTGCCGTTTATGTGGACGGCACCTTCGGTGCCGGCGGGTATTCGCGGGCCCTGTTGGCGGCCGCCGATTGCACCGTGTGGGGCATCGACCGCGACCCGTTCGCCGTTGCCGCCGGCCAACGCCTGGCCGACGAGTTTGAAGGCCGGCTGACGGTCCTCAACGGCTGCTACGGAGACATGGCCGATCTGCTGGCGGCGGTCGGCGTCGATCAGATCGATGGGCTGGCCCTGGATCTCGGCGTCTCGTCCATGCAGGTCGACGATCCGGCGCGCGGCTTCTCATTCCGGGCCGACGGCCCCTTGGACATGCGCATGGGCAACGGCGGTGCCAGCGCCGCCGACATCGTCAATGAACTGGCCGAGCGCGAACTGGCGGACGTTATCTATCAATTCGGCGAGGAACGCGCGTCGCGAAAGATCGCCCGCGCGATCGTCGAGTTGCGCGACAAAACACCGATCACCCGGACCGCCCAGTTGGCGGACATCGTGCGCGGCGTCGTCGCCAAATCCCGCGACGGCATCGATCCGGCGACCCGGACGTTCCAGGCCTTGCGGATTTTTGTGAATGACGAACTGGGCGAACTGGACCGCGGCCTGATCGCCGCCGAGGCGCTGCTGGCGCCGGGCGGCCGGTTGGCGGTGGTGTCCTTCCATTCGCTGGAAGACCGCCGCGTCAAGGAGTTCCTGCACGCCCGCAGCGGCCGTGCACCGCGTCCGTCGCGCCATCTGCCTGACGGCGAATGGGCCGGACCGGCGCCGTCATTTAAGCTGCTGAAACGCGGCGCCGTCAAACCGTCGCGCGAAGAGACTTCGCTCAATCCGCGGGCTCGCTCGGCGCGGCTGCGGTGGGCCGAACGGGTGATCGGGATGGCCGGCCCGGAGGCGGCGCCATGAGACAGTCGACGTTGGCCCTGATGCTGTTGACCGTTGCCATCGGCGTCGGCCTGTTTCTGGTCAAATACCGGGTGCAGAGCCTTGAAGACCAGCTGCAGATTCTGAACCGGGGCATTGCCGGCGACCGGGAAAAGATTCATGTCCTGAAGGCCGAATGGAGCTACTTCAACGAACCGGAACGGCTGCGCACCCTGGCGGGCCGGCATTTGGACATGATGCCGGTGCAGTCCGGCCAGGTGATGATGCGCCAGAGACTGGAAGAGAATCTTCCCGAGCGTCGGCCAGAACCGACAGCCGAGCCGACAACCGACCCCATCACCAAACCATCCGATCAATTGGCCGCAGAAAGCGGCGACAACGCTGGAAAGGAGTTCCGGCCATGACGATGACAGCCTTGAGATCCGTGGCGAAACGCCGCCATTTGGACGGCATCCGAAAACAGGCCCTGGATACGGGCCGCTCTCGATTGTTGCTGACAGGGATGGTGTTTGCCGTCGCCTTTGCCGGCATCGCCGGGCGGCTTGTCGACCTGACCGTCCTGAGCGGCGGTGGTGAGCCCCTGCGGGCAAGCCTGATCGCGCCCGGCGGCCCGGCCACCGGGCGCGCCAACATTGTCGACCGCAATGGCATCATTCTGGCGGCCAGCCTGCCGACCGTGTCCCTGTCCGCCGATCCGGCAATGATTATCGATGCGGAAGAAGCGGCCCGCGGCGTGGCCTCGATTTTCGATGGCTTGAACCGCGAAGAGGTCTTGATCCGGCTGCGCGCCAAAAGCCGGTTTGTCTGGCTGGCCCGCAATTTGACGCCGAAGCAACACCAAGAGCTGATCCGCTTGGGCGTACCGGGCTTGCAATTCCATCGCGGTGAGCGCCGGGTCTACCCGCACGGCCGCCTGGTTTCCCATGTGCTCGGCATTACCGACGTCGATGGCCATGGCATCGCCGGCTTGGAAAATCAGTTCGATCAGAGCCTGCGCTCCGACAGCGCGCCGCTCAGGCTGTCATTGGATTTGCGGGTGCAGTCCATTCTGCGCGATGAGTTGATCGCCTCGATGCGCGAATTCAAGGGCATCGGTGCCGCCGGCATCGTTATGGATGTGAATTCGGGCGAGGTCATCGCCATGGTCTCGCTGCCTGACTTCAACCCCAATCACCCCGGCGACATGGCCGGTGAAGCGGCCTTCAACCGGGCCGCAAAAGGCGTCTATGAGATGGGCTCGACATTCAAGCTGTTCACGGCGGCGATGGCGCTTGATTCGGGCACCGTCTCCTTGGATGGCGGTTATGATGCCAGCCAGCCGATCCGCGTATCGCGCTTCACCATCAAGGATTATCACGCCAAGAACCGTTGGCTGTCGGTGCCGGAGATTATTCTCTATTCGTCGAACATCGGCGCCGCCAAGATGGCCGTCGATGTCGGCGGCGACGCGCAGCGCGCCTATCTGGCGCGGTTCGGGCTTTTGGATCCGGCGGCGCTGGAACTTCCCGAGGTCGGCGCGCCGCTCATGCCGGCGATCTGGCGGCCCATCAACACGATGACCATTTCCTACGGTCACGGTATCTCCGTCAGCGCCGTGCAGGTGGCAGCGGGGGTGTCGGCGCTGGTCAACGGTGGCGTTTTCCGCAGCCCCACCTTGCTCAAACATCAGGGCCCTGTCGGTCGCGGCAAGCAGGTCATCACCCGGGCCACGTCGGAGAAGATGCGCGGCCTGATGCGCCTCGTGGTCTCGAAGGGGACCGGCCGCAAGGCCAACATTCAGGGCTATTTGATCGGCGGCAAGACCGGCACGGCGGAAAAGATCGCGCGGCGCGGCTATTCCAAATCAGCAAAAATCGTTTCCTTCGTCGGCGCGTTTCCCATGAACTCGCCCAGATATGTCGTGCTGGCGATCGTCGATGAGCCGGTCGGCAACAAGCGTACATTCAACTACGCCACCGGCGGCTGGGTGGCGGCACCGGTGGTCGGCCGGGTCGTTGAACGCATGGGGCCGTTGGTTGGCATCGCGCCCGATATGACGGCGTCCGTGAAGATGCCGGAGATCAAGAGTGCGAAATCGAAACACGCGGCGCCGCGCCGTCCAGTGCTCAGACAGGCAAATTGGGAGAAATCCGTTGCCCGGGCCGTCGGAGGGCGCGTTGTCCAACAAACGGCGTCCGAGGAACGCATCGTGTTGGATGCGCGCCGCGCATTGAAGCGCGCGGTTTCCGTCAATGAAGCACAAAAACCGTTGGTGTCGACGATGCGCGCAACGGTGAGGCGGAAAGTTGCGACGCATTGACCTCATGGATGGAGATTTCGGAACGGTAATGAACGCGGCGGCATTCGATGATTGTCAGATAACAGGTGTCACGTGCGATTCTCGCGACGTGCAACCGGGCTACCTGTTTGCCGCCATTCCGGGCGCCGTTGCCGACGGCCGGCGGTTTATTCCGGACGCCATTGGCCGCGGCGCGGTCGCAGTCCTGGCGCCGCCGGGGACACGTCTTGACCCGCCGGAATCACAAATTCCACTGATCATTCATGACAACCCGCGCCGCCAGTATGCCCTCATGGCGGCGCGCTTCTTCGCCGCACAACCAAAGACCGTGGCGGCTGTCACCGGCACCAACGGAAAGACATCGGTGGTGTCTTTTCTGCGCCAAATCTGGGACCGCCAGAACGTCGCCTGCGCCAGCGCCGGCACCTTGGGCGTCACCCTCGGCGGGTTCAAGGACGGCGAGGCGCCGAAACTGCAACACGCCATTAACCTGACGACGCCGGATCCGGCCGATCTGCACCGCAGCCTCGGCGAACTGGCGGGACATGGGATTGATCACCTGGCCCTGGAGGCGTCCAGTCACGGTCTTGCCCAATACCGGTTGGACGGGGTTCGCGTCGCCGCCGTGGGGTTCACCAACCTGACCCGCGATCACCTGGATTATCACGGCGGCATGGACGGCTATCTTGGCGCCAAACTGCGTCTGTTTTCGGAAATTGTTGCCGACGACGGGGCCGCCGTGGTGAATGCCGATGCGGCCCATGGCGAGGCATTCATCGACGCCGCGAAGGGCCGCGGCTTGCGCCTGCTGACCTACGGGCGTACGGCAAGCGACATCGTCGTGCGCGGCCTGACGCCTGACGGCACCGCCCTCATGCTTGAGCTCGACGTGCTGGGCCAGCGGCGCCAACTGCGCCTGCCCTTGCCCGGGGCCTTCCAGGCGGCGAACGCCATGGCGGCGCTGAGCCTGGCCGTGGCGACGGGTATCGCCCCCGATGCCGCCATGGCGGCGCTGGAAAATCTCTCGGGCGTGCCCGGGCGGGTCGAACTCATTGGAAACCGTTCGAACGGTGCCGCCGTTTACGTCGACTACGCCCATACCCCCGATGCCCTGGAAAGTGTTTTGACGACGCTTCGGCCGCATGCGCGCGGCCGGCTGCATGTGGTATTCGGATGCGGCGGTGATCGCGACGCCGGCAAACGGCCCGAGATGGGCGCCATCGCGGCGGCGGCGGCGGATCGGATTATCGTCACCGACGATAACCCGCGCGGCGAAGACGCGGCAAGCATCCGCAAACAGATCCTGGCAGCCTGTCCGGATGCGGCGGAAATCGGCGACCGTGCCGCGGCCGTCGAAGCCGCCGTCGGCGGCCTGGCGGCGGGCGATATTCTGGTGGTTGCCGGCAAGGGCCATGAAACCGGACAGATCGTCGGCGACGAAACGCGGCCCTTTGACGACGCAGAGGTCATTCGTTCGGTGCTTGGGGAGGCGGGCGCATGAGCACACCATCTGGCCCCGTTCTCTGGACCCATGTGGAGGCGGCATTGGCCACCGATGGTGCGTCCAGCGGCGAATGGTCGGCGCACGGTGTCTCCATCGACACGCGCAGTCTTCAGCCCGGTGATCTGTTCATCGCCTTGCACGGCCCGAATTTCGACGGCCACGAATTTGCCGCGGCCGCGGCGGCCAGCGACGCGGCGGCCATCGTCGCCGATCAGGCCAAGGCCGCGGACATTTCCCGGGTTGCCGCCGGGACGCCGGTCCTGTCGGTTGCCGATACGATGACCGCGTTGGAAAAGTTTGCCGGTGCGGCACGCGGCCGGGCCCACGCCCGCATCGTCGCGGTCACCGGCAGTGTCGGAAAGACCGGCACCAAGGAGGCCTTGCGCCTGGCGCTGCAGGGCCAGGGCACCGTCTCGGCGACCGAAGGCAACCTGAACAACCATTGGGGTTTGCCGCTCAGCCTGGCGCGGCTGCCCGCCGATGCCGATTTCGGGATTTTCGAAATGGGCATGAACCATCCCGGAGAAATTGCCCCGCTCAGCGCCCTGGCGCGGCCGCATGTGGCGGTGATCACGGAAGTCGTCGACGTGCATGCGGAGTTTTTCGCCTCGACGACGGAAATCGCCGACGCCAAGGCGGAAATTTTCACCGGCATGGATGGCCAGGGAACGGCCATCCTGAACCGTGACAATCCCTTGTTCGGGCATCTCCAGGGGCGCGCCGATGATGAAGGCGTCGGCCGGGTTCTGTCATTTGGCGCGCATGCCGACGCCGACGCCCATCTTGATCGGTGCGCCTTGTTTGGCGACGCCAGCGACGTCACCGCGACCATCATGGGTAACCGGCTTGACTATCGCGTTGCCGTGCCGGGCAGGCACTGGGTCTTGAATTCCCTGGCGGTCCTGACCGCGGTTCATGCGCTCGGTGCCGACGTGGAGGCGGCGGCCGCAAGCCTTGCCAACCTGAGCGCCATGAAAGGCCGTGGCAATCGGCATGTGATCTCATTCGACGGCGGCACATTCACGCTGATCGACGAAAGTTACAATGCCAGCCCGGCGTCCATGCGCGCCGCCATTGGCGTGTTGGCAAACGATGTCACGGCCGGCACCGGCCGGCGCGTTGCGGTCTTGGGCGACATGCTGGAATTGGGCGGCAAATCGGAACGCCTTCATCAGGAACTGGCCGAAAGCCTGACCGAAAACGCCATCGACGTGGTCTTCACCGCCGGCCAATACATGTCAGCGCTTTGGGATGCCTTGCCGGCGCATATGCGCGGCGGCCATGTCAGCGTGGCGAACAAATTGGTGCCCATGGTCACCGCCGCCGTCCGCAATGGCGATGTTGTCATGGTCAAGGGATCCTTGGGCAGCCGGATGGGCCAGATCGTTGAAGCGCTGAGCGCCCTTCATCATCACGGCGGCCGTGTCCCGCAAGCGGCAAACGGGGAATAGGCGATGCTGTATCACATCCTTGTCCCCCTGGCCGACGAATTCGGCGCCCTGAATGTCTTTAGATACCTGACCTTCCGGACCGGCGGTGCCGTGATTACCGCGTTGATCGTCAGCTTCCTGTTCGGGCCGGTGCTCATCGAATTGCTGAAGTCCCGCCAGCAGGGCGGTCAGCCGATCCGCGACGACGGACCGGAAAGCCATTTGCTGACGAAGAAGGGCACGCCGACCATGGGCGGCCTTTTGATCCTGATCGCGCTCAGTTCGGCGACGCTGCTCTGGTCCGATTTGAGCAACGGCTTCGTCTGGGCGGCCTTGGGCGTCACCTTGGCCTTCGGGATGATCGGATTCCTGGACGATTACATGAAGGTTTCGAAGCGCGACAGCCGCGGGCTGTCGAGCAAACTGAAGTTCATGCTGCAGGTGGTGATCGCCGCCGTCGCGACCTTCTGGATCATGCGCCACCTGCCAGAGGGCCTGGCGACGACCCTGGCCATACCGTTCCTGAAAGACACCCTGTTGGACCTCGGCTGGGTGTTCGTCATCCTGGCCGTTCTGGTCATGGTCGGCGCGTCAAATGCCGTCAACCTGACGGATGGATTGGATGGTTTGGCCATCGTGCCGGTGATGATCGCGGCCGGTGTTTTCGCGCTGATCGCCTATCTCTCCGGGCACAGCGTCTTCTCCAGCTATTTGCAAATTCACTATGTCAAAGGGGCCGGGGAACTGGCCATTTTCTGCGGTTCCCTGATCGGCGGCGGTCTCGGTTTTCTGTGGTTTAACGCGCCGCCGGCGAAAGTCTTTATGGGCGACACGGGGTCCTTGTCGCTGGGCGGTGCGTTGGGCGCCGTCAGCGTGATTACCAAGCACGAGTTGGTGCTGGCCATCGTCGGCGGCCTGTTCGTCTTGGAGACGGTCTCCGTCATCGTCCAGGTGGTGTCCTTCAAATTGACCGGCAAGCGGGTGTTCGCCATGGCGCCGCTGCATCATCACTTCGAAAAGAAGGGATGGGCGGAGAGCACCATTGTCATCCGTTTCTGGATCATCGCGACGATCCTGGCGCTTGCGGGTCTGTCGACCCTGAAGCTGAGATAGGGGGCCGGCGTGATCGACGTGTTCCCCTTCGCAGGCTATCCGGTCGCCGTTTTCGGCCTTGGCCGTTCCGGTGTCGCCACGGCGTTGGCGTTGCAACAAAGCGACGCCGAGGTTTGGGCCTGGGACGACAACGAAGCGGTCCGCGATCAGGCTGAAGGCGAAGGTGTCGCCCTGGTCGATCTCTATAATTGCGATTGGTCCGAACTGACCACCCTGGTCCTCAGCCCGGGCGTGCCCCTGACCCATCCGGCACCGCACCCGGTGGTCAAATTGGCGCGCCAGGCCAATTGTGAAGTGATCGGCGATATCGAGTTGTTGGTCCGCACCCAGCGGTGGTGCAACTATGTCGGCATCACCGGCACCAACGGGAAATCGACGACAACGGCGCTGCTCGGCCACATCATGCAGGTCGCGGGGCGCGAAGCGGAGGTCGGTGGAAACCTTGGCATCCCGGCCCTGACTCTCGATCCCCTGGGGGCCGAAGGCACCTACGTGCTGGAGATGTCGTCCTACCAATTGGACTTGACCGTATCGGTCACTTTCGATGTCGCCGTGCTGCTCAACATCAGCGCCGACCACCTGGACCGGCATGGCGGCATGGACGGTTACATCGCGTCCAAACGCTCGATTTTCCAACGCCAGACCAAGCCCCGTGCGGCGGTCGTCGGTGTCGATGGTGAAATCACCCGGGCCATCGCCGACGAACTGAAGGCCGCCGACGCGCAGGTCGTCATTCCTGTCTCCGGGCGGGAGCGCACACACGGCGGAGTCTACGCCATCGATGGCGTCTTATACGATGATATGGACGGCACCGAAACGCCGGTCTGCAATCTGCGCGAAAACCCCAGTCTGCCCGGTGAACACAACGGCCAAAACGCCGCCGCCGCCTACGCGGCGGCGAAGACCGCCGGGGTTGCGCCGCACGCCATCATGGCCTGTCTGCAAAGTTATCCGGGCCTGGTGCACCGCCAAGAGCCGGTCGCCATTGTCGATGGCGTCGCCTATGTGAACGACAGCAAGGCGACCAACGACGAAGCGGCGGCCCGCGCCTTGGCGTGTTACGAAAATATCTATTGGGTCGCCGGCGGCCGGCCCAAGGAAGGCGGGCTGAACGCCTGCCTGGCGCATCTGAACAACATCCGCCATGCCTATCTGATCGGCGAAGCGGCCCTGGCGTTTTCTCAAACCCTGGACGGCAAGGTGGCGTTGTCGGTCTGCGGCGACCTGCAGACCGCCGTCGCTGAAGCCCACGCCCAGGCCCGTAAGGACGGCATCGCCCAGGCCGTCGTCGCCCTGTCGCCGGCCTGCGCCTCGTTCGATCAGTTCGATGACTTCGAAGCCCGAGGTGATGCCTTCAAGAACCTGGTTGAGAACCTGCCCGGGAAACATATGGACCCCTTCGAAGAGCCCGGCATATTCCCCGGTACCGAAATGCCCGGGACCAAGCCAGGGACCATCGCGGAGACCGGCTCATGAGCGCCCT
>CAZQPC010000199.1:0-9877 GCA_964595005.1 uncultured Magnetovibrio sp.
CCAAACGTAAGTCCGTATACGAGAGATCTGCCATTAGAAATTCGCACTTCGCCAGGCGCGCGCCGCGCATGGTCGAGTAGGAAAAATCCGCCGCCGATAAATTTGCTGCCGAAATATCGACGCCGGAAAGCTCCATCTCTGACAGCTCCGCCCGACCGCCTTCCTTGCCATTGGAATTGACCCAGGCCGCATGGGCGATAATCGTCTCGCGCAGCGTCTTGTCCAACGTATCAATGCTGCGCGGCAGCACGGCGTTCGACATGTCAACCTTGCCCAGGTCGATGGTCTCAAAGATTGCGCCGATCAAATTGGCTCCGGACAAATCGGCGTTGTCGAGGACCGTATTGGAAAACACGGCGCCGCGAAAAATGGCGCCGCTTAAAATCGCTTCGGTGAAATCGGCGCCTTCCAGATTGCAGCCGGTCAAATTGGTCAGCGATAGATTGGCCCGCACGAATTTGGCGTTCTTAAGGTTGCAGTCTGTCAGGTCGGTCTGGACAATCATCGAATCGGAAACCTTCACGCCCTGCATATTGGCGCCCCGCGCCACGGCCTTTTCCAACCCCGCCGTCGCCTGATCATGGATGACCGGCGCCAGATCGCCGCCGCGGGCCGTCGGTTTCAACAGCACGCCGTCGCGCATATCCGTATCAACCAGTGACGCACCACTCAAATCCGAACCGGCCATGCAGGTGCCGCGCAGATCGCCGCGGTCAAATTTGGCATCCGTCATATCCGAAAACCGCAGATCAGCGCCGAACATGGTGGCGTCGCAGCAGTTGGCTTCGCGAAGCACCGTGTGGCAAAGCAAAGCGCCCGTGAAGTCGGCGCGTTGCAGATTGCGGCCGGCCATGTCCAAGTACGATAAATCATGCATGCCCAACTTCGCCCGTTCGCCGCCCAGATGGCTATTGGCGAACGCCTCATGTTTGGCCAAAATCTCATCCAGTTCCTTCTGGGAGATTTTCGTCCAACCGTCTTTGAATTCCGTTGAATCCCTAAGACTCATGCTTTCGATCACCAACTAAAATTTCGCCGCGCGGTTTCCGGTATTATGAGCATCCGTTTTATATGGGTTCTGCGTTGCCTGCTGTGTTTCCCATCACTATGTTCCCCGCATATAAGGAATTTTACGGCTGCGGTCCATGAAACAAGATAATCGCGCATCCATTCATGTCGTCGGCGGCGGCCTGGCCGGCAGCGAGGCGGCGTGGCAGGCGGCCCGCGCCGGGGTCCCCGTCATCCTCCACGAAATGCGGCCCGAGCGTGAAACGGACGCCCACCATACGGATGGAATGGCGGAATTGGTATGCTCCAACTCTTTCCGTTCCGATGATGCCGAAGCAAACGCCGTCGGCCTTCTGCACGCTGAGATGCGGTGTTGCGGCTCATTGATCATGCAAGCCGCCGACGCGCATCGTGTCCCCGCCGGATCCGCATTGGCCGTCGATCGTGATGGGTTCAGCCAAGCGGTGACGGCGGCGCTTGAAGCCGACCCGATGATTTCCATCATTCGCGAGGAAGTCGCAGGATTGCCGCCCGAGGACTGGGGTTCCGTGATCGTCGCCACCGGACCGCTTACCTCGCCGGCACTGGCAACCGCCATTGGCAAGTTGAGCGGTGAAGAATCGCTGGCTTTTTTCGATGCCATCGCGCCGATCATCTACAAGGAATCCATCGATTTTGATATCGCCTGGTTTCAATCACGCTATGACAAAGGCGATGGCGCCGACTACATCAATTGCCCAATGAATGCCGAACAATATCATGCCTTTATTGATGCGCTGCGCGCAGGCGGCAAGACGGAATTCAAGGAATGGGAACGCGATACGCCTTATTTCGAGGGTTGCCTGCCGATTGAAGTGATGGCGGACCGCGGTATCGAAACCCTGGCCCACGGACCCATGAAACCGGTTGGCCTAACCAATCCGAATCTGCCGGACCGGCGATGTCACGCTATTGTTCAACTGCGCCAGGACAATGCCCTGGGCACGCTCTATAACATCGTCGGCTTTCAGACCAAGCTCACTCATGGTGAGCAAAAACGCATCTTCCGCATGATACCGGGGCTTGAGAATGCTGAGTTCGCCCGGCTTGGCGGTATTCACAGAAACACCTTCATTAACAGCCCGGCTTTGCTGGGCCAGACATTATCCATGAAGGCCGCGCCATGGTTGCGGTTCGCCGGGCAGATCACGGGCTGCGAAGGCTATGTGGAAAGTGCCGGCTTGGGGTTACTCGCCGGTCGTTTTGCGGCCGCGGAATTGCGCGGTCTGCCCCCGTCCCGGCCACCGGAAACCACGGCATTGGGCGCCATATTGGGCCACGTTACGGGCGGCGCGCGTCCGGAGACATTTCAGCCCATGAACGTCAATTTCGGCCTGTTTCCGCTGATCGATGCGCGCAACGAAAAAGGCAAGAGATTGAAGGGCCGCGACCGCAAAAAAGCCCATTCAGCGCGGGCTCTGGCCGACTTGGAAACTTGGTTGGGTGAGGCGCGGCCGGCCGCCGAGTAGGGATCAGAAAGGCGACCATCCCTCTTCACGGTCATAATGCAGGTAACCGATGTTGGCGCCGGCGCGGAAGCCGACGCCGGTTCGGATCGGGGCCAGAATGACGTCGTTACGCTGTTGATAGTTCATGCCCACACCGGCGATAAAATAGAAGCTGCCGTCGACGCCGGGAAAACGCTGGAAAAGCGAATCATCGCCCTTGAGGTTATAAACCAGGGTGAAAGCTTTCGATGCGTTGCCGCCAAAGTCCCAGCCGATGGACGGCCCCCGCCAATAAACCTGCCGCGGCCCTGCGGTTTTGCGGTTCAAGGTTCCACGCCCATATCGCAGGCCGACGAAAAACGCGCCGCTGATTTCCTCACCAGCGATGTAGCCGTTCGGCCGGCCCTTATCGGCGAATGCCTTTTCGATGATTGAGGCCAGCCCTTCCGTCGTGCCGCCGAAGAAACCAGCCGCCGCCTTCAAAATCTCATCCGACGAGTACGTGTCGTCGGCGCGCGCCTGGGTTACGAAAGTTCCAAAAACCAAACAACCGGCGATCATCAGCGCCATCAAACGATTGGTCATTTTTTGTCTCCCTGATTGCTCATCCGGTCCACGGCTGGCGCCCAGTATACGGATATTGCGGGTCTGAGAAACCCGGTGTCGACGGGTGGCCGCGCGGCACATATTGGTCGAGGAAGGCCTCATCGTCTTCCGTAAAGTCGTAGCGGAGCGCACCCATGTATTCTTTCCATTGCCCCATGGTGCGCGGCCCCGCCAAAACCGACGTTACCAATGAGTTGTTGAGAACCCAGTTCACCGCGTACTGCCCGGCCGTAATGCCCAGATTCTCGGCACGTTTTTTGACTTTTTGGGCGATGACTAGGTTTTCTTTCCGCCACTCGGTTTGCATGAGACGGAGGTCGTTGGCGCTGGCACGCGTGCCCTTTCCTTTGGCGTCAAGCGACGTGCCGTATTTACCTGTCAGAACTCCCCGAGCCAGCGGACTGTAGGGGACGATTCCCAGTCCATGATATTCGCAGGCCGGCAGTACCTCTTGTTCCGGTGTCCGGTCCATGGCGTTGTAATAGGGTTGGCATACGACCGGTGCCGGGACGCCCATGTTTTCCGCGATCGCACAAGCCAGGGCGATGCGCCATCCCCGATAGTTGCTCAAGCCCCAATAGCGGACCTTGCCGGCGGCAATAAGGTCCGCGACCGCCTCAATGCTTTCCTCAAGCGGCACATCCTCGTCGTCCTTGTGAAAATAGTAGATGTCAATGAAATCAGTTTTCATGCGCGCCAGGCTGGCATCGGCAGCCTTGAGGATATGTTTTCGGCTCAATCCACGGTCATTGGGGCCCGGCCCCATGGGGTTGTAGACTTTTGTCGCCATCACCCAGGAATCGCGTTGGCGTCGAATGAACTTACCGACGATTCGCTCCGATTCGCCCTTCCCGTAGGCATCGGCCGTATCGATGAAGTTGATTCCGGCGCCGTGCGCCGCAGCAATGATCTTCCCCGACGCGGCTTCACTGGCGCGACCGCCGAACATCATCGCACCCAGGCATAAGCGCGAAACGCGCAACCCGCTTGATCCTAAGTGCCTGTATTCCATGGCTAATCCTCTCTCACGGCGCTAGATGCGCCAGGGCCTCAACTTGGCGTCAGCTATATCATGCCGCCCCGAAGTTGTCACAATCCACCTTTAGCATGTTTCGCCAGAGACTTATGGGCCCCGGCGCCTGTCGCGGTTTGGCGAAAAGTCGTAGAATTAGGCGTGACTTGGATTGCGATGTAATCGGAACAAGGTGATCGTAAAAAGTCCTTCATACCGGCTGGTTCCATCCAGTGGGCAATGGATTCACACAACCAAACGGTTGCGTGGCCTGTTGCTGTGCCTGCTGATTGCCGGTCTGAGCATTTCGTCGCCACATGCCCAAACCACATCGGCCCTCGCCGGCGCCACCTTGAAACTCTTTCAGGCCGTCGAAGTGAATGACATGGCCGGCGTCAAGGCGGCCTTGAAAGATGGCGCACAACTCGAAGGGAAGAACGCCGCCGGAAAGTCCGCCGCCGACGTCGCCGTCGATAAGGGGCATTTCATCATTGCGCATTTTTTGCTGTCCGCGCGCAGCCCCGCAAAGGCGCAGACAAAGCCCCCCGCCCGCAAAACTCAGACGGCGAGAAGCACAAAAGCAAAAAGCAGACCGGCGCGACCAAAACGCCTGGCACCGCGTACATCCGTAACCGCAGCTGCCCGGCCGCGTCGGCAGTCGCCCCAATCTCTGCTCGGCGAACGGCGGTATCCGCTACCGCCGCGCAAACCGGCTTCCGACAGCCTCCGCCGACCGGCGGCAGCGGCATCAAAGTATGGAGTGCCGCCCAGGAAGCCGCCCTCACCGATACCCGAGGCAACCGCTGTCGCTGCGGCACCTGGGGTTAAAACCGGCGACGATGATCTGCTGCCGGCAATTGAAGAAGAAACGAACCGCGACGCGCCGAAGACCGCGGCCATGAAAGACGGCACAGCCGACACCCCATTGGGGCCGGTTGGTCGATTTTTTGACACACTATTGAACCTTGTCCGCCCGGACGCCCCGCCAACGACGGCACAAAAGTCGCCGGCACAAAAGGCAGCGGCCCCGCGGTCGACGGCGCAGAAGGATAAACCGCAATCGGAAGATCGCGAACCGGACCTTGATTCGGACTTGGCTGACTTGGACGACCCGAAAGACGCTCTATCGGACGTCGATGAGGACGGCCCAAAATTACCTGACATCACTGACGACGACAAAGAGACCGGTGACGAAAAGGATTTGGATTTGGATTCCGATCTCGCGGACCTGGATAAGCCTGATGACATTGACGCGCCAGATGAACCGTCTGAGAAGACCGGCAAGAAACCGATGGCGGAACAACCGTCCGATGCATTGGCGGCATTAGATGAGGAATTGGCCGACGATCCCGAGGAAATCCCGAAGGTCCGCCGGGTCGGTCCCGATCAACCGAGCATTCAGAAAGCCCAGCCGGTGCAACCGGCGGCCAAGGCTAAATCGCCCGCCACCTCGACGGCGGGGCGTACCGTCGAACGTCTGCAGAAACTGGTTGGTGAAAAACCGAAGGAGGATGAATTCGGATTGCCCTTGATCGACGTTACCGGCAGCGAATCTGACGACGACCCGTCAACTTCCCTGGCTGCTGAGTTGGATGACGAGAAGCCCGGCGAACAACCGGCATCCGACGACCCGTTGGCCGGCGAACTGCCGGACATCGTCGGCGACAAGGACGACGCGCCGGCACCAACGTCGGCGCCGCGAGCCCCGGTCCAGGCGCTGGCGCCACCGCGCGGGCGCTCGCCACGATATCAGAGCACCATGGATCGGCTGCGCCGTCTAAATGAAGCGGTCGCGCGGCAGGTTCGGGTCGATCCGAACGCTATTCTTTCCGAGGGCCGGCGCGCCCAACGGATGGCGGCGCAAACGTCAACTCAAGCCATCGCGCCTGCACAACGCCCCCGGACCATGCCGCCATCGCCGGTCGTCCGTGAGAAATTGGTCCAAAGAGAAACTTCGTCATCACGGATCGTCGATCGCCTGGAACGTATCAGGCGAGATATTTACGCCGACGAAGAGGCCGCCTCGAAAGCCGCTGCCGCCAAAAAAGCCGCCGCCGTCGCGGCCCGGAAAAAAGCTGAGATGGCCAAGTTAAGTGCGCGTCAGGCGCCGCCAACGGCCGAGGGCAAGGAACCTGCCGGCGTGGTCAGCGCGCTCGCCCAATTCTTCAAATCCGGGAAAGGCCGGGGGCCGGTGACGGCGCCGTCTTCACAGGAATATCGGCGCGGCCACGATCAAAGTGCCGGTGTCACCAAAGATGATCAGGGAGACACGACAAAGATTGCTGGCGATGCCATGACACCGGTTCGCGACGAGCCCGAACCGGGACAAAAGCGCGGAACCATGGCTCCCGGCTTTCTGGAAAGTTTGTCACAGATGTTTACCAGTCAGAAAGTCGCAGACGAAGGCTGGGCCGCCGACGTGGATGTTAAAGACCCCATCGACAAGCTGGCGGGCGATCAAACACCGTCCTTACGCCCTGTCGACGCGTCGGGCACGAGACCGGCGTCGCCCCCGCCGCCGTTGAATGCGCCCGCCGATGCGCCGGGCGGTGCCTGGACAACAACCGTCCAGATGCAAACAAAAACGGGCGACCCCCTGGTCTTGCAGGTTTCCAAATCTCCCGATCCCGGCTCAGCGCCACCACAAGTTGCCGCGGCCGCCTCACAACCGGCAACAGCAAAGAAACCGCCCAAGCCGCCTAAGCGGGAAGATTCCACGCTGCCGGATTTACCCGCTCTGGAATCCGATAAGCTCGCTGCAATTGACGATTTGCCGGCGGCGGATGATAGCGATCTTCCACCAGCGGAAGGAGACCCGTCACCCGGCCTGGCAGATGATCTGCCGCCTGCGGAGGGTGAAAAAGCCGCAGATACAGCTGATGATTTACCTCCGGCGGAAGGTGAAGAAGCGGCGTCACCGGCGAAAAGCGCACCTTCGACGACAGCCCGTAAACCGCCAAAAAAACTACCGTATTCCGACCCACTTCGCGCACCGGATCCGATCCCCATGCGCGATTCTCCCTTGGTACCACAGCGTAATCTACCCCGGCTTGCCGAATTGAAACCCGGTCCCGAACATCCGGCATCGGGACGCGGCAATCTGCGCCTGTCGCCGGCTGAGACTCTGGCGGCCAGTCAACCGGGACGGTATCCGACCCAAGGAGAGATTGCGACACGCCAACAAGGCCTGAAAGGACAGCTCTGGCCGGTCACAACGCTGGCCAAGAACGATGCCGCGCCGGTGTCGCGGTCGCGCCCGGCCATGTTGAGCCGCACATCGCTTTCCGGCACGAATTTTACCCTTGGCGAATCGGTTAGCCTGGAAAGTTCGCTGCCCCCAGGGGACGGCGTCGACGATACCAATCAGTGCGTGAAGAAGAATCGGGGAACGACCTTATTCTGCGTCGAACCCATTGATTGGCCGGAGACCCTGCGGGAAAAATTCGTGGTGCCGACTATTTTGTATACAGGCCCCATGGCAATCATCCGGTACGATCAAGGTGCGGCCAGCCGCCTGCATGCGCTGTTCCCATCCACCGAATTCCAAACGGTCGTCGAATTTTACCAGAACCGCTACGGCAACCCGACGGAGATTTGGAAACGCAGCATTGCGCCGCTGGCCGAACCGCGCCGCGATAATCCGACCGTTGCCTGGCGCAGCCGCGATCCAAAAACCAATGCCGTGACTATTCTGGAGATACGCCGATACGATGACACGCGGGGTGGATTTCCTGATACCAACCGCGGTGCGGTAATGCTCTATATGGCCAATTCCCCGGCCATTTTCCCGCAAGTTTCCTCACACGAACTGATGCGCTTGAATCGCGGCCAGCAAAAGAAGCCCGGTTAATAACGTCGGCGGAAGGCATGCCAGCCCAGGCGCAACATCGCCATCGGTCCTGGTCCCGGCGTATGGGCCGACAGCAGGGCGGGGTCAAATTTGCACGCGCGCAGCCGTTTTAATTGATGTTCGACCAATACCGCGTGCAACAGAACCGGCAATGCCTGGGAAGGGCATTGGGCGCGGAGCGCACGGGCTGCCTTTAGATGTGCCGACGCGTTCTCCGCAATCTCGCGAACCGCCGCGCATAGCTCTGGCGGAGACGGCCGATTGTAACGCGTCCGCAAGGCGTCCACCGGGTCAAGGTTTGCGCCACTGCAAACATCGGCGGGCAAATACAGCCACCCCTGTGCCGCGTGGCTTGGAAGCATCAGCATAAGTGCGGTGAAGACCTGGGCCGCCGAAAGATGCTCGACGGCCTGCGCCGCTGCAGCCGCGTCGCCGACACCAAGAATTTTCAAAGCTGCCGTGCCAAGCACACCATCCGTTTCCCGGGCAATTTCTGCCAACCCCAGTTGATTTTCAGGTTGTTCGGGCACAAGGTCGTCGGCCCGCACCTCAATGAGGCGCTGCAGCGCGGCGAGATTTATGCCGTACTTATCCGATACCGCAGAGAGGGCTTCGCAAATCGGATGCTTCGGCGACACGCCGCCCGACATTTTGTCCAATGCGTCATACCACCACTTCAGGCGCAGTTGACCGATCATCGGCTCGCTCACGGTGCGGCGGACCCGGGCGATTTCAAGATTGAAGTTATAGAGAGCGAGAAGCGGATCGCGGTGCTGAGCGGGGGCAAGCATTGCACATAAGAACCGCCCCTTGTCCTCATGCCGCAGGCGTCGGCCAGCTTCACGACCAGCATCGAATGCTCGCGAATCGGCGGTCATTTCATGGTGTCCAGCAACGGCCATGGCGTCCTTAGATGCCTCCGCAAGGCTGAAACTCTGTGGGTTTCAGCCAAAATTGTTGTAGCGTCGTGATAAGGGTATATATATCAACTGACTTAGACAGTTTCTAATTTTTCGCTCATTGCCATACAGCTTAATGGAGGGGACCCCATGGCAGCTATACTTTCAAACCTCAGAAACACGGTCATCGCCGGCCTCGTGGTGGTGGCGCTGCTGTTCATCATGTACCACGGCTACGGCGACTACGATGGTGCCGCCTTCGGCAAGTTCTTTTTCCGCTGGCTGCATGTTGTCAGTGGTGTCATGTGGATCGGCATCCTGTGGTACTTCAATTTCGTCCAAATTCCCAACATGCCGAACATTCCCGACGAACAGAAACCGGCCATCGGCAAGGTCATTGCGCCGGCGGCACTGTTCTGGTTCCGCTGGGGCGCCATGGCGACCATCGTCACCGGCCTGATCCTGGCCATGATGAACGGCTATATCGTCCAGGCCCTTTCGCTGGGTATGGCCGAAGGCTCCGACACAGGTCACCGGATGATCGGCATCGGCATGTGGTTCGGTATCATCATGTGGTTCAACGTGTGGTTCATCATCTGGCCGAACCAGCAGAAGGCATTGGGTATGGTCGAAGCCGACGCCGACACGAAAGCCGCGTCGGCACGCACCGCCATGCTGTTTTCAAGGACCAACACGCTTTTGTCCTTCCCCATGCTGTTCGCCATGATCTCGGCACAAAGCCTGTACAACGTCTCATAGCGTATGCATCAGGTTACGGAAAAACGGGGCCCCAGGGCCCCGTTTTTTTGTCCCGAGTCCAGAAAAAGCGCCGGCCGCGTGCTCATATGTCAACGAATACCCCGGTATGCGTAAGGATACCCGGTATCCCAAAGAGTGCGGCCCGTATCCTCTTGCCGAATTGAGCAACTTGCAGCGCCGTGACTAAATCGTGGGCGAACGCTAGTCACCCGAATCTAAAGTTCGCCACATAATGTTTGATCGACGCGGAGACAGA
>CAZQPC010000200.1:0-9847 GCA_964595005.1 uncultured Magnetovibrio sp.
GGAGGCACCGCAACAGTGATCTCAGTGCGTACGAAATAGCGCACGATGCTCTAGTCAACCAGCCAAATAAGCCTCGATGTCCTCGGCGCTGCCGACATTGACGCCAGAAAGATCCCGGTCGATGCGCCGCGTCATGCCCGACAGGACCTTGCCATGGCCGATCTCGACCAGGCGGTCAACGCCGGCGGCCTTCATCGCCAGCACACATTCGCGCCAACGCACCCGGCCGGTCACCTGTGCAACCAGAAGCCGGTGGATTTCGGCGATGTCAGTGACCGGCGCCGCCGAGACGTTGGCAACAATCGGTATGGCCGGGGTGTTCATGGAAACGGCCGCCAGGGCATCCGCCATGACCTCTGCCGCCGGCGCCATCAGCGCACAATGAAAGGGTGCGCTGACCGGCAACAGCACCGCCCGCTTGGCGCCCTTTTCCTTGGCCACGTTAAGGGCCCGTTCGACGGCGGCTGTCGAACCGGAAACGACCACTTGTCCGTCCGCATTGTCATTGGCGAAGTCACATACGTCATCTCCGGCTGAGGCGGCCGCAACAGCCGCGGCATCGTCCGGTCCCAGTCCCAGCAGGGCTGCCATGGCGCCTTCGCCGACCGGCACCGCTTCTTGCATGGCGCGACCGCGGGTCTTCAAAAGGCGCGCCGTGTCGGCCAGCGAGAACGTGCCGGACCCCGCATGCGCCGAATACTCACCAAGTGAATGGCCGGCGGCAAAACTGGCCGCTTCCGCCAAGCTGGGTCCGCCCTGGCTCTGCAGGGCCCGCAAGGCCGCCAGGCTGACCGCCATGATCGCCGGTTGGGCATTTTCCGTCAGCGTCAATTCCTCCACCGGACCTTCGAACATGAGGGTCGAGAGTTTCTGATCGAGGGCATCGTCAACCTCGTCGAATACCGCCCGCGCCGCCGGAAAAGCGTCGGCCAGTTCCTTGCCCATGCCGACCGCCTGGGAGCCCTGGCCCGGAAAAATGAACGCCGTCGTCATCAAATCACCTCGAAACCACTTCAAACCAATAAGGCGAGTGATAGCGGTTCCGTGATACCTGTCAAGGCGTCGCCGATGGCCGATGATCGGTTTGAAACCGATAAATTCCCTCGCAAATTCTGGCACAACCACTAAATATGTCCGCATGGTCACAACCGACACCCTGCCCGCGGCGCCTCTCCACAACGTGATCGCCTGCCTTGGCGGCGAACAGACGGTACTTGAACGCCGGGCGCGACCGGTGCCGCAAGCCGGCGAGATGTTGCTGAAGCTGCGGGTCGTCGGATTTTGCGGCACGGATCTGTTCAAGTTGACCACCGACGGTGTCGCAAAGGGCACCGTGTTGGGGCATGAAATCGTTGGTGAGGTTCTGCAACTGGGCCCGGATGTGGATCGCTTTAAGACCGGCGATCGGGTGGCCGTGCCGCACCACGTGCCCTGCGGCGAATGCCGGCTATGCCGGCGCGGCAATGAAACCATGTGCGAAACCTTCCGCGAAAACCTCATGGAGCCCGGCGGTTTCGCCGATCATGTTCTCATTCGGCCGCGCGCCACCCAGCACGCCGCCCACACAGTTCCCGACGGTGTCAGTGATGACGCCGCCGTTTTCATGGAGCCGGCGGCCTGTGTTCTGCGCGGTATCAATCGTTCCGGTGTCGCCGACGGCGGCAGCGCCGCCATTCTTGGTGGTGGCAGCATGGGCCTGTTGCACCTGCTGGTCATCAAGGCGGCCATGCCCGGCGTCTCCGTACTGGTCGTCGATCCCATTGCCGAACGCCGCGCCCTGGCGCTAACCCTTGGCGCCACGGCGGCCGCCGAGCCGGGCGACCCGGCCATTGCCGCCGCCGACCAGATGACCGAGGGCGGCCGCGTCGATGCCGTTTTCGATACGGTCGGCGGGGCAAAATTGCTCTACGCGGGCCTGGCGCTCAGCGGCCAAGGCGGCACGGTGGTGCTGTTCGCCCACGCACCGGACGGCCAGCGGGCCGATTTCGATCTCAACGACCTGTTCAAATATGAACGCCGCGTCATTGGCACCTATTCCGGAGCCCTGGCGGAACAAGCGGGTGTTTTTGAGCTAATCCGCTCGGGTGCGTTGGACCCGACGCCGCTGGTCTCCCACACCATGCCCTTGGATGAATTCGAACGCGGTTTCGCCCTCGCCAAAAGCCGCCAGGCCTTGAAAATCCTGTTTACGCCGTCGCGCGGCACGGCCGGCCCATGACACTGCCGCAATCCATGATCGGGGCGATGCTGACGGGGCCCGAGGAAATTCATATTCGCGAGGTCCCCGTGGAACGGCCGGGCCCCGGCGAAATCCTGCTCTCCGTGCGGGCCGCGACGACCTGCGGCACGGATGTCAAAGTGTTCTGCCGCGGCGGCCACCCGCGCATGTTGAAGGTGCCGACACTTTTCGGCCATGAGATGGCCGGCACGGTCGCTGCGGTGGGCGATGAGGTTTCAGGCTTCCGGGAAGGCGATAAGGTGGTGGTCGCCAATTCGGCGCCCTGCAATGTCTGTGATATGTGCAAGCGCGGCCGTGAAAATCTCTGCGAAGACTTACTGTATTTGAACGGCGCCTTCGCTGAGTATGTGCGGGTGCCTGGGCGTTTCGTGAAATTCAACACACATGCCATTCCGGACGGCCTGAGCTTTGCCAAAGCGGCCCTGACCGAACCCCTGGCCTGTGTGCTGCACGGCATGGACGCCTGCGAATTGCCGCGCTATGGACAATCGGGACCGGTCGAGGTGGTGGTTTTCGGCGGCGGCCCCATCGGCCTGTTATTCGTCGCCGCGCTGGCCGCCGACGGACATCACCCCATTTTGGCCGATCCCAATCAAAGCCGATTGGATGCCGGCACGGCGCTGGGCGCCAAATCAACGGTGTTGATCACCCGCGGCGGCGGCCAGTCAGACATGGTCAAGGCGGTGACCACGGGCGGCCACGGCGCCTGGGTCGCCATTGACGCGACGGGCGTCCCGGCGGTTTGGCTCGATGCCATTCAAACCCTGCGCCCGGGTGGTCTGGTCAATCTGTTTGGGGGATGCGCGCCGGGCACCACCATTCCCTTGGATACCCACCTGGTCCACTATAGCGAATTGACCATCAAAGGGGTCTATCATCACCGCCCTGAAACCGTTCAACGATCTCTCGATTTGCTGGCCGACCCGAATTTCAAGGCAGATCTGCTGTTGTCCGATGAAATGTCCATCGAACGGGTCGAAGAGGCGTTGCGCGCGATGATGCGCAAGGACGCGCTGAAGGTTGTCATCAGCGGTCGGGAGAACGCCTGAAACGCGCCGCCGCCAACGCCCTTCCGCAAGGCTTGCGCGGGCGCTTCGAAAGTGTATATTCGCGGCCTCAAAGCTTCCTGCCGGGTTGTTCCGGCTATGCCCCTGATGGTTGGGGTTGAGATAAGCCAAAGGAAGGAGATAGCTTTGCCAAACTACGAAAACGTGTTCATTGCACGCCAGGACATCACTGCCACCCAGGTCGAAGGGCTGGTGGAAACCTTCGAAAAAGTCATTACAGACGCCGGCGGATCGGTCCCCAAAAAGGAAAGTTGGGGCCTGAAGTCTCTGTCCTACAAAATCAAGAAAAACCGCAAGGGTCACTACACGCTTTTGAACATCGATGCCCAGGCCGATGCCGTGCATGAGATGGAACGTCAGATGCGCATCAACGAAGACGTGCTGCGTTATATGACCATTCGTGTCGATGAGCTGGAGGAAGGCCCGTCGGCGATGATGCGCAGCCGTGACCGCGATGACCGGCCGCGCCGTGACCGTGGCGACCGAGACCGCGGTCCGCGCCGCGACGAGGCGCCCAAGGACACCGCTCCGACCGATGAAAAGCCTGCTGAAAAACCTGCCGAGAAGCCCGAAGAAGCGGCTGTCGAAGACAAGAAAGAAGAACAAGGAGATGAGGCATGAGCCGTCCGTCATTTTTCCGCCGCCGCAAGTCCTGCCCCTTCGCCGGTCCGAACGCACCGAAGATAGATTACAAGGACACCCGCACCCTGTCGCGCTACGTCTCCGAGCGCGGCAAGATCGTGCCGAGCCGGATCACCGCGGTGTCCGCGAAAAAACAGCGCGAACTGTCGAAGGCCATCAAGCGGGCCCGTTATCTGGCGCTGATGCCCTATACCATCGGCTAAGCACGATGAATTAGCAGCGGGAGAGGGAACCATGCCACGTGAGGCGCTGATCGCAATCGGCGCGGGCTTCGTCAGTGCCTTGCTCACCTTGACCCCCGTGGCGTTCGTCGCCCCGATCCCCCTGTTGATGGCCGGCCTTTCCCTTGGTTTCAGGACGTGCGTGATCGGCGTCGCCGCCGGCTTTTTTGCAAAGGTATACCTCGATGGATTTGACGCCACCTTGCACTTTGGCCTGGTCCAAGCGTTACCTTCGGTCGTAATCGTGTATTTGGCGCTGACCCAGGAATTACAGGTGACCCGGGACGCCGGCCCGGCCAGCGGCGCGTGGCGGCCGTTGGGCAGCATCGCCGCGGTGTTGTCCGTGTTCGGCGCCTGTCTTCTTGCCGCCACGGCGTTGATGACCATGGAGCGTGGCCTCAGTCACGAAGTTGCGGCGGCGATCACAGGGTTTTTTGATCAGCTTGGCCCCAGCTTCGGCGGGCAAGTCAAAACCCAATACTTTGACAAGCTGTTCCCGGTGTTTCCCGGCCTTATCACCGCCATCATGATTATCATGCTGGCCGCCAATGCCGCCATCGCGCAGGCCATTCTGGTCCGCATGGAAAAGAATTTGCGTCCCCAGACGGCTTATGTGGCGATGGAACTACCGCAATGGATCGCCTGGCCGTTGGTTATTTCCGCCGCCATGGCTTTGGTTGGATCGGGCGAATGGGAATACACGTGGCGCAACGTGACCTTGATCTTTGCGTTACCCTATTTCTTCCTGGGATTGACGGTGGTACACAGCTTGGCGCGTCAGGTCTCTTTCACCGGACCGATCCTGGTCGCTTTGTATTTCGTTGTTATGCTGGAATTAAGGGCGGCGCTGGTCGTTGCCGGAATCGGGGTCGTGGAGCAGTGGTTTGGACTGCGCGGCCGTACTGGAACCTCACTTCAAACAACCGATGAAGATGAGGAAAACTGAAGTTTCGTCCCGGCCGGCATGCCGGGGCGTAACGGTGGCGAATTTCCGCCGGACAGACTGAGGAGAAAAGTCATGCAAGTTATTTTGATGGAACGTATCGAACGGCTGGGTCAAATGGGTGACGTGGTCAACGTGAAACCCGGTTTCGCCCGCAACTTCTTGCTGCCCAAGGGCAAGGCCATGCGCGCAACGGACGCCAACATCAAACAATTTGAGACCCAGAAGGCCCAGTTGGAAGCCCAGGATCTGGACCGCAAGACCGACGCCGAAGCCGTCGCCGCGAAGATGGAAGGTGCCAGCGTCATCTTGGTCCGTCAGGCCGGTGAGGCCGGTCAGCTTTATGGCTCCGTCAACGCCCGCGACATCACCGAAGGCCTAATCGAAGCCGGTTATACGGTTTCGCGCCAGCAGGTGCGCCTGGACCAGCCGATCAAGATTTTGGGGCTGCATGAGGTGTCCGTGGCCCTGCATCCGGAAGTCGGTGTTACAGTGATCGCAAACGTCGCACGCTCCGCAGACGAAGCGGAAACCCAGGCGAAGACCGGCAAGGCCGTCCTCAGCCAGGCCGAGGAAGAAGCCCGGGCCGAAGCGGAGGCTGCCGAAGCCGCCGCCGCGGCAGAGGCCGCGGCCGACGAAGCCGTCGCCGAACAGGCCGACACCATGTTCGAGGAAGGCGCCGCGCCGGAAGCGACCAGCGACGACGATGCGGAGGCGGATGCAGCCGGCGGCGACGATACCGCCGACGATGGCGCCGCCGACGAGACGACGCCCGATGAAACGGCGGCCGACGACGAGGCGGCAGCGGAAAAAACCGAATAGTTTCTTTTCCGGCAGCATTTCGGAGGACGGCGCATCGCCCTGATGCGCCGTTTTTCTTTTTGGCAATGGTCCGATTCGGTGTTTTTTGTGCCGCACCCCCGGCTTTTCCACCGGGTTTCCCCGCAATCCACAGAGTCCAGGGTTTACAAGCGTTTCATCCCCGTTGAATTGGCCTATCCCGGGCTTTCCGGATTCCTCTTAATCAATTGACGCTATACTTTCGCCCGATCATGTCGACGACCACCCTGCCCCCGCCCGCCGATCTTGAAACGGCCCCCGCCAACGACGACCTCTCCGTCGCCGCCGGACCGTTCCGCCAGATGCCCCACAACGTGGAGGCGGAAAAGGCCCTGCTGGGGGCGATCTTTGCCAATAACCGGGCCTATGAAACCGTTTCCGAATACCTGCGGCCCGAACATTTCGCCCTGGTCGCCCACGGCCGTATCTTCGAAGCCGCCGGGCGTCTGATTGAGCGCGGGCAAATGGCCGATTCGACAACCTTGCATAACTTCTTTGAAAACGATGGTGCGCTCAGCGATATCGGCGGCCCTGCCTATCTCGATGAGGTTACCGCCTTCGCCGTCTCGGTGATCAACGCCGGTGAATACGGACGCCTGGTCTACGATCTGTTTTTGAAACGCGAGCTGATCAACCTGGGCGAGGATGTGGTCAACCGCGCCTATGGCGGTGAGATCGACGAAAACGCCTCGGTGCAAATCGAAACCGCCGAACAGCACCTTTATGACCTGGCCACCGCCGGTGAATACGAAGGCGGCTTCAAGCCCTTCAAGGACACCATCATTCAGGCCATCGAATTGGCCGAAGCCGCGCACAAGCGCGAAGGCAAGTTGGCCGGCGTCACCTCGGGCTTTCGCGACCTGGACCAATTGCTGGGCGGCCTGCATCCGTCGGATCTGTTGATTCTGGCCGGCCGGCCGGCCATGGGCAAGACGGCGCTGGCGACCAACATTGCCTACAACGCCGCCTATACGCACAAACAAACCAACGGCGAAGAAGGTGCCGTGGTCGGTTTTTTCTCCTTGGAAATGTCGTCTGAACAGTTGGCCGCACGAATCCTGTCCGAACAATCCAACATCTCATCGAACCGCATGCGCAAGGGCGAATTGACCGACGATGAGTTTTCCCGTCTCGTCATGGCCAGCCAAACCCTGCACCAGATTCCCGTGTTCATCGATGACACCCCGGCGCTGACGGTCAGCGCACTGCGGACCCGGGCAAGGCGTTTGAAACGCCAGCACAATCTGGGCCTGATCGTTGTCGATTATCTCCAGTTGATCTCCGGATCGGCGGGATCGCGCAACGACGGCCGGGTCCAGGAGGTTTCGGAAATCACCCGCGGCCTGAAAACCCTGGCCAAGGAATTGAACCTGCCGGTGCTGGCGCTGTCGCAATTGTCGCGGCAGGTGGAAAACCGCGAAGACAAGCGGCCGCAGCTGGCGGATTTGCGCGAATCGGGGTCCATCGAACAGGACGCCGACGTGGTCATGTTCATCTACCGCGATGAATACTACCTGGAAAAGGCCGAACCCAAGCAATACGCCAATGAAAATGAGGCCAAACTGGCCGAACGCATCGGCAATTGGCAGGAACGGCTGGGGCGGGCAAAAAACAAGGCCGAAGTGTTGATCGCGAAACAGCGTCACGGTCCCGTCGGCACCGTGGAAATGATGTTCGACGGCATGTACACCCGCTTCGGCGACCTTGACCAACACCACACGGATGATCCTTACTCCGGTTCATGACCGGAAGCCAAGTCCCCGCCCATCTGGCCGGCGCCGTCCTGACCATCGATCTGGACGCCGTGGCCGACAACTATCGGACCGTTCTCCGGCATTTGGACGGCGTACCGTCGGCGGCCGTCGTCAAGGCGGATGGCTATGGGCTCGGTGCCAAACAAATCGGCCCGGCATTGGCGGCGGCCGGGTGCACGGTGTTTTTCGTCGCCCACATTCATGAGGGTGTGATCCTGCGCGCGGTTCTGCCGGATGCGGAAATTCACATTTTGAATGGCGTGCTGCCGGACGCCATGGAGACCATGCGTAAATTCCGGCTGGTGCCGGTGCTGGGAAGTCTGGGAGACATTGATGCCTGGAAAGGCCGCGGCGCCGCGGCGCCCCTGCCCTGCGACATCCACGTCGATACGGGCATGTTGCGCCTGGGCCTGCCGCCGGCCGAACTGGCCGTCCTGGCCGAGGACGCGACGCGCCTTGGCGGCATGGATGTGCGCTACGTGATGAGCCATTTGGCCTCCGCCGACGAGGCCGGTTCGGAGCAGAACGCTCGTCAGCTTGCGGCGTTTCACGCGGCGCGCCGCATCCTGCCCATGGGCCAGGCCTGCTTTGCCAACTCTTCGGGCGTTTTCCTTGGCCCGGACTATCATTTCAATATGGCCCGGCCGGGGGTTGCGCTTTATGGCGTCAATCCGACACCCGGCCAATCGAATCCCATGGCCGGAACCGTGACGCTAAAATCCCGCATCCTTCAGGTCCGCGATGCAAACCGCGGCGACACGGTCGGCTACGGCGCATCGCATGCCATTGACGGAAAAGCCAAAATCGCCACCTTGCCGGTCGGTTACGCGGACGGCTATTTGCGCTCGCTCTCGAACGGCGGGCAAGGCATCATTGACGGCATCCCGGTTCCCCTGGTAGGTCGCGTATCCATGGATTTAATCACGCTCGATGTCACCGCCGTTCCGGACGCCAAGCGCCAGCCCGGCCAGTGGGTGGAACTGATCGGCCCGCATAACCCGGTCGACGCCGTCGCCGTCGCCGCCGGCACCATTGGTTATGAAATTCTGACCAGCCTGGGCGCGCGTTACCACCGCCGCTATTTGGGCGGCCCATCATGACGGCGGCACTCGGTTTTCTGCAGGGCATCGGCCGCGTTTTCCTGGCCTTTTTGGGGACCGCGGGGCGGCTTTCGCTGTTCACCGTCAACGCCACCTCGCATTGTTTCCGCGCACCTTGGTATTTCCGCATTATCGGCCGCCAGATGTTGGAGATCGGCTACTTCTCCCTGCCCGTGGTCGGTTTGACCGCCGTCTTCGCCGGCATGGTCCTGGCCCTGCAGAGTTACACCGGCTTCGCCCGGTTCTCCGCCGAGGGCGCCATCGCCAACGTCGTCGTGCTGTCGATCACCCGGGAACTGGGCCCGGTGCTGGCCGGGCTGATGGTGGCGGGGCGCATTGGCGCGGCCATGGCCGCCGAAATCGGCACTATGCGGGTCACCGAACAGATCGACGCCTTGACGACCCTGTCGACCAATCCGATGAAATATCTGGTCGCGCCGCGCCTGATCGCCGGCGTCACCATGATGCCGTTTCTGGTCTTCATCGCCGACATCATCGGGGTCTTCGGCGGCTATCTGGTCGCCGTCTACAAACTCGGCTTCAATCCGTCGAACTACCTGCAGAACACGTGGAATTTCCTGGAGGTCTCGGACGTTGTCTCAGGCCTGGTCAAGGCCTCGGTGTTCGGCTTCATCGTCACCCTCATGGGGTGTTATCACGGTTACCATTCGAAGGGCGGCGCTCAAGGCGTGGGCGCGGCAACCACCAATGCCGTGGTCTCGGCCTCCATCCTGATCCTTTGCTTCGACTATATCCTGACGGAAATCTTCTTCGCCAAGTGAGAAGTGTATGGTAAACGGCGCGCCCCCAAAGATCAGCCTCAAGAACGTGGGCAAGGCCTTCGGCGACAAGGTCGTCCTGAATGGCGTCAACCTGGACGTGGCGGAGGGCGAATCGGTGGTCATCATCGGCGGCTCGGGGACCGGCAAGTCGGTGACCATCAAGTGCATCCTGGGCCTTTTGACGCCCGACAGCGGGACCATCACCATCGACGGTGAAAACGTCTTGGAAATGGAAGCCCGGGCGCGGGAAAAGCTGAAC
>CAZQPC010000201.1:0-9723 GCA_964595005.1 uncultured Magnetovibrio sp.
AGCGCCGTTCTCCAAGGACATTCCGGAAGACGTGCGCATGATGGCCGCCAAGGCCCGCGACGATATCGCGGCCGGCAAGCTGCATCCCTTCACCGGACCGATCAACAAGCAAGACGGTTCGGTCTGGCTGAAGGCCGGGCAAACGGCACCGGACGGTGATCTGGCCGGGATGAACTTCTACGTTGAGGGTGTCGAAGGCTCGCTGCCCAAGTAAGTTTCAACGAAAGGCGGTCCGGCAAGATGCCGGGCCGCCCTTTTTTTGCCTACAGCCGCGCAGGGGCACCCGGCATGACGGACGGTCTGATCTTGAAGGGGCAAACCCTGTCGTTCACCGGCGATCCGTTCGCGGTCGGACCGGAGGCGGCGACGCGTCATGAGGCCGACGGGGCCGTATGGATTGAAGACGGCAAGGTCCGTGCCGTCGGTCCCGCCGCCGATATCCTTGCGCAAGCCGCCGCCATTCCGGTCGACGATTACGGTGATGATCTGATCTGCGCCGGCTTTGTCGACTGCCACGCCCACTACCCGCAACTGCCGATCATTGCCTCTTACGGAGAGCAACTGCTGGAATGGCTGGAGAAATACACGTTTCCCACGGAAGGCGAATTTGGCGATGCCGCCGTTGCCCGCGAAGCCGCTGACTTCTTCCTCACGGAATGCCTGCGCAATGGAATTACCTCCTCGGCGGTATATGCGACCGTTCATCCCGTATCCGTCGATGCATTTTTTGAGGCCGCCTCGGCGCGCAATCTGCGCATGGCCTGCGGCAAGGTGTTGATGGACCGCAATGCGCCGGAGGGTCTCATGGATACGGCGCAGATCGGTTACGATCAATCGAAGGCGCTGTTGGAAAAGTGGCACGGCACCGACCGCAACGTTTATGCGATCACACCACGTTTTGCACCGACCTCAACACCGGAGCAATTGGCGGCGGCAGGCGCGCTTTGGAAAGAGCACCCTGATGCGCTCATGCAGACGCACCTGTCGGAAAATCCCAATGAGATCGCCTGGGTCGCCGAACTGTACCCCGATGCCGCGGATTATTTCGGCGTTTATGAGGATTTCGGCCTGGCCGGCCCGGGCGCCATCTTCGGCCATGCCATTCATCTCACCGACCGCGAGCGCGCGGCGATCCGCGAGACCGGTTCGGCCATTGCGCATTGCCCGACGTCCAACACCTTCATCGGGTCTGGCCTGTTCGATATGCAGGGGGTGCGCGATACGGAGGCGCCGATCTCCGTGGGATTGGCCACGGATGTGGCCGGCGGGTCGTCCTTGTCCATGTTCACGACCATGCGCACGGCCTATGAGATTGCGCAACTGCGCGGCTACAGTCTGCATCCGGCCAAGGCCTGGTATTTGGCAAGTGTCGGATCGGCGGAGACCATGCGGATGGCCGATGAAGTTGGCAACCTGGAGGTTGGCAAGGAGGCGGACGTGACGGTCATCGATCTGGCTTCGACGGCCTTGATCGAGCGGCGCGTGGGGCGTGCGGAAGATATCTGGGACGTTCTGTTCGCGCAGATGATCCTGGCCGATGACCGGGCGATCAAGGCAACTTATGCAGCCGGTTCATTGATTTACGACGCATCGTGACTCCCCTCCTCCCAGCCTTCTCCCCATTGCCAATCATTTGGCATGGGCCAAATAGGGAGAAGGAGCACGTACCCTCTCCCACGGGGAGGGTGAGGGGCCCGCGAAGTGGGAGGGTGAGGGGATGACGACCTAATCGCCGCTGATCAGCCGCGTCGCAAGCGCGGCGTGGGTATCGAGCAATTTCCGTAAATCCATTGTCGCCAACTGCCCGTCCCGGACCACGAAGCGCCCTTCGACAACCGTATGCGCGGCCCGCACGGGCCCGCAGAAGACAAGCCCGGCAACCGGATCCCAAGCGCCGGCCAATTCGATGCCGTCGGTGCGGAAGGCGGCGAAATCGGCCCGCTTGCCGACCTCCAGCGAACCCAGGTCATCGCGGCCCAGAACCTGCGCACCACCCCATGTGGCGATTTCCAGCGCGGCGCGGGCGCTGAGGGCATCGCCGCCATGGGCGACCCGCTGCAACAGCATGGCTTGGCGGGCCTCGGTCATCAGATCACCGGAATCGTTGGACGCCGAACCATCGACACCCAGGCCCACCTTGACGCCGGCGTCGCGCATGGCGCGCACCGGCGCGATGCCGCTGCCGAGGCGCATGTTGGAGCACGGGCAATGGGCGACGCCTGTGCCCGTGCGGCTGAACAGGTCGATTTCATTGGCGTCCAGTTTGACGCAGTGCGCATGCCAGACGTCGTCGCCGGTCCAGCCCAGGTCCCGGGCGTAATCGCCGGGCCGGCAGCCGAAGTTCTCCAGGGAATAGACGACATCGTCGTCGTTCTCGGCCAGGTGCGTGTGCAGCATGACACCTTGGTCGCGGGCCAGGATCGCGGCGTCGCGCATCAATTCCCGGCTGACGGAAAACGGCGAGCACGGCGCGATGCCGACACGGATCATGGCGCCCGGGTTCGGATCGTGATGGGCTTGGACAACCCGCAGGCAGTCGTCCAGGATGTCGGCTTCACGTTCAACCAAGTTGTCCGGCGGCAGGCCACCGTCGCTTTCGCCAATGCTCATGGCGCCGCGGGTGGCGTGCAGGCGGACACCGATTTCCCTGGCGGCGTCGATCTCGTCATCCAGGCGCGCGCCGTTCGGGTACATATAGAGGTGATCGGATGAGCAAGTGGCACCGGCCAAGGCCATCTCCGCCAGGGCAAGTTGCGCGGTGACGCGTATTTCATCAGGCCCCATGCGGCCCCAGATGGGGTAGAGGGTCTGCAGCCAATTGAACAGCGTGCCGTTCTGGGCCGCCGGCACGGCGCGGGTCAGGTTCTGGTAAAAGTGATGGTGGGTGTTGATCAGGCCCGGCGCGACCACGCAGTCGGAAAGATCGACAATCTCGTCGGCCGTCTCCGGCAGATCGGACGATCCGCCGACGGCCTCGATGATTCCGTCGCGAACAAACAGCCCGCCGTCGGTGATCTCCCGGCGGTCTGGGTCCATCGTTACCAGGACGGCGGCGTTTCTGGCCAGCAAGGTCGTCATGGCGTTGATTGTCCTTTAAATAACACCGGCCGGGAAGGGGCAACCCTCCCGGCCGGCGGTTTTACCAGTTGCCGATGGTGATTAAGCTTTTGCGTCCTCGGCCGCTTCCTCGGGCAAGATCAGATTCAGCGCAATCGCCAGGAAGGCCGCCGGCAAAAGGCCCGACGACAGCAATATCTTCGCCGTGCCCGGTACGTGCTGCAGGGCGCCCGGCACCAGTTGCAGGCCCAGGCCAATGGACAGCGAGATGGCGAAGATCATCATGTTGCGGCGGTTCCAATTGACCTCGGAGAGCATGTTGACGCCCGCCGAGGCGACCATGCCGAACATGACGATGACGCCGCCGCCCAGGACCTCGATGGGCACCGACGAAATCAACGCGCCGACCTTCGGAATCAGGCCCGCGACGATCAGGAAGACCGCCCCGATGGTGACCACGTGGCGGCTCATGACGCCGGTCATGGCGATCAGGCCGACGTTCTGCGAGAACGACGTGTTCGGCAAGCCGCCGAACACCCCGGAGATGGCCGAGCCCAAGCCGTCGGCGGAGGTCGCGCCTTCCAGTTCCTTGGTTTCGGCTTCGCGTCCGGCGCCGCCCTTGGTGATCCCGGAGACATCGCCCACGGTTTCCACTGCCGAAACGAAGGCCATCAGGCAGATGCCGATGATCGCGCCGGCTGAAAACTCAACCCCGAAGTGGAAGGGATCGGGGAGCATAAAGAGGGCGGCCCGGCCGACATTGACGAAGCTGACCATGCCCATGGCATAGGCGACGGCGTAGCCGACCGCCAAACCGATCAGCACGGCGGCGACCGACATCAGCCCGCGCGTGAAGAACTTCACGCCCAAGGTGACGACGATGACGACAAGCGCCACGGACCAGTTCTGCATGGAGCCGAATTCAGGCTTGCCCATGGCCGGCACGCCGCCGGCGGCGTACTGAATGCCGACCTTGACCAAGGCCAGGCCGATCATCAACACGACCAGGCCGGTGACAAGGGGTGGCAGGGCAAATCTTATGCGGCCGATAAACGGCGCCAGGCAGGCATGGAACACACCGCCCACCATGATGCCACCCATCAAGACGGCGATGGCATCGACGCCCTTGCCGGCAACCAGCGGAATCATGATCGGCAGGAACGCGAAGGAGGTGCCTTGCACGATCGGCAGGCGCGCGCCGACGGGGCCGAAGCCGATGGTCTGGAACAGCGTCGCGACGCCGGCGAACAGCATGGACATCTGAATCATGTAGATCATCTGCGGGAAATCGGGGGACTTGGAGCCGAACCCGAAGCCGGCGGCGCCGCAGATAATGATCGCCGGCGTGACGTTGCTGACGAACATGGCCAGTACGTGCTGAATGCCCAAAGGCACCGCTGCCCGAATGGGCGGCATGTAATCCGGGTCTCTTAATTGCTCCGGTGTCCCCAGAGCACTGTTTTCCATAGCCACGATCTTCTCCTTTCCGAATTCCCTCAGTGGTTCAATTTTGCGTTCTTATTCGGTCTTGGTGCAGAAATCTCGCGCCGGCTTACGCCAACAGGTCGTCCAGCCGAAGCCGGGCAATACGTTCAACCTGTTGACATGCCGTCGTAAATTCCGTGTCGCGGTCGTTATTCACCCGCTCTTGAAAGGCGGCGAGAATCTGGTCTTTTTTCAGGCCTTTCACGGCGATGATGAACGGAAAACCGAATTTTTCGGTGTACGATTCGTTCAGTTCAGTAAATGCCGAATGTTCTTCCTCGGTCAGCGCATCCAGGCCGGCGCCGGCTTGTTCGGCTGTCGATTCCGCCGTCAGGCGCTTCGCCGCGGCCAGTTTGCCGGCCAGATCCGGGTGCGCGGCGAGGACGCCCAGGCACTCATCCGCGCTGGCCAACCGGAACTGCGCCGCCAGCGCGGCGTGCAGGCCGACCGCCGTATCGTGGGCCGGCCCGAGCTCGCCGTCGAAGGCGCGCTCGGCGATCCAGGCCGAATGTTCGAAGATGCCGCCGAAGGCGGCGACGAAGGCGTCCTTGTCCATCCGCGACGGCACCATCTCATGATGAACCGGCGGATGCGTCGCGGCCCAGTGCTCGGCGATGTCGATGCGCCGGGCGAACCAGACATTGTCGTGACCTTGAAGGTAATCGATGAACCGTCGCAGGGACGCCAGCCGCCCGGGCCGGCCGACAAGGCGGCAGTGCAGGCCGATGTTGAGCATCTTCGGGCTGCCCGCCTGGCCCTCGGCATGGAGGACATCGAAGGAATCCTTCAGGTATGTGAAGAATTGATCGCCCGCGTTGAACCCCTGCGGGCTGGCGAACCGCATGTCGTTGGTGTCCAGGGTGTAGGGGATGATCAGTTGGTCGCGTTCGGCGTGGCGGCGCCAGTAGGGCAGGTCATCGGCATAGGAATCGGAGATGTAATCGAAGCCGCCAACCTCGGTCACCAGATCCACCGTGTTGGCGGAGCACCGCCCCGTGTACCAGCCCCTGGGTTTCGTGCCGGTGACAATTTCATGGATGGCAATCGCCTCACCGATTTCCGCCAGCTCCGCCTCCGGGCTGTGGTCCTTGTAGTCGATCCACCTGAGCCCGTGGGAGGCAATCTCCCAATCCGCCTCCAACATGGCCGCCACCTGCGCCGGCCCCCGCGCCAAGGCCGTGGCGACGCCATAGACCGTGACCGGGATGCCGGCCCCCGTGAACAGCCGGTGCAGCCGCCAGAACCCGGCCCGGGCACCGTATTCATAGATCGATTCCATGTTCCAGTGGCGCTGGCCGGGCCACGGCTGGGCGCCGACGATCTCGGACAGGAACCCCTCCGAAGCCGCGTCGCCGTGCAGGATATTGTTTTCCCCGCCTTCCTCATAGTTGATGACGAACTGCACACAGATGGCCGCGCCGTCCGGCCAGTCGGCCGGCGGCGGGTGTCCCCCGTAGCCGTGCATATCCCGCGGATAGCGCATCAATTTTTCGTCACCCCTTGCAAGAGCGGCTATACTGTAAGCCAAGATAATGGGTTAGACTTTAAAAAAATTCCGAAAGATGTTTAAGAAATAGCCGCCTACTGTTAAAGGGGTAAATCGCCGATGGTGGACGGGACCGTGTGGAGGACGTGATGGCGCAAGGTAACGGATTTCTGACCACCCATATTCTGGACACGGCCGGCGGTTGTCCGGCCGACGGCGTCAGGATCGATCTCTACCGCCTGGACGGCGAGGCCCGCGAACATATGAAGTCGGTGGTCACCAACGATGATGGCCGCACGGACGCGCCGATTATCGGCAAGGGCGATCTTCAGGCCGGCACCTATGAACTGGTCTTCGCCATCGGCGATTACTTCGCCGGCGACGGGGAGAAATCAGCGCATCCTTTCGTCGACGTGGTCCCCATCCGCTTCGGCATTGCAGACCCCGACGAGCACTATCACGTGCCGCTGCTGGCCTCGCCCTATTCGTTTTCGACGTATCGGGGGAGTTGAGGTTGGCTGACGACTGAAAGCCGACGTCGGATTTCTGTCAGTGTGAAGTCGGCAATTGACCCGAAGCGGACTCTGCGACCCGCGTCTTCGTCTCAGATTTCGAAGCCGATCAATGACACGTCGTCACGTTGAACATTAGATCCAAGATGCTTGTGAAGTGCAGCGATGATTTCGTCACCTTGGGCAGCCATTGATACATCGGATAGAGACGCCAGAAGGCTTATGAAGCCACGTTTTCCAATTGGCAGGCCAGACTCCTCACCGACTTGCGTCGGCAGGCCGTCAGTTGTCATGTAAAAATTCATTCCGCTATTCGTCTCGATCAGATGATTTGTGAACTGAAGGTTTGGCCCAAGGCGCCGATAGCCGATCTCCTTGCGGTCACCCTTGAGTTCACGGATTTCGCAGTTTTCTTGAATGTACAGTGAGAGCCGAGCACCAGCGAACCGTATCTCGCGTCGATCCGTTGGCAAGAAGCACATCCCGATCTCAAGGCCGTCATCGGCATGGCCTACATCTTTGTCCTGACCGAGCGCGACCTGGACAAGTCTGTGCATGCGCGAAATCAAGGCCGCGCAATCGCCTGCCGCGGTATCGATGAGGGCTTGGTCAAGTGCGCCCGTCGCGATCAGGGTCATGAAGGCACCGGGAACTCCGTGGCCGGTACAATCGGCGAGAACAATCAGATCGCCACCACCCCATGGCCGGTGCCAGAAAATGTCGCCTCCAACCTGATGGCACGGCTCCCAAATGACGAAGTGGTCTCCCAGAAGGTCCTGCAATAGCCTCTCGTCGGGAAGAGTCGAGCGCTGAATGTTGCTGGCATAATCGATGCTGTCGGTGATCAGGGAGTGAGCCCGAGAGATTTCTTTCTCTGCCCGCTTGCGCTCGGTGATGTCTGTATATGTGACGACGAACCCATCGTGTTCGTCAGGTTGACAGGCGGCATACCATGACCTCCCATCCTTGGAATCGAACTCGACCGTGAAATGCTTCCCTGATGTCAGTTGATCGAACCTATCGCAAACCAAGTCGTCAATAGATCCGTCACCATAAAAGCCGATCTCAGCCGCGTATTGGACCATTGCCAACAACGATGTGCCCGGCGTGACCATTTCATCGGGGTACCCGATCAAGGTTTGGAATTTCTTGTTGCAAGCAAGGAGTTTGTGGTTCTTGTCAACGGCGAAGATGGCTTGTTCGGTATTCTCAAGCACAGACTTCAGCGTCAGGCGCTGTTCGGCCAATTCGGATTCAGCCTGCTTCCGCTCTGTAATGTCTGTATACGTGACGACAAATCCACCGTGTTCGTCGGGCTGATAGGCGGTGTACCACGACCTTCCATCCCTGGATTTAAACTCGACCGTGAAATGCTTCCCTGATGTCAGTTGATCGAACCTATCGCAAACCAAGTCGTCAATAGATCCGTCACCATAAAAGCCGATCTCAGCCGCGTATTGGACCATTGCCAACAACGATGTGCCCGGCGTGACCATTTCATCGGGGTACCCGATCAAGGTTTGGAATTTCTTGTTGCAAGCAAGGAGTTTGTGGTTCTTGTCAACGGCGAAGATGGCTTGTTCGGTATTCTCAAGCACAGACTTCAGCGTCAGGCGCTGCCTGTTTATCGTGTTCTCGGCCTGCTTCCGTTCGGTAATGTCTCTGATTATCCCTGTAAATTGGACACTGGCGCCAACCGAAGTGTCGGCGACTGCCAGTTCCATGGGAAACCCTCTTCCTCCCTTGCGCCGCCCAATGACTTCCCGTCCAATCCCGATAATTTTGGCTTGGCCAGATGTCAGAAAATTCCGGATGTACGTGTCATGCTCCTCGGCATGAGGAGAAGGCATCAACGTCGACACGTTCTGGCCAAGAATCTCATCTTCGCTATAGCCAAAAATTTGCTCTGCGGCGCGATTGTATGAAGTGACAATGCCACTTTCGTCGATAGTGATGATGCCATCGACGAGGTTTTCGATCACCGAAACAAGACGGTCATCGCTTTCACGAAGTTGGTCATCGTCTTGGTTGCCATCACTATCCATCGCTCTATACACCCAAACGACTATATGCTCACTCTTGAACAGTATCGTACTTGGTCATGCGGGAATTGCTATTGTCATCTTGGCTATTTTCCTCGTTCAACAAGGTTCTGGAAGACCAAAGTGAAATCGGCAATTACACGGATATCTTTCGAATCTGGCTGAAATAACTGAGGCAGTGACGGCGGTGTCCGACATTGATGGCGATTTCTGCTCCTGGCTACTAGCCGACTCGTATGGAAATTAAAATTAACGACAGCTATAGGCCCAAAAGCGGCCATTGGTGCGACGCAGCCTACTCCGCCGCATCCGCCTCCCAGGGCGGCGTCACCGGCTGGCCATCGACCCGAACTTCGCCGGCGTCGTTGTCGAGGGTGAGATAGCTGTCATAGAGGGTCAGGGTCGGGCGGACGCCGAAGCGGCCTTCCATCAAATCGGCCCAGCCGTCGTGGAACCAGGCCTCGGCGTTCTTGCGGGTATCGAACAAGTAGACGCCGCCGCCGCTTTCGTCGTCGAAATTGGCTTCGATTTATCAAGTGTTGAGCCTAATTCCTCCTCCCCCTTGATGGGGGAGGATCGAGGTGGGGGTGTGTACCCGTGAGGGGATAAGACTCTTTATCGCGCTGGACGGCGCTCTCCTCCCCCCACCTACACCTCCCCCACAAGGGGGGAGGAAGAGAAAAATTCGAGCCAATAGGCGCCCAAAACCCGCGGACACGCCCCGCGCGTGGCGTCGTCCACGCCATTCGTCACCTAGCGGGGCGCCAACGCCGGCACCGTCAACACGACCACAAGCGCCCCGGCCAGCGACGTGACGGCGGCAATGGCCATGCCGACCTCAAAGCCGCCGCTAAGCGAGGCGACGCCGGCGGCCAGCGCGACGCCGCCCAGCTGGGCGATCCGGCTGGCCGCGTTGTTGATCCCCGACGCCAGGCCCTCATCGGTTTCATCGACGCTCGACATCACCGATGCCGTCAGCGGTGCCACCAGGATGGCAAACGAAAGCCCGAGCAGCGCCACCGGGGCGATGACGCCGGCCAGCAAGGAGGCATCCCGGGCCAGCGCCATCCACAAATAGGCGAGCGCCGCCGCCGCCGGCCCGGCGATCAGCAGGGGGCGGGCCCCCACCTTGTCGGCCAGA
>CAZQPC010000202.1:0-9720 GCA_964595005.1 uncultured Magnetovibrio sp.
GTCACCGGACGCGGATCTGGATACCGATACGAAGGATAAGCCCGACGACGCGCTTTACTGCGCGCGCTGTCGCGCCCTGGTGACCCGCACCCGTTGGGCTCTCGACATGGGCGGCCACGAGCACGTTTTCTTTAATCCGGCCGGCATGGTGTTCCGGGTTTTGTGTTTCGCCGACGCACCCGGTGCCCGCGACCGGGGCGCGCCGACCGACGATTTCACCTGGTTTCCCGGCTACGACTGGAATTTCGCGCAGTGTGCGGAATGCGGCGAACACCTGGGCTGGCGCTATACAGGCGACGGCGACCCCAAGCTGTTCTATGGTCTGATCAAGAACACCCTCACCAACCAACCATCCGGGACGTCGCATGCCTGACCCCAAGAATCTGATCCGCAACGCCGTGATTTACGACGGCACGGGGGCGCCCGCGCGCGAAGGCTGGGATGTCTTGGTCGACGGCGATCAAATTGCCGACGTGGGCCGCTCCTTGAGCCATGCCCGGGCCACCGTGGTTGATGCCGACGGCCTGGCCCTGATGCCGGGCATCATCGACAGCCACACCCATTACGACGCCCAGGTGACCTGGGATCCGACCTTGGACCCGTCGTCGTCTTTGGGCGTCACCACCGCCGTGATCGGCAACTGCGGCTTCACCATCGCGCCCTGCCGGGCCGATGACCGGGACCTGATCATGCGCAACCTGACCCAGGTCGAAGGAATGTCCCTGGATGCGCTGAGGGCCGGCATCGATTGGTCATTTGAGACCGTGCCCGAATATCTGGATGCCATCGAGGACCGCGGGGTGGCGATCAATGTGGCCGCCTTCATCGGTCATTCCTCCGTGCGTACCTACGTCATGGGCACCGCCGCCACGGAGCGTGCCGCCAACGACGATGAGATCGCCGCCATGCGGGCCATCGTCGATGCGGGGATGACCGCCGGCGCCATCGGGTTCGCTACGTCGACGGCGCCGCAGCACAACGGTGCGGGCGGCATCCCCATGCCGTCACGCCTGGCCGATGACCGGGAACTGGAAACCCTGGGCGGCGTTCTAGCGGACCACGGGCGCGGTATCTTCATGCTGACCAAGGGCGACCGCACGGACGTGCCCTATCTGGAGCGGTTTGCCGAAAAGATTGGGCGGCCGGTGATGATTGCCGCCCTACTGCACAATTCAACCAATCCCATGGGCACGCATGATGAGTTGGCGGCCATTGCCGAGGCCTGCGGTCGCGGACGCGAACTTTGGGGGCAGGTATCGTGCTGTCCCCTGACCATGGATTTCACCATCCGGTCTGCCTATCCCTTTGAAAGCCTGAGCGCCTGGGCGCCGGCCATGAAAGCCGCGGCTGACGATCTGCCGGCGCATTTATTGGACCCGAACCTGCGCGACGCGGTGCGGGCCGAACTGGCGACGCCGGCCGGCGTGCGAATCTTCAACGGAGAATGGCAAAAACTGGCCGTTGTCGAAGCTGCCCGGCCTGAAAATGCTGCGGCGGAGGGAGATACGGTCGCCGAGTTGGCCCGCCGCGCCGGCGCCGACCCGCTGGACTGGATGCTTGATTTTGCCATCAGCGACGGATTGGACACGGTGTTCACGGCGGTGCTTCTGAATTCCGATGAAGATGCGGTCGCTAAGATGATTACTCATCCCCATGCCTCCGTGGCCCTGAGCGACGCCGGCGCGCATCTGACCTTTTTCTGCGATGCCGGGTTCGGGCTTCATTTGTTGGGGCACTGGTGCCGGGACCTGGGCGTCCTGTCTCTGGAGGCCGCCGTCCACGAACTGACCGGCAAGCCGGCCGGCATCTTCCGCATCCCCGAACGCGGCCGCATCGTGCCGGGCTATCGCGCCGATCTCCTGCTGTTCGATCCCAAGACCATCGGTCGAACCGCCAACCGCCGCGTCTTTGATCTTCCCGGCGGCGGCCCGCGGCTGACGACCGGTGCCGCCGGCGTTCATGGGGTTTGGGTGAACGGTAAACGCATTGTTGGCCCGACGGGGCCGACAGTGGGGACCCGGCGATCCGGGCGGCTGCTGCGCGAATTTGACGCTTAGCTGCGCCAGGCATCGTTGACGGCATCGGCCTCCACGCGAACGGCTGCGTCATTCGGGCGCTTGGTCATCGTCCAGCCATTGCGGCAACTCCGCTTCGCCCCGGGGCGACAGAGCATAGACACCTCTGTGCGGGCGGTCGAACCAGCCGTAGACGTTGTCATAAAGAATGGCCCGAGCCTTCGGTTCACTCAGCGACCGCCCGATAATTGCGGCCTTCGTCTCGCCGTGCTCCTGCAAATACACGGCAATGGCCAGAGCCTTTTGCCGATAAGCGGTCATCAGGCCGCGCCGCGCCGGGCTGCCGCCGGCATTGGGGTCGCCAACCCGATGCATGAATTCGCCCAGCAATCGATGCTCTCGCCGCTTCGCCTTGCGCGGTTTGTATTCGCCGGGATCACATACGACGTCAACCCGGCCCTGCGCCGCCGCCGGGTCGATCACCAACAGACCGAGACCCAGCATACGCAACAGTTTGACGACCCGTTTGCGCTGTCTTTTCAACGAACCCGTCCCTCTGGGTACGCCGATGTACACGCTGTCGGTGATCTGCAGACGGTCGACGGCTTGTAATATGACGCTCAGATTAATCGACAACTTCAGTTCGACAACAATGATCGGCTCTTCGCCACGAACGGCGACCGCATCACAATGGTTGACCTCGCCTTTAACCTCAAAACCTTGCTGCACCAGGAAATTTTTCAGCGGTGGGTAGAGATCGGTTTCCCGCATGTCGAACAGCCCTCATGTCATCATCCGAACTAACGGACATTCTATCAGAGCTTGGCGAAAATTTTCAGCATCCGGATCACTCGGTGCATGGTCTCGCAATGCCGGCGGTCATTCGCGGCATGGACGAAGTATTCCGGCACCGATCGAAAGTTGGCGCTTTACGTCGCCACCCCCGCGAGGATAATTGGCGCGCAATCACCACGAACAGGAAATCCATATGACCAAAATGACCATTGCCGTCGTCGCGCCGGGCGACATGGGCCACGGTGTCGGTCGCGCGCTTCGCGAACAAGGGCACGACGTTATCACGTGCCTCGCCGGCCGCAGCGAGCGCTCGCGCAAGCTGGCCGAGGCCGGCGGGCTGAGAGATGTTGGCGACATGGAAACCCTGGTCGGCGACGCAGATCTGTTCCTCTCCATCCTGCCACCCGCCTCGGCCCTTGATCTGGCCCGCGACATCGCCGCCGCCATGACGGCGGCTGGCAGTTTCCCGACCTATGTGGATTGCAATGCCATCTCGCCAGCGACGGCCAAGCAAGTGGCGGCGGTGATCGAAGGCGCCGGCGCACCTTTTATCGATTGCGGCATCGTTGGCCCGGCGCCCGGCAAGGGTACACCGCGTTTCTATGTTTCCGGTCCCGACATCGGCGCCATGGAAGCCTTGGATGGGTGTGGTTTCCAGGTCAAGTCGGCGGGCACCGAGGTCGGCCAGGCGTCAGCCGTGAAGATGTGCTATGCCGCCCTGACGAAGGGCACCTTCAGCCTGCATACGGCGGTCCTGATGGCGGCCAAGTCGACGGGCGCCTATGACACCTTGATGGAAGAATTTGCCCACAGCCAAGCCGGCACGCTGGCCAAGATGGAAGGCCGGGTGCCCTTTATTCCCGCCGATGCGGGCCGCTGGATCGGCGAGATGGAAGAGATCGCCCAGACCTTTCGCGACGCCGGCGTCAGTGGCGGGTTCCACGACGGCGCCGCCTGGGTCATGCGTGTCTTGGCCGACACCCCCTTTGCCGCCGAGACCCGCGAAACCCTGGACCGCTCGCGGGGCCTTGATGCCTCGATCGCCGAATATCTGAACCACCGGGATGCTGGTGAGCCGAAAAGCTGACATGGCACCGCGCCTGCAACATGGCGGCGGCCTGGATGCGGCGGCCCGGCGCTTCGGCATTCCGAAGGCCGGCTGGCTGGACCTGTCGACGGGGATTAATCCTGTGCCCTATCCGCTGCCGGAAGTGTCGGTCGATCACTGGGCCCGGCTTCCCGACGAAACCGCCGAGCAAGACCTTCTGGAAGCGGCACGCGCCTTCTACGGCGTTCCCGACGGTGCCCGCATCGTCGCCGCGCCGGGGACCCAGGCGCTGATCCAGTTGCTGCCCCTATTGTTGGCGCCATCGAAGGTGTCTGTCCTGGGGCCCACCTATGGTGAACATCTGGAATGCTGGCGTGGCGCCGGCCACCAGGCGTCGTCCCATCCCATGAACGCGGACTGGCCGGAAGATGCGGATGTTGTCGTGCTGGTCAACCCCAACAATCCCGACGGCCATCGATGGGCGCCCGCCGAAATCATTGCCGGGCTGCGGCCGGGCCGCCTGGTCATCGTCGACGAAGCCTTCGCCGACGTCGTGCCGGCGATCAGCACCGTCGCTCATACGGCGCCGGGGGGCCTGCTGGTGCTGCGGTCCTTTGGCAAGTTTTTCGGCCTCGCCGGGTTGCGGCTGGGGTTTGCGATCACCGATGCGCCGCTGGCCGATCAACTGGGCCAGGCCTTGGGGCCCTGGGCGGTCGCCGGTCCGGCCCTGGAAATCGGTGCCCGGGCGCTTCGTGACGCCGCCTGGATCGATGAAACGCGGGCCGGGCTGGCCGCCCACGCGGCCCGCTTGGATGTCATCATGGCGGCGTACGTCGCCGGCCACCTGGGCGGCACCGATCTTTTCCGTCTCTACGATGTGGGCGCGCGCGACCTGCATGGTATATTGGCGGCGCAGGGGATCTGGACCCGCGCCTTCGATGATCGGCCCGGCCTGTTGCGTTTGGGCCTGCCGGGTGACGAAAAGGACTTCCGACGGCTGGCGGCGGCTTTGGCCTAAGCCGGGTGAGGGCGTGTGTTTACCCTATGGTAACCATGAGGTGCCTAGAACGGTGGGTATGGCCTATTCGACGGAATTCAAGCGCGCGGTCGCGGCCGCCGCCATCACCCGGCTCAATGCCGGCAGCCGGAATTTGGCCGCCGCTGCCGCCTGGGTCTCATCGCACTTGGGCGATGCGGTCTACGCCGACCGCAAGCAAAGGGCCAAGGCCGAGATGCTGCTGGAATACCGCAAACTGATCCTCGGTGCCCACAATCGCAAGTCCGGCGCGGCGCGTCTCGCCATCGCGCGCTATCACTACGACCACTGCTTGAACTGGGTCAAGGAAGCCGGCCTCAAGCCCGAGGAATCGGCCCGCCTGCTGCTCGATACATTGCTGAAAAAACGTTAGCCGGACCGCCTTCCCGCCGCCGGATTAGGAGCATTTCATGAGCCGCGCCTTACAGCCCTTGCGGCACGAATTGTTGCCCTTGGGGCAGGATTTCTGGCACCGCTTGTAGTTCCCCATGCAGTCTTTCTGCTTCGGCCGCTTCGTTGAGATCGTCGCGCAGCGCGACTTGCAAGTCGCCTTTTCGGCTTTGCCCTCGGAACGGATGCATTGTTCCATGCATTGCATCAAATTGCCGCTTTGCGCCAATTCGATGGGATCGGCGCCGGCCGGAGCCGGGGCCGTTGCGGCCAGCGCGACGATGGCCGCGAAACCCAGGACGGCGAATAGAAACTTGCTGCGGATGGACATGGATAAGCTCCCCATTTTGTTGCCCGATTCTAGCATGGCGATGGCCACCGGGAAACGGTTGGCTGACTCATCAAATGTTAACGCCGCCGTGCTAAGACGCTGGACTGACCACAATGCCTTGAACAGCGAACGTAGCAGGTTATGCGGATTCACCGGTTTCTCAGCCTTGTGCCCCTGGCGGCGATGGCCCTTCATCCGGCGCCAACGGGCGCGGCGGTGGCCGTCAAGGTCACCATCACCAAGAAGGACTGCCGCCGCGTCGTGCGCCATCAACCGGCCGGAGACGTGGCCTACCAGCCGGGCACCGGTTTTGGCGGCCGCAAGGTGGCGCCGGCAGATATCGGCGGCACATTTTTGCTGACCCTGCCCGACGTCCTGGAATTCAATGTCACCCGCGATCTCAGCTATTATCTGGGCAAGCCGGAAGCCGACGCTGAGGCCGCCCAGGCGGCGGCGAATGCCGCGGATCAGGCGCAGACCGCCGCCGATGCCGCCGAAACGGCGGCCAGCGCGGCGGAAAGCCTGGCGTCGAAATCGCAAGCCCTGGTCGCCATTGAGGATGCCGAGGCCGCGGTGACGGCGATGACCACGGAACGGGACCGGGCTTTGGCCGACTACACGACGAACCCGGAAAGCGGCTCCAATACGCGCGAATACAATACCGCCGTGGCCGCCCTGACCACCGCCCAGGCGTCCCTGACCAGTGCCGAGACCGCCTATGCGGCGGGCAGTTATGCCAGCGCCACCACGTCGGCCAATTCAGCGGTCAGCACGGTAACAACCGCCGGCGTCAGCGTTTCAGCCAGCAGTTCATCATCGACCGCCGCGGTCACGTCTTCGACCACGGCCGCCGCCAGCGCACGGACCGCCGCCGACAGTGCCGACGTCACGACCAGCAGTTCGACCAAGGCGATGGAGACGGCCAGCGCGGCGTCAAATTCCCAGACCGTGTCCGCCGAGGCCGCTGTGATTGCCGCCGACGAAGCGGTTCAAGGAACCCAGACCATCTACGACGCGGCGGTCGCCGCCTACACAGCGGATCCCACGGACGCCACCAAGAAGACGGCGGTCAGCACCGCCTCATCGGCCTTGACGACGGCCTCATCGGCGCTGACATCGGCGCAGACGGCGGCCGCCTCGGGCGACGCGTCGACGGCGATTACCGCGGCGGCCAGTGCGGTCACGGCGGCGACGGCGGTCGGCTATGCGGAGGACGCCAACGTCACCGCGTTGCGCACCACGGCCTCGGCCCTCAATACGTCTGCCTCATCGGCGACCACGGAATCCGGCGAGACGACCACCGCCACGACGGCGGCGGAAGCCGCTTACAAGGAGGCTGCCGGAATCCCCGACATGCAGGTCAACCTTGGGACCGTGAAGTTCAATCTGAAAACCGGCGCGCTGTACTTCAATGGCAAGCCCATGAATGACGTGCAGTCCCTGGAGATCGCCGAAAAATGCCGCGAGATATTGAAACGCGGCCGATGAATTCGACCAACCGGTCAGGCCTTTTAACTGCCCGTTGATTGATGCAGGGAAAATACATTTGCCGCGGAATTTTCGCCGCCGGTGTCGGGCGGGCTGTCACCGTGTTTGGCCATGGCGCCATTGCGGTCGTAGGTCAACGGCAGGCAGATGGAGGCCACCGTGCCGACGTTCTTCTTGCTGATCAGGCGCAGTTCGCCGCGTAATTGCTGCGCCAATCGATCAACGATGGACAGGCCGAGGCCGATGCCCTTGTCGCCGTGGGGTGAGCCCCGCTGGTCTTGTTTGTAGGGCTTGACGGCTTCCTTCAAACGCGCCGCCGACATGCCCTGGCCGGTGTCGGCGACAACAAAAATCATCGCGCCGGTTGCCGCGTCAACATCGGCTTCAATGCCGACGTTGCCGCCGCGCGGGGTGAATTTAATGGCGTTCGAGACCAGATTCATGACAATCTGATTGAGCCGTTTGGGGTCGGTGCGGATATCGGGAAAATCGGCGGGGATCTGTGCGCCAAGGCTGACGCCGCGTTCCTCCGCCATCTGGGAAAACAACTGCACGATACGGTCTGCCATGTCCCGTACGTTAACGTCGGCCACTTGAATGTCCGGATCGCCATCATCATGGCCTTCACCAAGAATGTCGTCGCAAAGGTCCTGCAGGTGCAGCGACGCTTCGTAAACGGTACGCGAATATTCGGCGTAGCGCGGATCGCCCATGGCGCCGAACAGTTGTTCTGACATCATGTGGGCGAAACCGATCATGGCGTTCAGCGGCGTCTTGATTTCGTGCGCCAGTTCCGTCAGGCGCTGGCGCTCCGTGCCCAGCATCTCCTGTTCGCGGGCCATCGCCCGCTCCAGGGCTTCCTCGGCGCGACGCAAGGCTGATTTCGCCTCTTCGACGGTTTCGAATTCGGGTAACATGGACCGGACTCCGCTGACCATTGATATATCTAATTCGATATATACTATTCGGTATGCGTATGTCCGTAAAGGACAGATACATGTCAAGATGTTTCCGGCTGGCTTCTGTGGCGCCACCCCTGGGCGATTGCGCACCTAGCGCCGGCGGGTATAGTGATCGGGTTGGCGACGAGAGGGCCACGGGAAGACCACGGGAGGGCATCATGAGTGTTCTGGAGCGCGACGCCGTCAAACGAGTGCGCGCCGCGTTGGCTGATGCGGGCCTTGCTGACACGATCCTGGAGCTGAGCGACACGGCGCGCAGCGCCGAAGATGCGGCGAAGGCCGTTGGCTGCCCCTTGGGGGCCATCGTCAAATCCCTGGTGTTCACCATTGATCGGCGCTTCGTCATGGCCTTGGTGGCCGGCGATCACCGTTGTCTGGAACAGAACCTGCCCAGGGCCCTGAATTTGGACGGCGAGGTCGCCCGCCCGCAGGCTTCCGAAGTTAAGGCGATCACCGGCTTTACCATCGGCGGCGTCGCCCCCATCGGCCTGGCGGCGCGTCTGCCCATGGTCATCGACCGGTCCTTCAAACGCTTCGAGACGGTCTATGCGGCGGCCGGCCATCCCCATTGCGTGTTCCCGGTCACCGTTAGCGACTTGCAACGCATGACCGAGGCCATCGTCTCGTTCAACATTGCCGAGGCCATCGACGCCGATGCCATCGACACCCCGGCCCTGACCACCAGCCGCAGCTTCCGCGACGGCCGCGAGGACCGGGTCGGCGGCGACGCGGGGTGACATCCGACTGATCCGGCGCCAAAGCGGGTTGATCCTGCCGCAACGGAGAGCTAGAAAGGCCCTCGCGGCGGCCCAGAGCCGCCGTCACGTGACTTGCGGACGGGTGGCCGAGTGGCTGAAGGCGCTCCCCTGCTAAGGGAGTAAGGGTTAACGCCCTTCGTGGGTTCGAATCCCACCCTGTCCGCCATTTTCTTGTTCACCTTCATCCACCAACGCCCAATTAAGCGCTAGAAATATAAGTTTATCTCAGTAAAACTATCTGGACGCGTCCGCTCTTGTCCGTCATAATCCACGTATCTTTTGTGGGTTTTATTGTGGGTGAACTTTATGGCGCGTGAAATCAACAAACTTTCACCAAGGGAAGTCGCCACCAAAAAACGGCGCGGCAGATACGCTGATGGTGGCGGTTTATATCTGCAAGTCAGCGACAGCGGCGCTAAATCCTGGCTTTACCGTTTCATGCTGAGTGGAAAAGCCCGACAGATGGGTCTCGGCTCTATCCATACATTCTCGTTATCAGAGGCGCGGAATGCGGCCCTTGAGTGCCGAAAACTACTCCATGAAGGCATCGACCCAATCGAATTTCGCAAAGCAGAACGTGGTCAGCGCCTCATTGAAACCGCAACGGCCATGAGTTTTGCCGATTGTGCGGACAAATATATCTCGGCTCACAGCGCCGGATGGCGGAACGTCAAACACACTGCTCAATGGAACAGCACTTTAAAAACCTACGTCTATCCGGTCTTCGGTCCGCTGCCGGTCCAAGCTGTTGATACCGGCTTGGTGATGAAGGTGCTGGAGCCGATCTGGGCAACGAAGTCGGAAACCGCCAGCCGAGTTCGGGGTCGTATTGAGGTGATCCTTGATTGGGCATCAGCGCGGAAATACCGCGAGGGGGAAAATCCGGCACGTTGGAAA
>CAZQPC010000203.1:0-9684 GCA_964595005.1 uncultured Magnetovibrio sp.
CGCAATTCCAGCCTGTCCGCCATTTGGATAAGCGATTGTCCAGCGAATTTCGACATTCTGATCGCCACCCCGCGGCGGTGCCACGCGAACCTGGCCGCTCAGGAGGTGCCGGGCCGCGGGCCGTTCGGAGGTAACGGCGATCTTCGCCCCCATGAGGGCATAACGCATGGCACGTGTCAGGGATTTATCGCCGTCACCGGGGGCACCCTGAATTGGCTGTATCCATACCCCCGCAGAGACAGCTTGAACGGATTTCAACGTCTCGTCCTCCGGCTCAACGGCCTCGGCAATTAACCGTGCGGCATTGGCGCCAACTTTCTTGATCACCCGGGGCGACCCCCACTGCCAATCAAAATCGGAACCTTCGACGTCCTGGGAAAAAGTGAAGAAGGGCTCTGCGTTACGTTCCGTCAGGCTCCAGTGAATACGTGCGACCTTGCCTGCCATCGTCCCCGGGGATAATTCCTCAACCCGTCCCCGTAACGTGTATCTAAGTGCTTCACCGCCTTCGGTCGTCGCGGGAATCCCGCGAACGACCAGATCTTCCGCGACTGATTTGGATAACAATCGGGCCATCGGCGCCGCCGGCCCTTCCAGCACCGCGACGCGAACACCCCCGGCGGTGTCACGGGCAGACAAGGCCGGTGGGCCGGTTTCCGGGCGTACCTTAAATGGTTTTGGAACCGGTCCGCAGGAAACCGCCGCCAGGGCTACTGAACTGACGATGGCTGCGATCAACACCCGGTTACAGATCACGCGCGCTAACACCTCATAATATGGCGCAAGTGGCAATCAGGCCCAGCAACATGCACATAAAAAACATGTACAGATGGGGCATGGCGGCTACTTAACAACCAAGTCCAACGGAGAACGGGACAGCCGATCATTGCCCGTCTCGGTCACCAATACTGTTTCGCCCAAGGTCATGGCCAACGCCGCGTCGGAATCGAATATGATCATGTGACAAAAGATGACCATACCAGGTTCGAACACGCGGGCATTTCCCTGATACATCATAGCCCAATCCATCCAGGTGGGCGAAAACGTCGTTCCCAAACTATACCCGCAGGCGTTCAACCGATGCTCCGCCAAGCCCGCCCCGTCCATCACCCGCGCATGGGCATCGAAGCCATCACCGAAGGTCCTGCCGGGGATGATCGCTGCTTCGACGGCGCGCAAGGCATCGAGACTTGCGTCATAGAGAGCCTGTTGGCGCGCCGGCACTTCTCCGACGACGAAGGTTCGCATCATGGCAGCATGATAATGCCGATAGGCCCCGGCCCACTCCAAGGTCAACTGGTCCTGCGCTGTCATGGTTCTTCGACCGCTGTAATAACGGCACATCAAAGCGCCATCTCCGGAACCAATGATGAATTCGTTGCCCGCATAATCACCGCCGCCTTGAAAGACGGCACCTTGCATCGCGGCAAGAATGTCGCCTTCAGACGCCCCGGTTCCGGTCAGTTCTACGGCGGCATCGTAGGCGTCGTCGGTCAATTTCGCCGCTTCGCGGACGAATTCGATCTCGGCCGGACTTTTCACGATACGCAGTTCGTTGACCAGGTCCGAGCCGTCCTCCAATTCGCAGAAATCATTGAGGGCGCCATCCACCTTACGGCCGTTCGCCGCGGTCAAACCATAGGCATCCCATTCGACACCGAGGCGGCCGCCTCGATGGCCGCATTCTTCGAGAATGTCGCGCAGTTGGTCCGCGGGGCCGGCCGTCGGCGAATCGACCCAAATTCTGATGTCTTCGACCATTGAGGTAAATTGCGCCTGGCGGAGATCGGGGGCGCGGGTCAGCAAAATCAATCGACCATCCGCGCCAAGATACATGCACTGGAAGAAACAATACCCGAAGGTGTCATATCCCGTGAGGTAGAACATGCTCTCCTGGCGAAACATCATAAGACCATCCAGGCCCTTGGCGGTGATCGCCTCACAGGTGCGTCGCCGCCGCTCAGCCAACTCCGCCAATGAAAAATGCAACGGCATCTAATTTTCTCCCATCATCACAACCGACAGACCTCGGCCGTAATCACTTTCGCCGCGATGCGTGGTCCGCCTGTAACTGAAAAAGCGATCAGCATCCACGTAGGTGTCGACATTGACGTCATCCACCGACGCCACCCCCAATGACCAAAGGCCATCGACAATGAATCCGGCAAGATCAAACATGAAATGGCCGTCGCGAACCGCCGGTTCGAAGTAGCTCCGGTGCGCCGGATCAGTCTCAAGAAACGTGGCGCGAAATTCAGGCCCGACCTCGTAGGACGATTTTCGAATACAAGGCCCCAAGGCCGCGGCCACTTGCGAGCGCGCCGCCCCCAGGGTCTCCATGGCCTCCAAAGTTGCCTGAAGCACCCCAGCTAACGCGCCCCGCCATCCAGCGTGGGCGGCACCAACAACGCCGGCATCCGTGTCAGCAAACAAAACGGGGGCGCAGTCTGCCGTCATGATTCCCAACGCCACGCCGGGCCGGTCGGTCACCATGCCGTCGGCCTTCGGCCGGTGCATCAAGGGCCAGGGCTCTTCGACCTTGACCACATCAGCAGAGTGAATTTGATGGACGGTCGTCAATTCATCGGGGTCTGCGTTCAGTGTCTGCATGGCGGCCGTGCGATTGGCGCGAACCCGGGCATGATCATCCCCGGACCCGAACCCACAATTCAACGAGGCATAGACGCCCTCGCTGACACCGCCGCGACGGGTGAAGAACGCGTGCCGCACACGGCTCTCAGCAGAAAGATTGTCGGCATGGATCATCTGATGATTATGAAACCGTCGGCAGCATTTGAAAACCGCCGCTCAATGCGGTCATTCGAACCCTGGCGGAGGCGGCGTCCGCGGTCCGGAAATGGCCAACACTTTGAACTGGCGCCCCATGGCACCGGCGTCGGTGAGGCGGGCGAGCGCGGCTTCAATATCGGTTTTCTGGATCTCCGTTGCGGCCGCTGTCAAAACCTTGGCACGTTCTCGAATTCCCAATGTTTCGAGGAAGGTTTTTTGGGTTATGGGCCCGTAAACCATTGCCCCCGTTGCCTTTGCAGCGGTTGCCAAGATTGCGAAGTCAACGTGCGCCGTGAGATCAGTGTCACCGGGGTTGGCCAACGGGTCATGATACGTATGATTTTTTACCGCCTGAAACGTCTCACCGGCGGCGCTATGTGGGTGTCCATAGTCGATAAAAATTGCCGCGCCATTCGTTGACACCAACCGTTCGGCGAGATGACGGACGACATTCATCGCCGCAGGGCAAATTTCGGCGACAGCGCCGATGGCCGCATTTTTTAGCGAATCGGGGACCATGGGATTGGCCAGTTGCGGCGGTGACAAGACGAACTGCAACCGCTCATTTCCGTCCAATCCGACAAGCCGTTCGTGCCAGCCCTCCCGGGTTCGCTGGAACTGCCGAATGGGCAGCGCGTCCAGGAATTCATTGGCGACGAATATGGTGGGCGCTTCGGAAAGTGTCGTCACGTCGTCATGCCAGGTCGGCGCATACTCTTGCAGGACCGCTTCCTGTTTTTGGCGCAAGAGCGGACTGGTCTCGACCAAATGCACTTCGGCAGCATCAATAAAATTCACCATCCGGCCTGCCGCGCGCAATGCATCCGCCATCAGCGTGCCGCGTCCCGGACCCAACTCCACCAATTGAAGCGGCGCGGGTTCGCCCATGGACTGCCAAACAGCGGCGGCCCAAAGGCCGATCAACTCACCGAACATCTGTGAAATTTCAGGTGCCGTCGTGAAATCACCACGCGGCCCGAAAGGGTCCTTTTTGCGATAGTAGCCGTGTTCCGGGTGAGCCAGGCAAAGCTTCATGTAGGCGGCGACCGTCATCGGCCCGTTGAGTTGAATTTGCCGGCGTAGAATGTCCAGAAGATCCGTCATGGTTCGATCTTATGGCGCGGCGCGGCGCCATCCCCAGGCCACCAGCCCAAGCCCGATCAGCAACATGGGCATGGACAGCCACTGGCCCATCGTGCTGCCGGCTGTCAGGAACCCGATATGTGCGTCCGGCTGTCGGTATAATTCAACAATCATGCGGGCGATGGCATATCCGGCAATGAAGGTGCCGGTGAGAACGCCGCGGCGGTTCCGGATGGTTTTTGAACGCCACATGAGATTCAAAATGATGAATAGGATAACCCCCTCCAGGGCCGCCTCATAGAGCTGGCTGGGATGGCGGGGGTCGGGCCCGCCGCGCGGAAACACGACCCCCCATGGGGCATCCGTAATACGGCCGAACAACTCGCCGTTGATAAAATTCGCAATGCGCCCGAAGAACAGTCCGATCGGCGCAGCGCAGGCAATCATATCGCCAAAAATCAACGGATGTATGTCGCGCCTCTTACAGAAGATCCATCCCGCGACAACCACCCCAAGAAAGCCGCCATGAAAGGACATGCCGCCGCGCCACATGGCAAGAATTTCACCCGGATGGGCGGCAAAGTATTGAAAGTTATAAAACAGCACATACCCGAACCGGCCTCCGAGGATGATTCCAAGGGTCGCCCATACAAGAAAATCGTCGATATGATCGGCGCTGATATTTTCGGCAGACACGTCCGCACGCCGTCTGAGCAACCGCCATCCTATTATTATTCCCGCAAGATAGGAGAGCGCATACCAGCGTACGGCAAACGGTCCGAACGAGATTAAAATGGGATCGATGCTTGGAAAGGGAATAGCCAGAAACATCACGCAACCTTCGGGGATCGATTATCGGAACGTGTCATTGGTATGCAGGAACTCCGTAACATAGGTTCGAACCCCGTCTTCCAACGCCGTCATCGGCTTGTTGAACCCGGCGGCCCGCAAGCGTTCCATGCGGGCTTCGGTAAAGTATTGGTATTTATCGCGAATATCTTTCGGCGTATCGACGAATTCTATCATCGGTTCTTGTCCCAGCGCCCGATAGACGGCCTTTGCCAGATCCGCAAAACTTCGCGCCTTGCCCGAGCCGCAGTTGAACAGCCCGCTGACCGACGGATTTTGCAAAAGCCATAAGGTCATGTCCACGCAGTCGCCGACCCAAACGAAGTCGCGCAACTGGCCGCCGTCCGCATAATCGGGATGATGCGATCTGAACAGAATCGCCGCTTCGCCGGCCGCAGCGCGGGGATAGATCTGCGAGACAACGCTGGTCATGCGGCCCTTATGGTGTTCGTTGGGGCCATAGACGTTGAAGAATTTCAGCCCCACCCACTGCGGCGGTGTCGGCCCCTTGTCGGCGACAATCCGGGCCACCCGCCGGTCGAATAGATGCTTGCTCCAGCCGTAGGGGTTCAAGGGCTGCAGACGTGCCAGGGCGGGCCCCGACGGATCGTCATCAAATCCATGGGCGCCGTCACCATAGGTGGCCGCCGATGAGGCGTAGATCAGCCGCGTTTCCTGGGCCACACACCAATCCCATAATCGTACGGACAATTTGAAGTTATTTTCGATAATCAGGTCGACATTCGTCTCGGTCGTGGCGGAAATCGCCCCCATGTGCACGATGGCCTCAATTTCCGCCGCGTGGGCATCGAGGAATGAAAATATATCGTCGGGATCGATGATGTGGGCGATTTCCCGCTTCGCCACGTTGCGCCACTTTTCCGCCTCGCGCAGACGATCAACGATGGCCAGCGGTCCGAGGCCTTGCCGCTCAAGTCCCCAGGCAATGTTGGAGCCGATAAATCCGGCGCCACCGGTAATGACGTACATGCGAAACCTCGCGAAAATGGGCGCCTGTCACGCCCGGCCCCTTATAGGCCCCGGTGCTGGAGCCGGCAAGGTCAGCGGTTGTCAGCTTGCAACACCGCGCCCATAATGATGTCTGGTCCGTCAATACAGGGAAGCTGGGCATGCAGACCACCAACCGTCTATTTGACGATCTGGCACGAGTTGCCAATGGCGCTGTCTCCACACTGGTCGGTGTCAAGGATGAGATCGAAGCTCTGGTCCGCCAACGTGTCGACAAACTTCTGGCCGATGCCGACCTGGTGCCGCGCGAGGAATTCGAGGCTGTCAAGGCCATGGCCGCGGAAGCGCGGGCGGAGCAGGAACGCCTGGCAAAACGCGTCGCCGCGTTGGAAAAAAGCCGCCCCAAACCAAGTCGCGGGACCGCATCCAAGAAACCGGCGGCCAAAAAATCGCCGGCGCGGAAAACAACCAAGTAATCACTTGTCATAGGCCTAAGACACGGACAGATCCGCCCACGCATGGGTGTTCCCGGTCATAAGGCTGGCGGCCTTATCCACAAAAATTTCTTGCCCAACGTGAATTGCCTCTTGCGCGCGAATCACGGTTGGGGCAGGCTAGGTATTGTACTGACCGGGCAAGCATCTACATCATTTAGCGTCTCATACTAGATGTTGTGGTTTCGCCCAAGCCGGTCCGCACTTCGTAATTTGCCATCTCATTTTCCATGGGCAACAGGAGGAGCGGGCATGACGAGCCTGAATACCGCACGCGAAACCGAAACGCATCACCCCATCGATATTGTCGAACAGCTTGTCGAGTTCAACGAATGGACCTTTGACCGGCGCAGTAATGAGGAAATGGCCGTCCAGGTCCCGGGAAGTTGGTGCGACTACAGTCTCTATTTCGCCTGGAACGAAGAAATGGAGGCCATCCATTTCACCTGCGCGTTCGACATGCGTGTCGCCGATGATCAGCGCGGCCGGGTCCACGAACTTGTTGCCTTGGTTAACGAAAAACTCTGGCTTGGCCATTTTTCGATCTGGGCGGACGAAGGCTTGCCCATGTTCCGGGCCACCCTGGCACTGCGCGGCCAGCAAGGTCTGGCGGTCGAACAGACCGAGGATCTTGTGGAGACGGCGCTGATCGAATGTGAGCGGTTCTATCCGGCGTTCCAATATGTCATTTGGGGCGGCAAACCTGCGGTCGAGGCCATCGAAGCGGCAATGATCGATACCGTCGGTGAGGCCTAGAGGCGCAATGGATCAACCATTGCTGCTTGTCGGTTGCGGAAAAATGGGTGGCGCCATGCTGGAGGGCTGGCTGGAGATGGGCATGCCGGCTTCCCAGATTCATATCGTTGAACCCTATGAACCGATGGCCGAGGAATTGCGCGGACGCGGCATGGGGGCCGTTTCAAGCCAAGCGGCCCTACCTAATGATTTCGCGCCGGGAATTGTCCTGTTCGCCGTCAAACCACAAGCCATGGACGAAGCCGCACCACCGTTCGCGGCGTATCGGTCGCCCGAAACCGTCTTCCTGTCAATCGCGGCTGGAAAGACCATCGCCTATTTCGAGGCCATGTTCGGCGATGAGGCCGCCATTGTGCGTTCCATGCCGAATACGCCCGCCGCCGTACGTCGCGGCATTACAGTCGCCACACCCAATGCCCATGTGACGTCTGCCCAGCGGAACAATTGCGGAAAACTTTTGGAGGCAGTGGGGGCTGTTGCCTGGGTTGACGATGAATCCCTTATTGATCCCGTGACCGCGCTGTCGGGCGGTGGCCCGGCGTATGTGTTTTTGCTTGTCGAATGCCTGACCCAAGCCGGTATCGACGCTGGCTTGCCGCCCGATCTGTCCGCCCAACTGGCGCGAACGACGGTATCGGGATCGGGTGAATTGCTTCGTCAATCGGATGAACGGCCATCGACATTGCGCGAGAACGTTACCAGTCCCGGCGGCACAACGGCTGAAGCCTTGAACGTCCTTATGGCCGACGACGGGTGGCAGCCGCTGATAACAAAGGCCATCGCGGCCGCGACGGCACGTTCCAGAGAACTCGCCGGCTAGAGCGTACATCCGCTTAATGGTATAGTTGTTCCTTCTTCATATGCGAAGGATGCCAGATTGGCCCGCGGAAAGGCAAAATCTCCGGAGGATATGCGTCGGCACATTGTTGCCACCGCAATGACTATGGCCGAACGCGACGGCTGGCGCCCTGTAACGATGGCCGGTATTTCGCGCGAATCCGGAATTTCATTGCCACAGTTGCTTTCATTGATGGCCAACAAGGCCTGTATCCTAGGCGGCCTCGCCCGGCAGATCGATGAAACCGTGCTCAGCGACTTAGCCAAGGACGGTGAGACAGGCGACACGCCAAAGGACAGGTTATTCGACATACTCATGCGCCGTTTTGACGCGCTTTCGCAATACAAGGGCGGGCTGGCCGCCGTGGTTCACGGCCTTCCGGGCGATCCTGTCACGGGCGTTTGGCAAATGCTCCGATTGCACTGCTCCATGGCGATGACCCTGGAAGCGGCGGAAATTCCCTCGGCCGGCATCGCGGGTCTGCTGCGAACCAAGGGGCTGACCTTGGTTTTTGCCAATGCGTGCCGCGTCTGGTTTCGTGACGACAGCGAAGACATGTCGGCCACCATGGCAGCTATTGATCGAGGGCTTTCCCTGGCCGATCGTATCGTGGCGAAGTGCGCAGCGGCGAAGTATAATCCGACCGAACCTCAAAATTAGCATCGAAAAGCCCGTGCGAGACAGCGGCGCAACGTCCTATCTTGTCATTTCGCGGGTGCAAAATTATTTTTGTGCGATGCACAATTTTCCATTGACGAGTCCATAATTAGAGCGCATATTAGGATCATGTTGCAGTGCAATATAAATTGCCCTGCCGGAAATTCTTAAACTCGATGCGCTTTCGCATCCGCCTGACCAACTGGAGAATACAATGACCAACGCCGCTTATCCGTTCATGAATATGGACATGACCAAAGTGATGGCCGATTTCGATCCCGCCAAAATCGCCGATCAGTTCACGAAGCTTGCCGGTACCTACAAAATGCCGCAATTCGACGTCGATTCCCTGATCGCCACTCAGCGCAAGAACATCGAAGCCCTGACCGCTGCCAACCAGGCCGCCGTTGAAGGTGTGCAAGCCCTTGCCGCACGCCAGAACGAAATCCTTCAGGAAACCGTCAAGGAAGCGACCGAAGCCGTGACCGCGCTGACCGCGATTGAAGGACCGGAAGACGCCGCGGCCAAACAGGCTGAATTGTTGAAAGTTTCTTTCGAAAAGGCGCTCGGCAACATGAAGGAATTGGCGGACATGGTCGCCAAGTCCAATGCCGACACGTCGAACGCGATCAATGCCCGCATCTCCGAATCTCTCGAAGAGATTACGAAGCAGGCCGTGAAGGTTAAGAAGCAGGCCAAATAACCGCTTATTTTGATCTGACGCTAAGGCCGCGTTCTTTCGGACGCGGCCTTTCGTTTGCCCGCATTTTGGCCGCGTGCCATGATTTGCGCCGCGCGCGCACCGGAGGCATTGAATAAATGGAAATTTCTTTCGACGACTTCCTGAAAGTCGATATCCGGGTCGGAACCATCACCCGAGCCGAGCCATTCCCCGAAGCGCGGCAACCGGCGATCAAGCTCTGGGTGGATTTTGGTGAAGAGATTGGCGAACGGAAATCATCCGCACAAATCACCCGCCATTACGAAATCGGGGATCTGCCGGGCCGTCAGGTTGCCGCGGTGATCAATTTTCCGCCCCGGCAGATCGGCAAGTTTATGTCGGAAATTTTGGTATTGGGATTTCCGGATGAAGACGGAGAGGTCGTCCTTATCGGCCCCGGTCATGGTGTGCCGAATGGCGGGCGAATGTATTAGAGCCTTTCACATTGATATGGAAGCGGCTGAGATCGGTTATTCGTCCTTCCGGTTAGGAGAGGATGCGAAAGCGATGCGGGGTATCGGTGAGCA
>CAZQPC010000204.1:0-4702 GCA_964595005.1 uncultured Magnetovibrio sp.
TCTATGAAGACGTGAAGGATGTGCTGGGATTGCCGTTCGTCAATACGGACTACCGGGCCTTTGCCCGCTGGCCCAGCTATTGGGCCATGGCGTGGGACGATCTGCGGACCGTTGCCGGCACAGCCGGGCACGAAGCGATCTGCCAAGTCTATCATGACCGGATGATCAACGCCGTGGCGGCGCGCCTGCCTAATCCAGGAAGTCTGGATGGCGCCGCGTTGCGGGATGCCGCCGCGCGGGATGCTTCTGTCGATGAAATTCTATCCGTCGTTCGGTTGTTTCAATGGCTATTGCCGGGATTGGCGACGAATGTCGCGTATCTGAAGCATCAATTGGCGGACGCTTGAAGTTCATGCCTGGCCCTGAATTTGAGATTGATTGGCATGCGGTGCCGGCGGATGTCGTTGCGGCGGTTGTGCGCCCGGCGACCTGCCTGGAGACACCGTGCGGCGACGGCGCCATGGTCTGGCATCGATGGGACGGTCCCAAAGATTCCGTCGGCCCCGACGGTCTGGCACCGATCGTTTTATTGCATGGCGGCTGGGGGTCGTGGACCCACTGGATCAGGACTATTCCCAAGCTGGCGGCGGCGCGTACCATCTATGTCGCCGATCTGCCGGGCATGGGCGCTTCCGCCAATGCGCCGCAGCCGCATTCGGCCGAAACCCTGTCGGCCATTGTCACCGAAGGCATCGATACCCTGTTGCCCGGCGGCGCGCCGTACCACGCGGTCTGTTTTTCCTTCGGTGGTGTCATGGGAACTTGGGCGGCGGCCCGGCACGGAGATCGTTGCCGAAGTCTGACGCTTGTCGGCGCGGCGGGCTTCGGCGATCTGCATTTCGTTGTCATGGGCGTTCAAGTCCCGGATTCTACGTTACCTGATGCGGAAATCGACGCCATTCATCGCAACAATCTGAGTTTGCTGATGTTCGCCGAGGCGGATCGTATCGATCCCTTGGCATTGCACATCCACCGCGCGAACATCGCCCGCGGGCGGGTGCGGACCCGGCGCGTTTCCCTCTCATCGGCCCTGGTGGAGGCACTGCCCCGGGTGGTGTCGCCGATGGGCGGCATTTGGGGCGAGGCCGATTCGACCGGCGGCGGCCGCGCCGACATCGAAAAACGCCGCGACATGCTGAGGGCCTATCAACCGGACTGCGCCTTTGATATCATCGAAGGCGCCGGCCATTGGATCATGTATGAGGCCGCTGACATTTTTGCCGACACCTTGTTTCGACAATTGCAGACGCACGAGGACCGATGACGATGAAATGGATTGCTTGCGCTCGCCACCGTAACCGAATTTTTGCCGCCATAGCGATCTTCGCCTTGGCAGTGCCACAGCTGGCTTTCGGCCACGGCGTCAAGTCGACCGGCCATACTGTGCCGGCGGCCAAGGAAAAGGCCGATTTCTGGTCATTCCTGACTAATCCGGCGGAGGCCGCGGCGCGCATGTCGGTCAGCGTCACAGACGGCATTCGTTCGATCCGCTCCGATGGCCTGCCCGATCACCAACCCGGGCAGTTCCCGAACCGCGGTAACCCGCATACCATATCCTCCCAGAGCTATATTTTTGAAGTTCCGCTGAAACCATCGAAAGCCGGTCGTCCGACGGAACTTGGCCATCAAAACTTCGGCGTCGCCTTGAATGGCGTGCCCTTTGATGCCCTTACCGCCGAATTTTGGAATCGCGACCGCAGTTCAGGATGGAATATTGAAGCCTTGTCGGGAAGGCTGGATCTGGGCCTGGATCGCCACAACGCACACGTTCAGCCCAACGGCGCTTACCATTATCATGGCATTCCAACGGGCCTGCTTGAACGCTTCCCCTATCGGGACAAGCCAGCCCTGCTGGGTTACGCCGCCGACGGCTTTCCCATCTATGGTCCTTTTGGTTACAGCAGTGCGAACGACCCAAGCAGCAGCATGACCGAGCTGCGTGCCAGCCATCGGGTCATTTCCGGCACGCGGCCTTCAGGACCGGGAGGCGCCTATGACGGCACTTACGTGCAGGACTACGAATTCGCTGCCGGTTCCGGTGATTTGGATGCCTGCAATGGCCGCGATGGCGTGACGCCGGAGCATCCCGACGGCACTTACTATTACGTGCTGACCAGCAGTTTTCCGTTCATTCCCCGTTGTTGGGTCGGCAGGCCCAGCAGCAGCGGTGGATTTGCGCTGCGTGGCCCCGGTGGTCCCGGCGGCGGCGGTCCAGGCATCCCCGGAGGTGGCCCGGGCTTCGGACAAGGTCCGGGTGGCCCACCCCCCATGCGCCAGGCCGGCGGCGGCGGACGCGGGGGAGGCCCACCGGATCTGGGCCAGGCGGCGCGCAAATTAGGTATTTCCCGCGAACAGCTACATCGCGCCCTGGGCCCGCCGCCGCCGAACTTCCAGCGTGCGGCCGAACAACTGGGGATCTCGGCGGACGAACTGCGCCGGGCATTGCACGGACGGTAGTTATTTCATCGGTGAGAAGTCAGTCGGCGTCAGGATCTTGTTTTCCTGATATTCCAAAAGGCCGGCCGACATCTTTTTATATTCAGCCCACGCCGGATCGGCGTCCCGGGCGGCGCGGCGTTGTTCCATATCGGCCAGACTTTCGTATCCCCAGAGATGAACGACCTCGTTGACCGAGCCGATAGCGGTCCGGAAATAGGCCAACAGGTTGCCCAAATGACGAAGTTGAACAGGCAACCCATACTCCTCGAACATGGCGATGTATTGTTTGTTCATGCCATGCTTGATCCGGTAGGTGCGGTGATCGACGATCATGGAAATTCCTCTCAAAATGAATGCGTGGCCATGTCGCCGTCGACGGCGAAATAGGCGCGGGTAAAGGCGACGGCGGCGTCCGCGTCAAATCCCTTGCAGGTGTAGAAAACGACCGACAGGAACCGTGGCCCGGTCCAGAAATAAGCCGAGATGCCGCTGTCGATGAGCGGCACGAATGCGTCGTAGCCGGCGTTCTCATCGCTGCCCATGCCGCTGGCGGGGGCGAAAATGATCGGCGGCGAGTAGGTTCTGAGGCTCAGGTGATCGGCAACATCGAACAGGTAGGCGCGGATCACGTCCTCATCGACCTGGATGGTGAAATATCCTTCCACCAACAGCCGCTGGCGAAAGATGTCCGGCGCCAGATCGGGACCGGCGGCAATTCGTGAGACCATGTCCTAAATAAACCCTTCGTCGTCATCCTCATCGTCGGCGGACAGGGACCCGGCGGCGACGGCCAAAGCCCCGGCCGGCAGAAGCTGAATGCCGGCGTTACGCAGGGCGGAAAGAATGGCGCCGTTAACGGCATAACGGGTTTCAAAATACTTCGAACTGGGCACCCAAAATCGAACACCCAGGACCAATCCGCCATAGGTGAAATCGTGAATGCCGACCTGCGCCTGGGGCGCGTCCTTGAGCGCCGCAACCTTACTGACGGCGTTGCTGAGCGCCATCAAGGCGGCATCCGTGTCCTGACCGTCGGCAATACATATCTTGGTTTGCACAACCCGCCGTTCATCGGAATTGACGATCACCTTGCCGACGATTTCCTTGTTTGGGATGTTGATGCGTTCGCCGTCTTCGCCGATCAGCAGGGTATAGGCTAGGCGGATATCCTCGACCACACCCGATGAGCCCCGGTTCACGGTGATCGTATCACCGACGGCAAACGGTCGGGCCAAGATGATCGACAGGCCGGCGCCGTAGTTGCTGAGAGGTCCCTGGATGGCCATCGTCGCGCCGAACGCGGAAGCGCCGGCAAGCGCAATCAAGGGCGCGATGGAGATGCCGAAGTTGCCGAGCGTGATGATCACCAGAAAGACGATGCCGACAACCTTGACGACATTGCCGATGAACCGGGCCAGGGTTTCGTCGACATTCTTGATTTCCAAAATGCCGCCGACCCGGCGGCCGGCCCAGCCGGCCAGCTTCAGGCCGATGAACAGAAACACCAGGGCGCCCAGGATCTGGAACCCGTACTTGATGGAAAATTCGATCAGGGTATCGACCCAGGCGGCAACGGTTTCCACCTGCGCCGCCATTTGTTCCTCGACGGCGGCGACCGCATCAGTGCCGACGGTGGTATCTTTGGCCACTGTGGCGTCCTTGTCGGCCATGTCAGCGTTTCTCGACCCGGCACGCGGTGCCCGTGGTGACGACCAGCAGCATGGATTTGCCGTCGCCGGAAATCTCTGAATAATCCAGGTCCACGGCGATCACCGCATTGGCGCCGACCATCAGGGCCTCACGCCGAATTTCCGTCAGACAAGTGTGGCGGGCATCGCGCAGGACCTTCTGCGAGGCGCTTGAACGGCCGCCGAATATATCGCGGATACCGGCAAACATGTCGCGGAAGATGTTCATACCGAAGACGCATTCGGCGGTGATGATGTCGATGCGCTGGGTGACTTCGTAACCGGACAAAGTCGTCTCCGTGGTGACAATCAATTCCTTGGCCAGATCGTCAATGACTTCGGTGGGCAGTTCGTCGTACTGGCCATTATCAATGAGTTCCTGAATTTTCTCGTCGCTTTTGCCGAAAATACCGAACACCATGGCCGGCTCTCCATCTATCGATTTTTACGTACCGTAGACAAAAGCCTAATCTTTCGGCGCACAGGGTCAAGTTGCGCGTTTCGCGCACGGGACCAAGCCGCGCGTTTCGCGCACGGGACCAAGCCGCGCGTTTCGCGCACGGGACCAAGCCGCG
>CAZQPC010000204.1:4802-9669 GCA_964595005.1 uncultured Magnetovibrio sp.
CGCTGCCCGCACGGGCACGGGATTAAGTTGCGCTTTCCCCCCGGTACCCAGGTGCTAGGTTGACTTCATCATGCTGTATCATGCCTACGAACTGACGCACGCCGCGTTGGCGCCCATGAAGGCGCTCTGCCGGGCCGAGAAAACCATCACCGAGAACGGCTTGAACCCGTGGGCGGAAACACCGCCGGGCCGCGCCCTTCATGCGGCTTTTCAATTGTTCGATGGCGTCACCGGGCGCTATGGCAGGCCCGCGTGGGGCATCGACGAAACGACGGTCGAGGGGGCCGTCGTGGCCGTGGTGGAGGAGGTGCAGGTCTGTTCGCTGTTCTGCGATCTATTACGCTTCGCCAAGGATGATGACGTCGTGCCGACGGGCACACAGCCGAAAGTTCTGATCGTCGTGCCCTTGTCGGGACATTATCCGACTTTGTTGCGCGGCACCGTGGAAGCCATGCTGCCCGACCATGACGTCTATGTGACCGACTGGCGCGACGCGCGCGACGTGCCGGTGGCGCTGGGCGGTTTCGATCTGGACGACTACATCGAAACGGTCATGGACGCGCTGCGTTTCCTGGGCCCCGATGTGCATGTGATGGCGGTTTGCCAGCCGGCCGTGCCGGTCCTGGCAGCGGTCGCGTTGACGGCGGCTGAGGACGATCCCAGTCAGCCCGCCACCATGACCTTGATGGGTGGCCCCATCGACGCGCGCGTCGACCCAACACCGGCCAATATGATGATCGCCGGGCGCGACCGGGGCTGGCTGGAAAGCGCTGTTGTCAGTCATGTGCCCTGGCCCCACGCCGGAATGTTTCGGCGGGTCTATCCCGGTTTCGTGCAATTGTCCGGGTTTCTGTTCAAAAACCTGGAGCGCCACATCGACGCCCAGGTCACATATTTCAATGATCTGGTCAAAGGCGACGGCGATTCAGCCGACCAGCACCGGGCCTTCTATGAGGAGTTTCTGGCGGTCATGGACCTGCCGGTGGAATTTTTCCTGCAGACCGTTGAACGCGTTTTTCAGAACTTCGACTTGGCCCGCGGCACCCTGACGCATCGTGGCCGCATTGTGGACCCGGCGATGATCCGAAATACGGCCCTGCTGACAGTGGAAGGCGGACGCGACGACATTTGCCCGCCGGGGCAGACCGTTGCGGCTCATGATCTTTGTCCGAATATTCCGGCCGACCGGCAGGACAACTACCTGCACGCGGACGTCGGACATTACGGTGTCTTCAATGGCCGGCGCTGGCGTAACGACATCCAGCCGCGCATCGCCGCCTTCATGGCCGAGAACTCACGAGCCCTGTAGCCGCCTGAAAAAGTTACTTATTTGACCGATGAAAATGCCGTCGGCTTCAGGATGGCGCTGGACAGGGTGTCGACGATGGCGCCGTCAGCCTCCGTTTTCGCTTTCGCCGCCTGCCATTCGGGATCGGCGGCGAAGGCCGACCACTTCTGTTCGCGCTCGGCCAGCGATTGCCATTCTAACAGGTAATAGAGATCGTTGCTGTTTGGTCCAATTTCCGTTGTCCAAAATCCGGCCTGGCGGATTCCGTGCTTGTCCCACAGCGCCAAGGTGACGGTCTCGAAACGTTTCAGCAGCGCCGGGAGGCGGCCGGAAACGCAGTGGTAGATGCGCAGTTCGTGAAGCATGAAAGTGATTCCCCTGTTTGGAATTTCGGCGGCAAAGATATCAGAGCTGGTCAGTCTTCGGTAACCATAAAGTCATCGGCAATGGGCCAACGCATGGCAGCCGACGCTCCGCCGTCGACGCGCAAGACCTGACCGGTCATAAACGCCGATGCGGGTGACGCCAGAAAGATCGCCGTGCCCGCCATATCGACCGGCCGGCCCAAACGCCTGAGCGGCGTGACGATATTGCCCCAGGCCTGCATCTTCGGGCTGGACCAGAGCTTTTCGGTCAGGTCCGTGAGAATGAACCCGGGCGCCAGGGCATTGACCCGGACCCCGTGCGGGCCCCATTCGCCGGCTAGGCCGCGGGTCATGGCGCTCATGCCCGATTTGCTCATGGAATAAGGGACCACCTGATGAAGCGGCGCATGGGTCGACAGTGAATCGATATTGATCTGGCTGCCGCCACCCTGGGCAATCATCTGTTTGCCGACCCGTTGCGATATTAAGAATGTGCCGCGCAGGTTGATGTTGAAAATAAAATCAAAATCTTCGGCCGTATAGTCCTCAGCCGGTTGGCGGATGTTGACGCCGGCGCAATTGACCAAGGTATCGATGCGTCCATGGCTGTCGATGACCTGATCGATGCCCGCGGCAATGGATTGTTCGTCGGCAATATCACAAACCACGCCCTGCACGGTGCCGCTGCCGACATTGATCCGCGAAACGGTTTCGTCCAGGGTGGCTTGCTCGCGGCCGGTAATGATTACGTTGGCATCGCGTTCAGAGAAGGCCAGGGCAATTGCCTCACCGATCCCGCGGCTTGCGCCGGACACCAGAACCACGGAACCACTGACGTCAAAAATATTCTCTACCATTCGTCTCAATCCTGTTCAGGTTTCAGTGGGGCATGCCCCGTCCCAAGGTGCTGATCATAGGAACTTGCCGGCAGTTCACAACCGCCTCCCTTTGGAACCCTTGATGTCTGGCCAGCGCGACACCAACTATGCTGTCGTGACCCGGGCGGAAAGGAACCAGATGGCCATCGCTGACGAGCAAGCCGTGAATGAGATGCCGGAGGCTGACGCCGAAGGCCAACAAGCCGCCCATGCGGTGACGCCGGAACGGGCGCAAGGGCTCAGGCGGTTCGCGTGGCGGGTCTTTATGGTTTTGGCACCCGTGCACGTGTACGTCGGGTATAGCCTGGCTCCCGATTTGCCGCCAGAATGGCGCGTCCCCGGCGTCTTCGTCCTGGCCGTCTCGGCGGTTATTGTCCCCTTGGTGACGCTATCGAAGATCTATCTCACCAGCCAGGCCGCCATCGATCGCCTGATCTGGATCGCTTATCTCACACTGGGATGGTTTTCGTCCCTGTTGATCCTTGCGCTCATTCGCGACCTTGTCCTGTTCATACCCGTGGCACGGTCATGGACGCCTGAAAGTGCCTTGGCCGTCCTGTCGCTGTCGCTGTTCGTCACTTTGGTTGGCCTGGTGAACGCCCGCCGCGTCGCCAAGGTGGTGCACGTTGATATCTCGCTTGCCGATCTGCCGCCCGAATTGGTGGGCGTTACGATCGCCCAAATTACCGACATCCACGTCGGATCGACGATCAAGAATGGCTACGTGCAGGCCATCGTTGAGCGGGTCAACGGGCTCAATCCCGATATCATCGCCATCACCGGGGATGTCGTAGACGGCAGTGTTGCGCAATTGGCCATGGAAACCGCGCCATTGGCCGAACTGCGCGCCCGGCATGGCGCCTACGTGGTGACGGGTAATCACGAATACTATGCCGGCGCCGAGGAATGGATCGATGAATTTCGGCGGCTGGGCCTGCGGACCTTGATGAACGAGCACGTGGTGATCGATCATGATGGCGCCGATTTGGTGGTCGCCGGGGTCAATGACTACAGCGCCATCCGGCTGGATCCGGATCGCGGCAGCGATCCGCAGGCGGCCATTGCCGGCAGTCCGCCGACAGCGCCAAAGGTCTTGCTGGCCCATCAGCCGCGTTCGGCACCCGCGGCCGCCGCGGCCGGCTTTCACCTGCAGTTGTCCGGGCACACACACGGCGGCCAGTTCTGGCCCTGGAACCATTTCGTCCGCATGCAGCAACCCTATACGGCCGGGTTGCATCGCCTGGAAGACCTTTGGGTCTATACCAGCCGCGGCACCGGGTATTGGGGACCGCCGAAGCGCTTCGGCGCGCCTTCCGAAATTACGCTGATCCGCTTAACCTCGACGGGTTAGCGCCGGGCCGCGTCTGCCGCTAAGATGGGCGCGCTCAACTGAAAATCCGAAGGGAGTATGTGATGATCGCCGTCATTTTCGAGGTCGAGCCCATCCCTGAGCAGGCGGATCGCTATTTCCAGTTGGCCGGGGCGTTGAAATCGGAACTGGAGAAAGTCGATGGGTTCGTTTCCGTCGAACGGTTCCAGAGCTTGACGACGGAGGGTAAATATTTGTCGCTGTCTTTCTGGCGCGACCGTGACGCCGCCGAAACCTGGTTTGATCACGCCGGCCATAAGAACGCCCAGACGGAGGGCCGGGCTGAGGTTTTTCGTGATTACCGTATCCGCATCGCCGACGTGTTTCGTGATTACGACATGGCGGCGGGCCGGCCCCAGGTATGACTGTCCATCGCGACCATGAAAAGCGCTTCGGTCTGACTGGCAAGCGTGCCCTGATCACCGGCTCCGCGCGCGGGCTGGGATGGGAGGTTGGCCGCGCCATGGCGCAGGCCGGCGCCCATGTTTGTATTAATGGCCGCAACGGTGAAATCTTGTCGGCACGCGTCGGCGAATTGCAATCTGACGGCCTCAACGGCGAGGCTGCCGTTTTTGATGTGGTGGATAGCGCTACCGTGACCGCGTGGTTTGATGGACAAGAGGCGGCGCCCGATATTTTGGTCAACAATGCGGGTTTGCGTCACCGCGCATCCTTGGAAGATTGCACACCCGAGGATTTCCAACGCTTGTTCGACGCCAATCTATCCAGCGCCTTCGCCATGGCGCGAACCTGGGCCATGCGGCGCCTGGCATCCCAGGCCGGCGGGACGCTGATCAACATTACGTCGATCGCCGGGCCGCGGGCGCGGCCGGGCGATGCCGGCTATACGACGGCGAAAGGCGGGTTGGAAGCGCTAACCCGTTCGTTGGCCGTTGAATTGGGGCCGAAGGGGTTCCGGGTCAACGCCATCGCACCGGGGTATTTCGCCACTGAGGCCAACGCGCAA
>CAZQPC010000205.1:0-9642 GCA_964595005.1 uncultured Magnetovibrio sp.
GTCGCCCAGGATGTGTTTCTGCACTTCGGGTCGCTGAAGGAAAAAGTCGATTACGACCAGGCTATCGCTGCGCCGCCGAACGGCTGATCGGGCGGGCCCCACGAAAGACAAGGGGCAGGCAAGGCGCAAACGAGGGGCAGGCAAGGCGGAGACTAGGCGCCGCGGCCCAACCGCCGGGCGCGGCCGGGGGGGTGGCCATAGTGGCCACGAAAGGCGCGGCTGAACACCGACGCCGATGAAAAGCCGGTGCGTTCGGCAATTTCAGGCATCTTCAATCCGGTTTCCTGCAACAGCCGCCGGGCCGCCGTGAGCCGCAGGATACGATAGTAGCGCTGCGGAGTCTGACCCAGAACGGCAGCGAAATGGCGTTCCAACTGGCGTTGCGAACAGCCCGCCCGGCGCGCCACTTCGGGCAGGGCCAAGGGCGTTTCCAGGGCATCCTCCATGACCTTGATGGCGCGCGCGACATCGGGGCGCCGCGCCATCAAAGGGGTCGCCAAGGTGCCGCGCTGCGGCGTTTCTGCGCTCTGTTCCGTATCGTACAGAAACAAGCGCATGACCTCGATGGTCAGGGCCTCGCCGTGGTGGGTGCGGATCAGGCCGAGCATCAGGTCCAGCACTGTCGTCGCGCCGCCGGCGGTAATGCGGTCGCGGTCGATGACATAACGTTCCGGGCTGAACCGCACATCCGGGAAAGCCTCTTCCAGGCGCGTCAGTTCCTGCCAATGCACGGTCGCCCGGTAGCCGTCAAGCAGACCCAGGCTGGCCAGCATCCAAGCGCCCGTGTCCAGCCCACCCAGAATGACGGCGCGCCGCGCGGCACGCCGCAATTGGGTATTGAAGGCGGCCGTCGTGGCGCGGCCGAAGTCATAACTGGCGACCACGAACAAGGCGTCGCATCGGGTCATATCGTCAAGGCCGCCGTCGACGTCGACACGGATGTGACTGGACGATGCGACGCCCGAACCGTCGGCCGAGATCACATGCCAGCGGTACAGCGCCGATCCGGCCAAGGTGTTGGCGGCGCGCAGGGGTTCAATTGCGTTGGCCAGGCAGAGCGTGCTGAAGCTGGGCAGCAGAAGAAACGCCAACGTTTTCATCTCTAATGTCGATTAATGCGCTATTATTGGCGAATAATGCAACGAAAAGATTAGCGATGCCACATAGCATTCATCAGGACACACGGATCGGAAAGCGGGGATATCATGAATTGCGACGTCTTCATCACCTGCGCCGTCACCGGCGCCGGTGGGACCACGGACAAGAGCGCCCTCGTGCCGATAACGCCCGCGTAGATTGCCGATGCCGCCATTGAGGCGGCCCGGGCCGGCGCCGCCATTGCCCACATTCATGTGCGCGATCCGGAAACCGGCGCCGGGTCGCGCAATCCGGCCTATTACCGCGAGGTGGTTGAGCGGGTCCGCGCCTCGGAGACCGACGTGATCATCAATCTAACCGCCGGCATGGGCGGCGATCTGGTCTTCGGCCCGCCCGAGAAACCGTTGCCGTTGGACGCTGCCGGCACCGATATGGCCGGCGCCTCGGAACGCCTGGAACACATGCGTGAATTGCTGCCGGAGATTTGCACGCTCGACTGCGGTACCATGAATTTCGCCGCCGGCGACTATGTCATGACCAACACGCCGGGGATGCTGCGGGCCATGGCCGCCGAGGTCCAATCTTTGGGCGTGCGCCCCGAGATTGAGATCTTCGACACCGGCCATCTGGTGTTGGCCAAGTAATTGGCCGCCGAGGGATTGCTGGATGATCCGGTGATGATCCAGTTGTGCATGGGCATCCCCTATTGCGCGCCGGATGATCCCAGGACCTTTCAGGCCCTGGCCGACGCGGTGCCCGCCAACTGGACGTTTTCGGCCTTCTCCATCGGCCGCATGCAGCTGCCTTTCGTCGCCCAGGCCGCATTGGCGGGCAGTAACGTGCGGGTCGGTCTGGAAGACAATATCTATCTGTCGAAGGGGCAGTTGGCGAGCAACGGCGACCTGGTCAGCCGGGCTCGGACGATACTGGAGGCGATGAATGCCCGGGTGCTGACGCCGGCCGAGGTGCGTGAAAAATTGAGCCTCGTGAAACGCGGTCCGGGCACATGAGCGTGGCCGGCATCAAAAAGGCGGCCTGCGTTGGCGGCGGGGTCATCGGGGCGGGCTGGGTGGCGCGGCTGTTGTGGCACGGGATCGACGTGGCCATCACCGACCCGCATCCGGACGCCGAACGCCGCTGCCGGGTGGTGTTGGATAACGCCGAACGCGCCCTCGGTGATCTTCTCGGGGTGCCTTCCGTGGCGCCGGGCCGTCTGAGCTTTGCCGGCAGCATCGCAGAAGCCGTCCAGGGTGCCGATTACGTGCAGGAGAGCGGGCCGGAAGATATCGCCGTGAAACAGCAAATTCTGGCCGACGTCGATCGCCATGCGCCACTTCATGGCGCAGTTCGGCCCGGCCCTCAAATGGCCCTGGACGAAGCTCATGGACGTGCCTGAATTGACCGATTCCTTGGTCGATAAGATCGCCGGCCAATCGGATATTCAGGCCGACGGCGCCGACCTGCGCCAATTGGAACGGTGCCGCGACGACGGGCTGGTTGCCATCTTGCGGGCCCTCAAACCAAATGGTATCGGCGCTGGCGCGCTGCTGGCCGAGCAAACCTGCATCCACGCAAATCCACCGCCCGATCCGGGCGCCGCGGCGCCGCTCAGGCTGCACACGGCGCGCGTGCCGTCCAACTGGATCGACTACAATGGCCACATGACCGAGCACCGTTATCTGCAGGTGTTCGGCGACGCGGCGGATGCCCTGTTTGCGGCGCTGGGTGTCGATGCGGCCTACCTGGCGGGCGGCCACAGTTACTTTACGGCGGAGAGCCATCTCCGCCACCTGGCCGAGGTGGACGCCGGGGCAGTGCTGCATATAACAACCCAGATCCTTGGCCATGATGCGAAGCGCCTTCACGTCTTTCATCAGCTCTGGCGGACAGACGATGACAGGCTTTTGGCGACCGCCGAGCAAATGTATCTGCATGTCGATACCGCCGCCGGCCGGACCTGCCCGGCCGCAGCGCCGATCCTGGCACACTTGGCGGCCGCCGCAGACGCGCAGGCAAACCTTGAAACCCCCGACGGGGTCGGCCGCGTCATGGGGGTGGCCCCTAAGCCGCCGAGACCGATTTCCGTGGCACCCATCGGTGCCGCCTCCCATGAGGCCCCGGTGGCGGATTTCTGCACCTATCCCGTGACCCACGCGATCGCCGCGGCCGGTTTCACGCCATGTGGTTGCGCGACAACTGTCCCTGTGCCGCCTGCGTCAACCCAAAGACCATGGAACAGGTCTTCGATATCCCAACCACGGACGACGATCTTGCGGCGTCGACGGTCGGGATTGACAACACCGGCGCGCTGATGGTGACGTGGCCGGACGGGCACGACAGCCGCTATCACCCGGGTTGGCTACGTCTGCACGGCCAGTCGGAACCCGAGGGCGACGGTAACAGCGTTGTCCACTGGGGCGCCGGTTTCGAAATCCCGGTGTTTGAAGGCGCTCAGGTGCTGAGCGATGACAGGGCCCTGTTGGCATGGTTGCAGGCCCTGAGCACGGCCGGTATAGCGTTGCTCAAAGACTGCCCGTTAACCGACGGTGCCGTCGAGCGGTTTGCCAACCGGGTGGCTTTTCTCCGCGAGACCAATTTCGGCCGGGTGTTTGACGTACAATCCAAGCCCAACCCGGACTCCAACGCCTACACGGCCCTGGAACTGCCCCTGCACACGGACCTGCCGACCCGCGAGCTGCAGCCGGGCCTGCAATTCCTGCTGTGCCGCGTCAATGAGGCCAGCGGCGGCGACAGCATCATGGCAGATGGCTTCCACATCGCCGAGACCTTGCGCCATGAAGCGCCCGAGCATTTCGAAACCCTGACCACATTACCCATGGATTTCCGCAACCGGGCGCGGACCAGCGACTACCGCCGGCGCGTGCCGATGATCCAATTGGACGGCGGCCGGCCCACGGAGATTTGCCTCGGCAACTTTCTGCGCGGGCCTTGGCGTGCGGCGGAGGCCGACGTGCCGCGCTTTTACGCCGCCTACAGGCGGTTCGTGGCAATGACCCGCGAAGCCCGTTTCCGCGTTACCTTCAGGCTGCAACCGAGGGACATGGTGAGCTTCGACAACCGCCGGGTGCTGCACGCCCGAGGCGTCTTCGATCCGGCCAACGGGGCACGCCATCTGCAAGATTGTTACGTCGATACGGACGAATTGAAATCGCGTCTACGCATTCTCAACCGCGCCGCCTCGGCAGGTTGATGGCGGCAACGCCGATGATCGCCGCCAGCACGCCGGCGCCGACCACGGCGGTAATCTGTTCGCCCAGAAAGACCACGCCCAAGAGCACGCTGACGCCGGCGCGCAGATAACTTTGGCTGGCCGCCCCCAGTGATCCCAAGGTCTGGATCAGCCGGAAATAGATCATCAGCGCGCATCCGGTGCAGAAGATGCCCAGCATGGTTGCCGCCGCCATTGCCGTGAGTGAGGGCTGCAACGTCCAAGGTTGCTCAAAGATCAGCGCCGCAGGGACCAGCACGGCGACGGCCCAGAGGATTGCACCGACAGCTGTCACGGGCGCCGATAAGTGAGAAAACCGCCGCCCGTAGATGGCCGCCACGGCGTACAGCACGGCGCTGGCGACGGCCGCCAACTGGCCCGCCACCTGTTGGCCGAGGCCGGCCAGCACATCGACACCGACGATCAATACGACACCGCCCAGACCCAACAGGGCGCCGCACAGCTTCAAGCCGCCGACGGCCTCGTGGCGGGTGATGAAAAGCGTGAAGAAAAACACAAACAAGGGCGAGGTGGAATTCAAGACGCCGGCCAGACCGCTGTCGACATATTGCTGGCCCCAGGCCAACAGGGTCCAGGCGCCGATGGAGTTCAAAAAACTTTGCACCAAAAGCATACGCCAGGTCTTGGTGTCACGGGGCAGCCGGTCGCCGCGCCAATGGACAATCGCCACCAACAGCACCGCGGCGACAGAGACCCGCGTGGCGATCAATGTGACCGGCGGGATCTCCGTCACCGCCACCTTGATGAAGAAATAGGACGATCCCCACAGCAGCGCCAACAGGCCGAGCAGGCCCAACTCGATGCTCAGGTTCGGTGATCGCTTGCCGGTCATGAACGTGCCGTGTCCCCATGCGGTGCCGAGGCCAACTTCAGGAAGGTCCGGTCTTCGCGCAACAGAAATCCTTCACGCTGGGCAAATTCATAATTCTCACGGCCCAGCGGGTCGGCGGCCAAGCGCCCCCGGTAGGCTTCATAGTCGGCCAGACTTTCGATGTTATAGACCCCATGGGCCCGGGTAGCGGAGCCTTCATGCGGCGCGAAGTAGACGATCAAATCGGCGCCGCAGCGCGGGATCGCCTGGCCCCAGTTGCGGGCGTATTGTTGAAACTGAGATTTCTTTGCCGGGTCGATGTGATAGCGGATGAAACAGGTGATCATGAAAGACTCCTAAATGATGAAATTCAATTTCGCATATTGCTTGCGGTCTATGCTTCGATTACCATAGAACTATGAAAGAAGGGCCTGACATTGCCATCCTGGGCGCGTTGATCGGAGACCCGGCGCGCGCCAACATGCTGACCGCGCTGATGAGCGGCAAGGCGCTGACCGCCAGCGAACTGGCGGTTGAAGCCGGCGTCACCGTGCAAACGGCCAGCACGCACCTTAAAAAACTGCAGGCCGCCGATCTCATCGGGCAGCGCAAGCAGGGCCGCCACCGGTATTTTGCCCTGGCCGACGATGATGTTGGCAGCGTCCTGGAAGCGATGATGGGGTTGGCCGCGAAACGCGGCCTGCTGCGCACCCGCACCGGCCCCAAGGACCCGGCGCTCCGCAAGGCCCGCATTTGTTACAACCACTTGGCCGGGGAACTCGGCGTGCGGCTTTATGACGGATTGCTGGCGACCGGCGTGCTGGCGGAACGCGGCACGGAGGTCAGGTTGACCCCACCAGGCGTCACCCGAATGGAGGGTTTCGGGATCGACATCGGGGCCCTGTCCAAATCACGCCGGCCGCTTTGCAAGTCCTGCCTCGATTGGAGCGCCCGGCGGACCCACCTGGCGGGATCCCTGGGCACCGCATTTCTAAATCGCGTTTATGAACTTGGCTGGGCGAAACGCGATGAGGGCTCGCGGGTTATCCGGTTCACGGCCAGCGGCGAAGCCTCTTTGATCCGGACATTCACCGAGCCGGTGATCGAACGCTGAATTTCAATCGCCGGCGGCATCGACACTATCGGGATTGAGAAACGCATCGACCTCTTCTTGGTTCAAATCCTGACTCATGTCGGCGGCCGGCTTTTCGACCGGCACCGGCTTGCCGCGCCGGTCGTCTTCGACGACGTGATCCTTGCGGCGCCGGTCGGGACCGAAAAAACTGGCCGTGCGGACGAATTGGCGGGGGTTTTCAATGACGTTTTGGATGCGGCCGAACAAGGCCTTCGGGGCCAGCGGTTTGACGACAAACTCGCTGATGCCGCAATCGCGGGCCTCGACGATACGCGTCCGTTCCGCAAACCCCGACATCATGATCACCGGTACATACGGATTGGGGCTGGCATTGTCGTTGCGGATCAGGCGGGTCAGTTCCAGGCCGTCCATGGGCGCCATGTACCAATCCGCAATGACCAGGTCAATGGGCTTCACCTTGATCAGCTCCCAGGCGTCCTCGCCGTCCCGGGCGTCGTAGATTTTCGTACCGCCCAGCACCCGCAGCATCTCGCGCACCAAAGAGCGGATGAAATCCTGATCGTCGGCGACCAGCACCGTTACATCTCGGAGATAGCCATTTGACATGATCTATCGGGTTGTCCGCTGTGACTTTCTAAATTCGTGCCCCGGGCACCTGAAGGCACCTCTCAATATGATCTATATCGTAATATGATCTATATCTTAAGTAACGCTAATATTTTGCAGATTTTGGCATTGGATACCGGTGTCACCGACGGCTCATTGGTCAAGTGTTTCAACGTCGATCAAGTTGGGCGGCGCCAGCCACGCGTCTTGGGTCGCGATGATGGGCAACTCTGCGGCGTCCATTTCCGATGCGGCCTCAATCGTCACCTGTAGCGCCGAGACGGCCGTTTGCAAGGCCGCGACCGGGTCGCCGGTCTGTACGAAATGGCCAATCCACAATGCGGCGAAAAAATCGCCGGCACCTTTCGCACGCAACGGCACCTTCGGTGCCGCCGCCCCCCAGGCACCGCCGGCGGTGACCAAGACGGTGCCGAGACCGCCATTCCCGGGAATAGACGAAATCAGGATCATTTCCGGGCGGCCGATCAGCAGGGCGCGGGCAGCGGCGATTGCCGAGGTGGTATCGGAGACCGGTGTGGCGCTCAAAACCTCCAACTCGAAACGGTTGGGAAACAACACATGCGCCGCCGGCAACGCGTCACGGCGATAAAATGCAACCAGATCGTCATCCACATACTGACCTTCGGCATCGTCGCCGATGATCGGGTCGCAGCATATGAGCGCCTGGGGACTGGCCGTCAATATCCGCCGCCAGGCATCAACGGCGACGGCCCCCATGGCGGCGGAACCCAGGTAGCCGGTGAGGACCGCGGCGCAATCGGTGAACAATCCCCGCGTTTCCAGGCCGCTGAGAATTTCCTCCACATGGGCGGGTGCCACGCGGTGACCGCGCCAACTGCCATGGCCCGGATGATGGCTCAGCTCGACCGTATGAACCGGCCAAACTTCAACACCCAGCCGTTGCAGCGTGAACACGGCGGCGGCGTTGCCGACATGGCCCGCCGCGACGTGTGAATGAATGCTGAGGACCGCCATGCTCCGACCTTGCCACATCGGCGCCAGGGATTATAGTTCGGCCCGCCAAATTCCGGTATTTTGTCATTACGGAGATCTGCCATGACCACCTCCCCTGAAGCCGGCGCGCGGCCGCGCCGCTCGGTCCTGTATATGCCGGGCTCCAACGCCCGGGCCCTGGACAAGGCCCGCGGCCTGGCCGCCGATGCCCTGATTATGGACCTGGAGGATGCCGTCGCGCCGGATGCCAAGGAACTGGGCCGACAGCAGATTGCCGCCGCCATCAAGGATGGCGGCTACGGCGGGCGTGAACTGGTGGTCCGGGTCAACGGCCTGGACACGGTTTGGGGCGAGGATGATTTAAAGGCCGCCGCCACCATGGGTGCCGATGCGGTCCTGCTGCCGAAGGTTGAGCAGAAGGAAACCGTGTTGGCCGCCATCGCCATCCTGGACGGTGCCGGCGGCCCCGCCGATCTGGCCATCTGGTGCATGATGGAGACGCCCCTGGCGATGCTGCACGCCGAGGAAATTGCCTTCGCCCACGCGCGCGTTGGCTGTTTCGTCATGGGCACTTCGGATCTGGCGAAGGACCTGCACGCGGCGCACACGCCGCAGCGCACGCCGTTCATGACATCGCTGGGGCTGTGCATCCTGGCGGCGCGGGCCGCCGGTATCGGCATCCTGGACGGCGTGCATCTGGACTTGGGCGATGACGAAGGGTTCCGCCAATCGTGCGTGCAGGGACTGGAGTTGGGCATGGACGGCAAGACGCTAATTCATCCGAAAACCATCGCCGCCGCCAATGAGGTGTTCGCGCCGTCCGATGATGAAATCGTGTGGTCGAAGCGCATTATCGCCGCCCACGGGGAAGCCGAAGCCGACGGCAAGGGTGTTTTGTTGGTCGACGGCAAACTGGTCGAGAACCTGCATGTGGAAAACGCCCATCGCCTGGTTGCCATGGCCGAGGCGATTGCTGATCTGAGCCGCGCGGCCGAGGCCGCTGAGTAGGAGGCGGACATGGTTCAGAAAACCAACCCCGGGAACTATTTCGAAGACTTCCGGATCGGCCAGGAACTGGTGCATGCGACGCCGCGCACCGTGACGGAAGGCGACGTGGCGTTGTACACGGCGCTGTACGGCCCGCGCTTTGCCGTTCAATCATCCGACGCCCTGGCCGGCGATCTGGGTCTGCCCGGTGCGCCGCTGGACGACCTGTTGGTGTTTCATGTGGTGTTCGGCAAGACCGTCGCCGACATTTCGCTGAATGCCGTCGCCAACCTGGGCTACGCGGGTGGTGTGTTCGGCCAATCGGTTTATCCCGGTGATACACTGTCGGCGACGTCTGAGGTCATTGGCCTGAAGGAAAATTCCAACGGCAAGACGGGCGTCGTTTATGTGCGCTCCGTGGGCCGCAACCAGTCCGGGGAGATGGTGCTGGACTACGTGCGCTGGGTGATGGTGCGCAAGGGTGACCCCGACGCCGCGGCGCCGGACACAGTGGTGCCGGAACTGCCGGGCACCGTCGCGGCGGCCGACTTGCAGGTGCCGGCGGAATTGGACCTTGCCGTCTACGACACGACGGCCGCCGGCAGCCCGCATTTGTGGGAAGATTATGCCGCCGGTGAGCGCATCGACCATGTCGACGGCATGACCATTGAGGAAGCCGAGCACATGCTGGCAACCCGCCTCTACCAAAACACGGCGAAGGTCCACTTCGATCAGGTCGCCGCCAACCAGGGCCGCTTCAAGCGGCGTCTGATCTACGGCGGCCATATCATCAGCATGGCCCGGGCGCTCAGCTTCAAC
>CAZQPC010000206.1:0-9571 GCA_964595005.1 uncultured Magnetovibrio sp.
CGAAAACCCTGGAAAACCGTCTCTATGGGTCATTATTAATGCAACTTGGTATTAACCAACGTCAAGTCAGAACGCCGCCAGTCATGATTAGTTAACCCTGATTACTGGCACAAAATGGATTGAGGAGCACGTTCATGGTCGAAACTGAACATAACGGCGGGGCCGCAGACGGAACGCCGGAAGGCGCCGATCAGCGCATTCACCCCATGCAAAGCCTGCTCGACAACCCGTTTTTGCTTTTGTTCATCGGCGTCGCCGTCCCGGCGGTCCTGTACACGATCTGGGGCGTCATGGAAGTCGCCCAAATTCCCATTGGTCAGTAGGAACGGAGAATAAACATGGCACTGACACCTCCGGAAAACCCGCACTGGTGGCGCGAACCCCTGCACCGCATGGAGATCGGCTGGATCACCATCGCATTTTTGTGGGGCCTGCTGATGTTCGGCGTGATGATTTACTGGCACATCAACGGCGAACAGAACCTTTCCAACGAAGCCTACCGGGTCAATCCGGAAACCTATGGCGAGAAGGTTGAAGCCTTTACCGAGAAATATCAGGTCCGCACCGAAGGCGAGACCGAAATTCCGGTCGCCAAGCCGCCACCCGGCTCGGATATCTATATGCTTGGCCGACTGTGGGAATGGTGGCCGATCCTGGAGTTGCAGAAGAACCAGACCTACCGGCTGCACCTTTCATCCATGGACTGGCTGCACGGGTTCTCCCTACAACCCACCAATATCAACATTCAGGTCCATCCCAAGTACGAGATGGTGGTGACGTTGAAGCCAACAAAATCAGGTGAATTCGGTGTGGTTTGCAACGAATTCTGCGGCATCGGTCACCACACCATGCTCGGCAAGATTTACGTGGTGGACAAGTGAGGGCGCGATGATGGTTGCAAATGAAAAATTCCGAGTTTGCCCGGACACGGGTTTCAAGGTCTTCGAAACGACAGAGGTTCTGATCAAAGCCAATGCCGTGGTGGCGGTCGTCTTTTTGGCCATCGGCGGGCTGTTTGGGCTTCTGGTGGCACTGACACGTTGGCAGGCCATACATCTTCTGCCGGCCGACCTGTTCTATCTGGCGTTGACGGCCCACGGCGCGGACGTGTTGTTGTTCTGGGTTATCTTTTTCGAAGTCGCCCTGGTTTACTTCGCCGGTTCGGTTCTGTTGAACGTCCGCCTGGCGGCACCACGCTTCGCCTGGGCGGCATTTGGGCTGATGCTGGTCGGCGCCTTGATGGCCAACGTTGCGGTCCTGCAGGGTGAATCGAGCGTCATGTTTACGTCTTACGTGCCCATGCAAGCGGCGCCGCATTTCTACCTCGGGCTGATCTTGTTCGCCGTCGGCGCGTTGATCGCCATGTTCGTGTTCTTCGGCACCTTGGTGATCGCCAAGCAGGAACGAACCTACGAAGGATCGGTCCCGTTGGTCACCTTCGGCGCCATCGTCGCGGCGATCATTGCTGTCTATACGATTGCATCGGGTGCCATCATCTTGATCCCAACGCTGTTGTGGTCACTCGGCCTTGTCGCGGATATCGATTCGGTCATGTACAAGGTCGTCTGGTGGGGCATGGGGCATTCGTCCCAGCAGATCAATGTCTCCGCCCAGGTCGCCGTCTGGTATTGCATCGCCGCCATGGTCCTCGGCGCCAAGCCCTTGTCCGAGAAGGTCAGCCGCGGCGCCTTCCTGCTGTATATCGTGTTCCTGCAACTGGCATCGGCGCACCATCTGTTGGTGGAACCGGGCATCAGTTCCGAATGGAAGGTCTTCAATACCTCCTATGCGTTATACTTGGCCGTCTTGGGCAGTATGATTCATGGTATGAGCATTCCCGGCGCCATTGAGGCGGCGCAACGTCGGCGTGGACTTACACAAGGCATGTTCGAATGGCTCAGAAAGGCCCCCTGGGGCAACCCGGCTTTCGCCGGCATGGCCATGTCGGTTCTGCTGTTCGGGGTTCTGGGCGGCATCACCGGTGTGGTTCTCGGCGCCGAGCAGTTGAACCTGATCATGCACAATACGCTCTATGTGCCGGGCCACTTCCACGGCACGGTCGTCGCCGGCACGACGCTGGCCTTCATGGCGATTACCTACATGATCGTGCCGCTGATTTTCCGCCGCGAAATCATCTGGCCGAAGATCGCCCAATGGCAGCCCTACCTGTTCGGGCTGGGGGTAACCGGCATCTCGTTGTTCATGATGGGGGCTGGCACACTTGGTGTCTCAAGACGCCATTGGGACATCACCTTTAGTGACGCGTCATTGAATTTCGATCTGCCGCCCGCGGCATTCCTGATGATGGGCCTGAACGGCATATCGGCAGTGATCGCCAGTATCGGCGGAGTCATGTTCATCGTGGTCATCGTCTCCTCCATCTTGTTCGGAAAGCGCCGTGATGAAGACGCCTGCAAGACCAATCCGGTGATCATGCCGAGCGGTGGTGATACGGTCGTCGCAGCGGGCAGCGAAGGCACCTTGAAACTGCCGGGCACCGTCGCGCTCGTCAGCGTCTTCTTCGCCGCCTTCGTCCTCTATTACTTCGTCAACTGGAAGTACCTGTCCGAGGTTTGGCCGCTCAGCTAGGTGAGCGGCCCGGTGGGCAGGAAAGGAAAGGGACGGAACCATGCGACAAACAGCGGCAATGTTCTACAGCGTCTTCAAGATCCGTATCGGTCTGGCGATCATGGTGACGGCGCTGTCCGGCCTAGCCGTCACGCCGGGGCGAATTCTGAGCACCGGCGAGATCATTGCCCTGGCGTTGGCCGTTCTCGGCGCCAGTGCCGCTGCCGGCGCGTTCAATCATCTCGTCGAACGGGATCTGGACCGACGTATGAACCGTACCCGATCGCGGCCCTTCGTAACTGGCAGGTTGACCGCGGGAGCTCCGTGGTACGCGGGCATTTTACTGCTGCTGGTCGCGTCCGTCGGTCTGGCATGGTGGTCCCTCAATCCGGTCGCCGCGCTCTATGTCTACCTGGGCGCCGTGGTTTACGGTTTCATCTACACGGTTATCCTAAAACGCCGCACCGCCTGGAACATTGTCATCGGCGGCTTGGCCGGCAGTTTCGCAGTGCTCGCGGGCGCCGCCGCCGCCGACCCGACACCAGGCATCGTGCCATTGGCAATGGCCGGTGTATTGTTTCTGTGGACACCACCGCATTTCTGGAGCCTGGCCCTAGCATTGCGCAAGGATTATCAGGCGGCGGGCGTACCCATGTTACCGGTGGTTCTGGGTGACGGCGCAGCCGCCCGGGTAATCTTCGCCCACACGATCGTCCTGGTTGCCGTCTCGCTGGCGCCGGTGATGATACCTGGACCTTACGCTCTTGGCCCTGTCTATGGCACTCTTGCCGCCGTCGGCGGAATATTTTTCATCCGTGCCAGTTGGCGGTTGGTTCAAAATCCCGGACCAGAAATGGCCATGAAAGCTTTCTTCGCTTCTCTGGTGCAGCTCACCGCGGTCCTGGCTGGCGCCATACTTTGGGGATTCGGCATTGGCTAATTTCCGTGCCCTAGGCCTGGTCTCCTTATTCCTACTGGCCGTCATGCCAGCCTGGGCACACGACGAAAAACGCGCGGCACAGCCGGCCTTCGACCGGGGCGCCGCCTACGACGATAGCCGCGCCGCCATTGGCAATAATGTCGGCGACTACCGCTTTCGCGACCGGACCGGTCGGTCCATCGCGCTCAACTCCTTCAAGGGCAAGCCGTTAATCGTCAGCTTGATCTACACCAGCTGTCCACATTTCTGCCCAATGATCTCACAATCCTTAGCCCAGGCCGCCGACATCGCCGAAGAGGCCATCGGTACCGGCAGTTTCAATATCGTCAGCATCGGTTTTGACACAGCTGCCGATACGCCGGCCCGCATGGCGTCATTTGCCAGAACCCAAGGATTGGACGCCGCCAACTGGCGCTTCCTCAGCGCAGACCGGAAGTCCGTAGAGGCTCTGGCCCGTGACCTGGGCTTTGCTTACGCGCCCTCGCCCAATGGCTATGACCATCTGGCGCAAACCACCATCATCGATGCCGGCGGTAAGGTTTTCCATCAGGTGTACGGTACCCGGTTTGAACCGCCGTTCCTGGTCGAACCGATGAAGGATCTGATTTTTGGACGCGCCAGCCAACTGACCAGTTTGGACGGTCTGATCAATCGGGTTCGGTTGTTTTGCACGGTCTATGATCCGGCGACCGGGCGCTACGGTTTCGACTATTCTCTGTTCATCGTCATCGGAGTCGGCTCACTCTGCTTGTTCGGGGTGGGTTTCGTAATCGTCCGTGCCTGGCTGGGCAGCCGGCCAGCGTCGCGCGAAAGCTAGACGGCGGTGGAGAACTGAGCCTTGGAAGCCCTCAAACATCCCATGAAGTTGGCGTTCTTATGGCTGGAAGGCTGGTTCGACCGGTTCTTCGGCGCCAAGTGGAATCCCTTCTATTGCCTCGGCGCGCTGGGCTACTACTACTTCTGGATTGTCGCGGTGAGCGGCATTTACCTGTTCATATTCTTCGACACAGGCGTGCCGCAAGCCTATGTGTCGACACAATATATAACCCACGAACAGTGGTACCTAGCCGGTATCATGCGATCCGTACACCGTTATGCCTCGGACGCCATGGTGGTCATGGTACTGATGCATTTGTGCCGGGAATTCGCCTTTGACCGATATCGGGGGGGGCGCTGGTTTTCCTGGGTGACCGGTGTGTCGACACTATGGCTGGTATTTTCCGCCGGGGTGACCGGCTATTGGCTGGTCTGGGACAAACTCGCCCAATACATCGCCGTCACTTCGACGGAGTGGTTGGATTGGTTGCCCATTTTCGGCGAACCCATCGCCCGCAACTTTCTTGCCCCCAGCCACTTCGACGGCCGCTTTTTCACGCTGATGGTGTTTATGCATATCGCGATCCCGCTGTTCTTGCTGTTCATCATGTGGTTCCACCTGCAGCGCATCAATTACGCCAAGGTCAACCCCGCCCGCGGCCTGGCCATGGGCACATTGGCAATGCTGCTGGTTCTGTCATTGGTGAAGCCCGCCGTCAGTCATGAGATGGCCAACTTGGCGGAGGTACCGGGCGTTCTGAACCTGGACTGGTTTTATCTCTGGGCCTACCCGATGATTGAACATCTGGGTCCCGGGTTTATGTGGGGCTTCGCCGGTGCCGGGACAGTTTTGTTGGTTTTAATTCCGTGGCTGCCACCGAAGCGGCGCCGGCCGGCGGCCGTCGTTGATCTGGAAAACTGCAACGGCTGTACGCGCTGCGTCACCGATTGTCCGTTCCGTGCCGTAAATATGCGCCAGCGTACGGACGGCGCACCGTTTCACGCTGAAGCCGTGGTCGACCCGTCGCTGTGTGTCAGTTGCGGTATCTGTGTCGGCGCCTGCCCGACGGCCATGCCGTTCCGCAGCGCCAGCGATCTGGTCCCCGGGATTGACCTCCCGGATATGAGCGTCGCCAGCATACGGGAGAAGGTTCACGCGGCAACGGCAGAGCTTGAGGGCAATGACCGGGTTATCGCTTTCGGCTGTGATCATGGTTGCGACGCCGGCAAGTTGGGTATCCCCAACTTGGCCTTCGTGCCGCTCCGTTGTGCCGCCATGCTGCCGCCCTCGTTCATCGATTATGTGCTGTCGAAAAACCTGTCAGACGGCGTTGTCATCACCGGTTGCCGGGAAGGCGAATGTCATCATCGCATCGGCAACGTATGGGTCGATGGCCGCATGGCCCGCGAACGCGATCCGCAATTGCGTCGCCGGGTTCCGGAAGAGCGTCTGCTGAAGGCGTGGGCAGCGCCGACGGACCGGCGCAAGTTACTTTCCGAAATCGAAACGTTCCAGGTCCAGCTTCGCCATTTACCCATCGACAAGGGCCCGGCGCGGCTGACTGTTATTGATGGCGGCAGAAAAGGCGAAATATCGGAGACGGCAGCATGATGAATCCCATGCAGATCATCGGCCAGACGGCGGTCTACGCCCTGTTCGCCTTGGGCATCGGATATTTCTCGACCCTGCCCCCCTACACCCATTTCGATCCCAACCAGGCGCTGATAAAGCTGAGCTTTGCCCATGGCGGCGAACCGGTGACGGCATGCCGGAAACGCAGTCGCGAGGAACTTGCCGCCTTGGCCCCTAACATGCGAAAGCTCACCGATTGCCCGCGCCAGCGGGTACCATTACACATTGAGCTATCCCTTGACCGGACCATCATCTTGACGGAAATCCTGCCGCCGACCAGTTGGCGCGGCGACGGGCCTTCGAAGATTTATCGGCGGTTCCCCGTAAAGGCGGGGCCACACTTCATCACCGCGAAGCTGCGCGACAGCCGGCGCACCGAGGGATTTGATCATTTCAGTACGCGGCAATTTACCTTGAAGCCGGGGCAAAACCTGAGCATCGACTTCAAGCCGGCGCAAGGCGGTTTCATTTATGAATAGGGCCAAGGAGCGCTGACATGGTGATCATCGAATGGCGGGAGCAATTCAACACCGGCGACCCTGCGGTGGACCACGAACACCGGCAGCTGGTCGACGACATCAACCTCGTCTATGAAAGTCTGCGTGATGGGCCGCCAAACGACGAAACCCTATCGCGCCTTGGTGATCTGCTGGCCCACATCACGGCCCATTTCGCCCTGGAAGAGGCGATTATGCGCGAACACCGTTATGATGAGTATCAGCCGCATAAGGATGATCACGAGATCCTTCTCGATCATATCCGCGACATCATGGATACCTATGAGGCCGGCGCATTTGTCGACCGCCGTGAGGAATTCGGCAAAGGTCTTGGCGATTGGTTCACTGGTCACTTCGGTACTTTGGACGCACGCCTGCAGCGGGCGCTGGGCGCAGGCAGCACGCAATCCGCCGGGTAATTGTGAAATTGACGCAGATCAAGGCAGCGTTCGCGCTTGCAGGCTATCAAATGCATGCGGATCGCGAACGCGTTTTCACGTGAGAACCGATCACGCATTGATAGGAGAAGGCGATGATCAGCGAAGCGGACTACTCAGTCATCAGCAACCTGCCATTGTTCAGTGGCCTGAAGCGTAGCGTCCTCGAGGGTTTGCTGGAACATTGTCAGCCGCGCAATTTCGGCAAGGGCGAGATGCTGTTCCATCGCGATGATCCGGCCGATTGCTTCTATATCATCTTCGATGGTTGGGTGAAGGTTTTCCGTGAAACGGCGGACGGCGACGAAGCCGTATTGGGTGTATTTACCAGTGGCGAATCGGTGGCCGAGGCTGCGGCATTTCTGGGCCACGGCTTTCCCGCCTCGGCACAGGCCGTTGATGAAACCCGGGTGCTGCCTGTATTGAGCGGTCCGTTTCGCCGCAAACTGGAAACCATGCCCGATGTGGCCCTGAATATGTTGGCGTCAATGTCGAAACGGATGCACCATCTGGTCAAGGAAGTGGAACAGCTGAAAACCGCCTCCGCGACACAGCGTTTGGTCGATTTCCTGTTACGCCGATGCGCCGTCGAGGAAGGCCCGGCGGTGATCCGCCTGCCCTACGACAAAACGCTCATCTCGCAGCGCCTTGGCATGAAACCCGAGAGCCTGTCGCGAATTTTTGCGAAACTTCGTAAGCTGGGTGTTAAGACGGAACAAAACCAAGTGGTGATCATGGATGTCGCCGTTCTCGCCAGCGATTACGATGATGAAATGAAACCGCGTTGGGCCTCCATATAATCCTCACGGGCCAACAACAATGTCGAAGAGCCGGACGAAACCGCACGAACGTATTGCCGAGATAAATCGCAAAGCCCGGACCGGGCCGGCGATCCTGCAACACAGTTTCAGGCCATTTTTTATGGCGGCCGGTATTTGGGCAATGCTAGCCATCCCTTTTTGGCTTGCGAGTTATGCCGGTATTTTGGACCTTTCGTTGAGCTTCGACGGCTATTTGTGGCATCGCCATGAAATGTTATTCGGGTTCGCGGCGGCCGCCATGGCCGGCTTTATCCTGACGGCCATTCCCAATTGGACAGGCCGCCTGCCGGTCAACGGCTGGCGGTTGGGAATGCTGGTGGCGATGTGGTTGGTCGGCCGATTGGCGTTTCTGGCGGCCCCCGCCAGCAGCCCCACGATAACAGCCATATTGGATCTGTTGTTCCTGACCACACTGGTGATGGTTATTGCCCGCGAATTGGTTTCCGGAAAGAACTGGCGCAATTTACCCGTGCTCGTCCTGATTTCATTTTTCACCTTCGGCAACTGGTTGGTGCACCTGGATTTAGTGATCGGTTTGGAAACCGCTGAAATGGGCCTTCGGTTATCAACGTTTGTGCTGGCCATTCTGGTCGCCGTCATCGGCGGGCGGATCGTGCCAAGCTTCACCCGAAATTGGCTGGCCCGCCGGAGCGCTGAAGAATTACCGAAACCCATGGGCCGTTTCGATATCCTTGCATTGGCTGTGCTTATCATTTTCGTTATTGCCCAGGTATTGGTGCCGGAACATCGATTGACAGCCTATCTGGCGTTGTTGGCCGGTGGATTTCACGGTTATCGATTGCTGCGTTGGAAGGGATCGGCAGTGCTTGCCGAGCCACTCGTGTGGGTGTTGCATTTGGGTTACGCGTGGCTGGCGGTTGCATTGATAATGATCGGATCAGCGGGCCTGACAGATGCCGTGCCCGCCACGGCGGCGGTTCATGCCCTCACGGTAGGCGCCTTCGGCACGATGATTTTGGCCGTCATGACCCGCGCCTCCTTGGGCCATACGGGACGGTCGCTGACGGCGACACCCGGAACGACGGTAATTTTCGCTCTGGTCACCCTTGCCGCGGCGGTACGGGTGGCAGCGCCGTTCCTCAATGATCACGGCCTGTCAGCCATATGGATTTCGGGCATTGCCTGGACCGCCGCTTTCGGGCTATTCACGGTGCTCTATTTTCCGGTTTTCACCCAGGCCCGCCATACATCCGGATAGGTGCCACCGTCCGACGCCCCAGCTGACTTCCGGCGTCAAAGCGCCAGATTAATCTTGGTACCGCGGGCCCGCGAACAGCAACTCAACATGCGATTTCCTTCGGTCCGTTCGGATTTGCTTAGCACCTTATCGCGGTGGTCGATGTCGCCGTCGAGGACCTGCACCTCGCACGACCCGCACAAGCCTTCCTCGCAATCGCGTTGGACGTCGACCCCAGCGGCCGTTAGGGCCTGCAGAAGCGTCTGATGCGCCGGCACGTCTATGATGATGTCCGAATCGGTCAATACGGCCGTAAAGGCCTGCTCATGGTCGGGATTGAGCAACGATGCGGCGGACGAGAAATGCTCGAAATGCAACGTGCCCTCAGGCCAATCGGCCGAAATCTCCTGAAGGTGGTCAAGCATCCGTTCCGGTCCGCAAGCGTAGACCTTTGTGCCGGCCGCCGGCGCCTCTAAAAGCGCTTCCAGGTTCATGCGGGCGCCGGTTGACTTCGCATAGTGCTGCAGGGTTTGGCCATGATCGCGGGTCAAACGATCGCAAAAGGCCATCGTCGAGGCGGCAGTTCCGGCGTAGTGGACTTCGTAGTTCTTGCCGATCCGCTTCAGGCGGTCCGCCATGGCCACAATTGGCGTTATGCCGA
>CAZQPC010000207.1:0-9558 GCA_964595005.1 uncultured Magnetovibrio sp.
TCAGGGCGCGATCTTGGAGGATGCCGGCACATGCCGCGACGGCCGCCAGGGTGACGAGAGCATATGTCGCCACGGATACGGCGATATGAATTTCAAGCCCCGCCGAGGTGGCGTCAACCGCATCGAAGGGTTTCGCCGGCGCGTGACCGGACCATATCACCGCAAACAGCCCGATAAGCAGCATCAGCGGCCCCAGCAACGGCACAAGCCGCCACGTGTCACGCTCCATGCAGGCGGCAAACGCGAAAATACCCCAAGTCGTCGCCACCGAGACCCACAACGCGGCCGCCAGATCGGCCCGCCAGGCGCCGGAAAATGCCGTCAGTGCCCATAATAATGGGCCGATGAACGCGGCAGCGACAAGCAGCCAAAACACCAAATCCCTGGCCGGGTTCTTGCGCAACCCCAAAGCCGCGGCTGGCAACAGTGCTGCCATGGCCATGAGATCGAGAGTGAGGGTCGTATTCATGGACCTATCCGTGCCTTCGCCATACGACGGTGCGCGGAAAGATGACGCCGCATGGCCGCTGTGACAAGCACCGTCTCTCGGCGATCTTGTATTCGCCAGTTGGCAGGACCGCGCGTGCCCACTAATCTGCCGGTCGCACGATCTTCGATGATCCCTGAAAGTGCCCGCCATCGGCGCCCAAGGCCCGCCATCGGCGCCCAAGGAAAGGATTTCCGCGTTGCCGAAAACCTTCGCATTAATCGTCGCCGCTGGACGGGGGCACCGGTTTGGCGGTGACATCCCGAAGCAGTACCAGTTGTTTCGCGGTGTACCGCTGTTGCGCCATGCCTTGCAGGCGCTGGACGGTCATCCCGATATTGCCGGCGTTGTGGCCGTCATTCACCCAGATGATCGGGCATTGTTCGATGCCGCCGCCGCGGGAATCGAAATTCTTGAACCCGTCAGCGGCGGCGAGACGCGCCAACAGTCGGTGCGAAACGGCCTGGAGGCCTTGGCGAAGATGTTGCCCGATCAGGTTCTGATTCACGACGGAGCCCGCCCGTTGGTTGCCGCCGATCTGATCGAACGCGTGTTGGGCGCTTTGGATGCCCACGATGGTGCCGTCCCGGCCATTGCCGTCAGTGATACCCTGAAACGAGGCGCCGACCGGAAGGTTGAATCGACGGTCGACCGTGACGGATTGTGGCGGGTTCAGACACCGCAGGGCTTTCGTTTTCCAGCCATCATGGCGGCGCATCGGGCGGCCGCCGGCAAGGAGTTGACGGATGATTCCGCGGTCGCCGAATTGGCGGGATTGGATGTTGCCCTTGTTGAGGGCAGTGAGGAGAACGTCAAGATAACCCGTGCCGAGGATTTGGACATGGCCACCGATCAAACCGAAAATTATGAATATCGCTCAGGCCAGGGGTTTGACGTGCATCGGTTTGGGCCTGGCGATTGTGTGCGGTTGTGCGGGGTCGACATTCCCCATGATGCCGGGCTGGCGGGCCATTCGGATGCGGATGTCGGTTTGCATGCGTTGACCGATGCCCTGCTGGGTGCCGTTGGTGCCGGCGATATCGGCGAGCACTTTCCGCCCAGCGATCCGCAATGGCGCGGCGCGGCGTCGTCGATTTTCGTCGAACACGCGGCGCAAACCGTCACCGGGCTTGGCGGCACAATCGTTAACGTTGACCTGACGTTGATCTGTGAATTGCCGAAGATCGGGCCGCACCGACAGGCGATGCGGAAGACCGTCGCGGAACTGTTGGACATTTCGATCGACCGGGTCGGAATTAAAGCGACGACAACGGAACGCCTGGGCTTCACGGGCCGTGGCGAGGGGATCGCCGCGCAAGCGCTTGCGACGGTCCGGCTACCGGCACCAGAATAGGATTTGAGCATTGCTTTGAATTGGCGTCCTGGATCATAGTGCGTATTATGCGTTCATGATCAGGTTGCGATCAGAGACCCCACAGGGACGGTTTTAAGGCGGGTATGTCGAAGCTTAATTTTGCTACTGCCGATATTCTTCTGGTCGATCACGACCTGAATACGCGACAGAGCATAAAAAATATTCTCCACAACCATGGATTCCGGGATCTTCGATTTGGCAAATCCCTGGCGGATATTCGCGCCGTGCTGGACAAGTACATGCCTGATCTGCTGATCTCGACCTGTGAGTTGAAGGACGGCGACTTCATCGATTTTATCCGCGACATCCGCCGCGGCGAGGCCGGCAACAATCCGTTTATTCCCATTATCACCCTGATCGAAACGCCGACTCCTGAATTGGTTCAGCGGGTTGTCGAGTCCGGCACGGACACAGTGATCGCGAAACCCATCTCGACGGCGCAGCTTCTGGATCGCATCGATGATCTCATTGAATCGCGAAAGAAGTTCGTTGTTGCCGACAATTACATCGGCCCGGCGCGGCGCAAGGATCAAGGGGAAGCCGGCATTGAGGCGCCCAATACCTTGCGCGCCAAGGCGACGGGCGAAAAATTAAGCTTTTCCGAAGTTGAGGCCATGATCAACAAGGCCATGGGCGAGATGAAGACGGCCAATCTTGATATCATCGGTGTGCAGATTGCCGCCCACATCACCAACTTGGTGCCCATGCTGCAGCGCGCCGGACGCCTTGATCCCTCAATCCGCCAGGAATTGTTGAGCCTTCTGGATGTCACCGATACCTCGACGGACAAGCTGTCTGGGACCAAATTCGAGCACGTGACGGAACTATGTGAATCGGTCGGCAATGTTGCCAGTTCCATTCTTGCCGCGCGCGGCGGTACGCCGGAACCGAAGGACGTGCAGCTTCTGAAACCGTTGTCACAGGCGATCCAGGCCTGTTTCAGCGGTGCCATCACGAATGCCGCTCAAGTGACCGCCATCGTCCAGCAAATCGGCGCCCGTTAGTCGGTCTCGGTTTCGATCCATGCGAGGAATTCGGGGTTGCCGCCAGTAATGTCGAGCGCCGTGACACACGGGCAGTCGTAGCTGTGCAGTTCTTTGATCCGCTCGGTTAACGGACCGACAAGATCACGGCGGGATTTCAATATGATAGCGGTCTCCGGGTCTTCGTGGACGGCATCTTCCCATCGATAGACGGATGTGATTTCGCCGAGAATATTGGCGCAGGCCGCCAGCCGTTCATGGATCAGCGTTCGCGCTATATTTATCGCCTCGTCCGTGTTTCCCGCCGTCACGTAGACACTTACGCCTGTCATGGAATTCTCCTCTCAAGGTCAGCCGTCGGCGGCGGCGTGAACGCCTTGGCCAACGATGAATTCTAACGTACCATGCTGGCCGCGATCTCCGAGGGAAATTGCAGGGGATAAACATGCCGGCATCAATTGAAACCGACGTTGCATCGGCGGTGAATGACCAAGGGGAAGAGTCGTCCGGCGGCGCCACGGCTGGGCAAAAAAATTGGCTTCGCCGTGGCTTGGAGCAACCGGGTGGAAAGCTTCCCTTATTCGATGACTTCGGCCAGAAAATCAGCGAACGCACGGTCCGCAGTTGTCTCGAGAAAGGCTGGGCCGAACCTTGGTTCAACAATCCCCTGAAGCCCAACTGGATCGTCTGTAAATTGACGGAGGCTGGCCGCAAGGCCGCAGCCGACTGATCGAATTTTCGGGAAATTGGTAAAACTGCAGCCGTAGTTAAGATTGTAACGACAGCGAAATCATCTTCGCCAGCCCTGAGACGCCAACGCGAAGATACGTATCAGCCGGAGCGGATGAATGGAAATAAGCACCCGGGAAATATCTGGAATTCCGGTCATGGTCATCATCGGCGATGTCGATCTTTCCAGTTCTCCGCAGGTTCGCACAGTGCTACTGGAACTGAGCGGCAAAAGGCCGTTGACCGTGGTCGACATGTCCGGTGTCGGATCCATTGACAGTTCAGGGATCGCCAGCCTCTTGGAGGGCCATCAATTGGCGAAGAAACGGGGCTGCCGGCTAATCCTGGCGGCTTGTGGAGCGTCGGTTTCACGGGTTCTGGGGTTGGCGAAGCTGGAAAACGTATTCTCGTTGGCCGCGACGATTGATGACGCCTTGGGCGAAGCCGAGTGAACGATCCCGAAACCAAAGAGGTGCGGCCCCGCATCCTGATGATTTGCATCAATCGGCGGTTTCGCATGGACGAACCCTCCTGTGCAGCGCGCGACAGTGAGGCCCTGGCCGGTCACTTGGAGACCGAAATCCGCGAGCGCGGCATCGATGTGAGCGTTGAGCGCAGCGTCTGCATGGGCCATTGCCGAACCGGACCGACCATTCGCCTGGCGCCAGGCGGAAAGTTTTATCACGGTCCGACGGCCGATGAAGTTGATTCGCTTCTTGATGAGTTGGAATCCTTGTGCGGCACCACGCGTGACGCCAATACCGGCCCGCCTATCCATCTTCTCGGGTCCTAAAAAGTTTATATCTTCAATAAGTTATAAAAAATTCTTGGTGGTGTGATGCCTGTCACATGCAGGGCCGACGGATTTTGGCATTATCACGGTGTTGGATGAATTTCGATTTCGAAATTCCTCCCTTCCCTCAAGAGCACAAACTGCGGCCGGCGATTTTTTCGCCGGCCGTTTTTTTTGTCACGATGCGTTTAATTGAGTTTGGAATTTCCGTTGGCTTGATCTTCGGGGAGTTGGTATGACGACCAGGACTTGCAGTGAAGCATTTACGGACTGCGGATTGGAATCTTGGCGAAACTGTTCACAAAAATTGCACGCCGCCTATGCAATAAGATGGGTTACGATCTGCTGCGGCTTCAAAAGACTCAGATTCACATGGATACGGAAAGCGGTCTCGGTCGTGGCGGCGGTTTTGATGCATTCGAAGCAACCGTTTCCCGTGAGATAAAGTCTTTCGATATATATTTTCGGTCCTGTGCCCGCGTCGAAGTGCACGGCCAGTCACGCGGACGGTTCAACGGTGCGGCAAAATCCGAGGTCCTCTCACGTTGCTTAGGTTCTTTGATACATGCCATTAATCACGCAATGTCGACTGGGTTGGAAACACCAATATCGTTGGTCGTCGTCGACGATCATTCATCCGCTGACGTCGTCGAAGATATTGAACGCCAGTTGGCGCGGGTCGATTGTCCTGCCCGGCTGCATCGTTTGACGGAAACCGGCATGTCGCATTCCTTGAAGGAGACTTTCGGGATGGCGCGGCGTGACGCCAAAGATTTGATTTATTTTCTGGAGGATGACTATCTGCATGACCGCCAATCGATCACTGAATCAATAGAGTCTTATGGCCGTCTTGCGTCGACGATGAATACGGATGTCGTACTGTTTCCCGCCGACTACCCTGACAACTACCGGCATATCAGTCCCGTGCATATCCTTCTCGGTAGCCACCGGCACTGGCGGCGAATTGCCGCGACGACCGGAACGCAGATTGTTTCCCGCACAATCTTGGATCGCCATTGGCGCAGATATGAGACCCTGGCCAGGTACGGAACCGACCCAGAAGTGACCGAGGCCAATTCCGTGAACCGGGTGTTGGAAACGGTTCCTGGTTTTTCACCACTACCCGCTCTGGCCGTACATTTCCAACATCTCGACACTTTGTCTCCCTACGTCGATTGGGCGGCATGGTGGAATGACGCGGAGATTAGATGAGCACACACAGATCAACAGAAGCGAACAGCGTTGGCATCGGGGTGTGGGGCCTCGGCCGACACGCCGTCAATAAGCTGTTGCCGTCCATTTCATTGGCCAACAATATCCACCTGGAAGCCGTTGCGACCCGTGATGCGGATGTTCTTGCAGTACAATCCGCGAAATGGAAGTGCCGCGCCAATGGCTCGCTTGAGGCGATGTTGGATGGTCCGGGTATCGACGCGGTAATGGTGGCAACACCAATTGGGTGTCATTTTCAAGATGGTTTGCAGGTTCTCAATGCGGGACGTCATCTGTGGTGTGAGAAAGCATTCACAAAGACTTTCGATGAAGCTACGGAACTCGCCGGACTCGCGGCACAGAAGGATCTGGCGCTTTGTGTCTCGTGTCCGCCGCTTTATGGCGCTCAATTTGAATGCCTTGAGAAGTTGCTCCGCCAGGGGGCTCTTGGGACGGTTCGCGCCATCACCGCCCGTTTCGGATTTCCGCATTCGGATCAGGTAAAATCACGTTACGATCCGGCCGTTGGCGGCGGCGCCCTGTTGGACATGGGGTTTTATCCGCTGGTTCTTGCCGCCGCCCTTATGAACGAACAACCGCGTGTTTGCGGAGCGGTCCGGGCAACGGAAACAGGACGCGCCGTCGATACCGGCGGCGCTGCCTTGCTTCAGTTCTCAGGCGGCGTCACGGCGAACATCGAATGGGGATATGGTCGCGACTACGTCAACGAGTTCGTTATACTAGGGGAAAATGGGTCCGCCACGGCATTTCCCGCATTCTCGAAACCTGACAATCATGAACCAACCGTCGTGCTTTGCCGCCAGAACGAAGAGGTATCCCAATCGGTTCGGAAATATGACCCGTTCACAGAGATGTTCAAAGTGTTTGCGACCACTCTTACAGATCGCCAGCGGCGGCAGCAGTATCGGGACGTTGCGATCGTCCAGCAGGCATTGTTGAGGGACGTGGCAAATGCTTGCGATAGATCAGACTAAACCTGCTGCTTCACGGCACGAATCTTGTAGGCGTAGGCGTAAATATCCATCAACTGGCCGCCGGAAAGGTAGTTGAGAATCCATTTGTTGCGCCACGGTTTCATATGGGCGGTGGGTTCCATGGCCTCGACTCCAAGCCCGGCGTGTTCAAACATTTCGATCATCGTTGATTTTGTGAAGAACCGGAGGTGGGTCGAATCCAGGACACCGCTTTCTTCGTACGTCCATTCGCCGCGCAGCAACAACGCGAGCGCGACCTTGTAAAAGCGGATATTGGGCAGCACCGCGATGATCGCCCCGCCCGGGGCCAACATGTTTGCCAGACGCTTGGTCAATGCCCACGGATCGACCAAGTGCTCAAGAACATCCAGGCATAGGATGGCGTCATAGGGGCCTTCAGAGGCGGGGCCGTCGGGGGTATCCAACAGTTTCGCGGCATCGCCGTGCCACAGGCGATCAACGCGCTCTCGGGCCGTCAGCGCGGCTTCATCATTGAGTTCAATGCCGCCGACCCAGGCGGCTGTTCCCCGGTCCTTGAGATACCGCAATGTGTTGCCGGCGCCGCATCCGACTTCGAGGATCCGGGGCGCTTGCGCCGGCATTACGGACATGATGTCGGTGCGGACGTTCTCATAATATTCAGATGGCTTGGAAAATCTGTCGCTCATGAAGTCTGCCGTTGGCGGTCCAGTATCGATCAAAGGCCCCTTACCATAGTTGTTCATGGCCGGCGACAGCGAGTCAACCGGACAATCATCCAGGCGGACTGGCGTTAGGGAATGGTCAGGCGCGTCTGGTTTTTGCCGTTCGAATTCTGACCGAGTGTTGGCTGTGTTGCGGAGCAACCCGGACGGGCGCTGTTTGCGAAACAATCCATTGAACCTACCAGTCGGGTTGCCTATTCTCCGCCCGAATCGAAGCGGCGCCGCCGCGCGCCAGGGGTGAAAAATTCGTCAGATCGCCTTTCATCCGGTAGCGATCAACACTGAGGGAGTTACGCGCCTTGAAGATTTTCGTGACCGGCGTCGCCGGCTTTCTCGGCAGCCATGTGGCCGATGCTTTTCTTGCCGATGGGCATGAGGTTGTCGGTGTCGACAATATGCTCGGCGGTGAACTGGACAATGTTCCCGAAGGCGTTGACTTCCATCAGGTCGATTGTTGCAGCTTTGAGGCGATGCTTCGCCTGACGGTTGGTGCCGAAATCGTCTTCCACTGCGCGGCCACGGCCTACGAAGGGTTTTCCGTATTTTCGCCGCATTTGGTGACGGAAAATATCGTCACCGCGTCCACCGCCGTGTTTAGCGCGGCCATCCAAAACAGGGTCAAACGCATTGTATTCTGTTCGTCCATGGCGCGTTACGGCGCCAATGAAATACCGTTCATGGAAACCTATGCGCCGCGGCCCCAGGACCCCTACGGTATCGGCAAGGTGGCGGCCGAAGACATCTTGAGAAACCTTTGCGATGTGCATGGCGTGGAATATGTCATTGCCGTGCCGCACAATATCATCGGCCCAAGGCAGAAATTCGACGACCCCTACCGCAATGTCGCCTCCATCATGATCAATCTGATGTTACAGGGCCGCCAGCCGATCATCTATGGCGACGGCAAGCAGAAGCGCTGTTTCTCATTCGTCGACGACTGCATCTTCTGTCTCAAGGAGATGGCGTTCCGCGATTCCGTTGCCGGCGAGGTCGTCAACATTGGGCCAGACGAGGAATTCGTGGAAATCAACGAGCTGGCGGAAGTCATTGGAAACCTGCTGGCCTTCAACTTGAACCCGACCTACCTTCCCGACCGTCCCCAGGAAGTGAAGAACGCGACCTGCTCTGCCGACAAGGCGCGTCGCCTGCTCGGTTACGAAACTGGTGTGCCGCTGCGAGACGGTTTGGAACGCATGATCGATTTCGTCCGGGACAAGGGCCCCAGGCCCTTCAAATATCATTTGGACCTGGAAATCGTGAACGAAATGACGCCGCGCACCTGGTCCGAACGTCTTCTCTAAGGTCTGGCGATGGCGTCATACACTGCGCTTGAACAGCGGGTCACCATCGTCGTCGTCGTGTTCAATTCTGCCGATGTCGTTGGTGAGTGCCTATCGTCCATTCCCGCCGACGCGAAGATTGTCATCGTTGACAATGGCAGTTCCGACGGCACGGTCGCGGTCGCGCTCTCCGCCCGGCCCGACGCCCGGGTCATCGAAAACGGACTGAACATGGGCTATGGCGTCGCCAATAACTTAGGCCTCGCTGAGGTCGATACGGAATTTGGGATGATCCTCAACCCCGACGCCGTGCTTGCCCACGGCTGCCTTGCGGCACTCGTCAACGCTTTGGACCGCAATCCAGGCGCCGGTTGCGTTGCGCCGCTGCTGCGGACCAGCGCCGGCGAGCCGGAACTGTACGTCATGGGTCCCGGTGAAAGGCGTCACGTGCGATGGCATGAGGCACCGGCGGGGGCCATGTGTACTTGGTTTCTGATGGGGGCCGCCGTTTTGTGGCGCATGTCGGCCTGGCAGCGTGTCGGCGGTTTCGACGATAACTTCTTTCTTTACAACGAAGACGCCGACCTCTGTTTGCGCACCGGCCAGGCTGGGATTGCTCAACTTGTCGTGCCCGAGGCCGAGGTTATTCACCTGGGCGGCCAGTCCGCGCCGAGGACGTGGCGCCAGTCGTGGCTGCGGGAATGGCACATGGCCTGGAGCGATCTCTATTACCGGGAAAAAATCGGCGAGGCGGGTGTCCGCGGATTGGCTGCTCGGCTAACCGCCAGATATGCATTGCGGACATTGCTTTATACGTTGTTGATGCGCCCGGGAAAGATCATCGGAGACGGCGCCAAGTGCAGCGCGTCTTGCCGTTACTTGATCGGCGGTGGCGCCCACTCAGCGGCCGGAAGAGCGTTTCTTGACGGTCATCCGGCGGCCCGCCACGGCACACCCACGGACCGTGCCGGGCACTAGAGCGTGTCGCATTTAATCGGCC
>CAZQPC010000208.1:0-9505 GCA_964595005.1 uncultured Magnetovibrio sp.
CCAGCGGGCTGTACGGACGATCTCTATGGGTCATTATTAGTGCAATTTGGTATAAGCCCCTGGCGCCGATGGGTGCCGTCAGACGAAACAGAGGGAGGCACTGGCATGGATGCAGGAACCATCCTATTTCTCGGCATCGCCCTTGTGGTTGCAATTTTCATCATTCTTGGCCGCAAGGGACGCAAAGCGCCGCGCCGAACAGGCTCGCCGGCCCCACACTTCGACAATAACGTCGACGGCGGCGATGATAACACCGGCGACGACAGTAATGATGACGACGACTAGGGCTCAACCCTTGGCTTTGATTCGCGCCGTCAGATCCAAGGTCCGCCGCGCCTGATCGACGATGGGATAGTCGACGAAATAGCCGTCCACCTGAATGGAGGCCAGGCCTTGCGCCTCCGCTTCGTCGAAAGCGGTGACGACCTTGCGGGCGAAGGCCACGTCTTCGTCGGTGGGCGTGAACACGGCGTTCACCGGACCGACCTGATCGGGATGAACGCAAAGCTTGCCCTGGTAGCCCATGTCGCGAACCAGTTCCGCAGATTTGACGCAGTTCTCCGTCTCCTTGATATGAACCCAGACCGTGTCGATGGGGGCGTCCAGGCCGGCGGCGCGGCTGGCCACCGCAATCTCGGCGCGGGCATGGGCCAGTTCGGCCTCGCCGCGGGTCCAGCGCATGGCCATGTCCTTGGTGTAGTCGCCGGCGCCAAAGGACAGGCGGCGCACCCGGGTGCCGGCGGCGGCGATGGCGCCGACGTTGGCTAAGCCGCGGCCTGTTTCGATGATCGGGATAATGTCCAGGCCGCCGATGTTGATACCTTTCTCGCGCTCCAACTGGCCGACAATCCAGTCGACGGATTGCAGCTGTGCCGGCGTCTCGACCTTCGGCAGCACGATGCCGTCGACACCGTCGGCGACCGTCACCAACAAGTCACCGAAGCAGAACTCCGTGTCGTAGGCATTGACGCGGACATAACCGAGACCGCTGCGCGGCCCTTGCAGGGCATCGACGACGACAGCGCGGGACGCCACCTTCTCGGCAACGGCGACCGCATCCTCCAGGTCCAGGATCACCGCATCCGCCGCAAGACCAAGGGCTTTCTCGACCCGGCGGGCGTGGTTGCCGGGCGCGAACAAAAGCGTGCGGAAGGGTCCGTTGGCTGCCGGCATTTTCGACTCCTCGGGTGTTCTCAAACGCCGGGACCGTTCATCTGATCGATAAGCTGCTGAATTTCCTGGTCGGAAATCTCATTGCCTTCGTTGAGATCGGCGTCGCTTTCGTAACGGTCTCCGAAACAGGAATCATGATACGGTTCCTCATTGGGAACCGTCTTCGGCTCGGGCGTCGGGTTGGCCCGGGTCGGGGCCGCCAGGGCCAAGGCGGCAACCATCGTCAGTACGGTCCAATGAAATCGCATGATCACTCCTTGCGTCCAGGATACACCCGGCCGGTGCCGATTGTCATCCGCCGGGAACTTGCCAGGTCATATGGGGATCCAGGGGATAGATGGGCCGGGTGTAGCCGTCGAAGGTGAAGTTATCGAAAACCGGCGACGTCAGGCCCGGCGCGTCCACTTCGATCACCTGTTCGGGGGGGAACCAGGGCAGGAAGCCGGCCCGAAAATGGCCCCGGGACTTCACCAATACGCTGCGGGCGTCCTCCATCTTCAACCCGAACATCTGGAAAAACACCGGATCACCGCACTGCTTGCGCCGCGACACGACAATGAGATCGATACCGCCGATCTTGAGATGCGCCGTTGGGCCCAGATCGACCGTGCGCCCGGCGTAGATACCCAAGGTGCCGACACAAAGGCCATCGTGGAGGCCCGCGACCTCGGCATTAAACGCGTAACGCTCGGAAAATTCGCTCTCCGTTTGCCGGTTCAGCACGGCCTTGAACCGTGCGCTGACGCCCAATTTATGGGCTTCTGCTGCCAACGCCTTGTCAAAAAAGATCCCGGCGTAGCATCCCCGTACATCCGCCTCGACCAGGGCGCGCAGCACATAGGCCGTGTTGCCGCGTCCGCCACCGCCCGGGTTGTCGGCGCAATCGGCCATGATGATGGCTTTGCGGCTGGCGTCCGCGCCGCAGGCCTTGGCGCGCGCGACAGCGTCGGCAATGGGGGTCAGCGAAATCTTGAAGCGCTCGCGGCTGTCCCAGGCGCGCTGTGCGATGTCGCGGGCCAAGGACCGGGCGGCGTCTTCGTCGTCTCGCCCGGTGACGATGACGGCCAGACCGTTTTCCGGCGTATTGCCGTAGGCGAAGCCGGCAAGCAAAGAGACGTTGGCGATGGCTTCGGATTTCACCTCCTGGCCGTAATTGATGAGGTCCGCGTAGGGCCCCTTGGCGGTTAATAAGGTCACCGGCGGCGAGACCATGGGTACACGAATGAACGCCGCCTTCGGTTTCATGCCGCCGAACATCTCGACCATCAGGCCGGCCGCCTCGGCGGCGCGCTCGCGCTGATCGACGTGCGGATTGGTGATGTAGGAGACCAAAATGTCGGCCATGTCGACCATCCGTTCCGAGATATTGGCGTGCAGATCAAGGGTTGCGATCATCGGTGTTTCGGGCCCGATGACGCCCCGCACCATCTCAAGCAGCGCGCCGTCGGGATCGGTTGAGCTCGTTGACGTCATGGCGCCATGAGCCGAGAAGAAGACACCATCCAAAGGCATGGCGGCTTCCAAGCGCCGTTTCATCTCGGCCTTGGTCCGTTCGAAAAATGCGTGATCCACGGGGCCGCCCGGTTCCGAGCCGGTAATGAGAATGGGGATCGGCTGCCAGTCAACGCCGCGGTCTTTCATCTCCGTGACAAAACCCGTCAATTCGGCTGCCGTGCGCGGGTTGTCCGTGGCCAGGTCGGCGAGGATTTCCTCGCCTTCGAAATATCCGGCGGACCGGAACGCCGCCTCGTCGGTGACCGGGGCAAAATCGTTGGCTTCCAGATGCATGCCCATGAGGGCGATCTTCTTGGTCATTGCGGTGCTGATCCTCTATTCGGCGGCGGCGCCGGAAATCTGGCGCTGCACAAGATGCGCGTACAACCCGCCGCGGGCCAGGAGCTCCGCATGATTGCCCTGTTCGACAATGCGGCCGTGATCCATGGCGACAATGAGATCGGCGTCGCGCACCGTTGACAGGCGGTGGGCGATGACAATGGTCGTCCGGTCGTGCATGAGTTCTTCCAGGGCGCTGCGGACCATCTGCTCGCTGACCGCGTCGAGGTGCGAGGTCGCCTCATCCAGGATCAACACCGGCGCATCCTTCAGGAAGGCCCGCGCGATGGCGACCCGTTGGCGTTGGCCGCCGGAAAGCCGCATGCCGCGTTCGCCGACGGGTGTGTTCAGACCATCGGGCAGACCGCTGACGAATTCCGTCAGCGCGGCGCGCTCGATGGCATTGGCCAGATCGGTCTCGCTGGCCTCCGGCCGGGCAAGCTGAATGTTGGCGCCAAGGGTGTCATTGAACAGGTAGGTGTCCTGGGCGACCAGGGCCATGCGGGTCCTGAGCCCATCCAGTTTGTGTTCGCGAAGATCGTGACCATCCAAGGTAATGCGTCCTGACGCGGGGTCCCAAAATCTAAGCAACAGATGCGCCAAGGTCGTCTTTCCGGCGCCGGATGGGCCAACCAGGGCGACGGTATTGCCGGATTTAATCTTTAAATTCACCCGGTCGAGGGCCGGCTCACGGCGCCCCGGATAGGTAAAGGAGACGGCCTCCAGCGTCAGATCACCACTGTTGGCGTCGCCAACACCGGGGCCGTCGGTGACCGGCACCTCTTCGTTTTCGACGGCATTCAGACGCCGCGCCGAACCCAGGGTGTCGGCCAGTTGCCGGCCAATATGGGCAATTTCCGAGACCGGCAGAAAGGCCGCCATGGCCAGCAGCGTCAGCAACGGCAAAAGGCCGCTGTCCAACTCACCTGACTGAACCATTGTGGCGCCCGTGATCACAACCGCCAGGCCGCCCAGTCCGGTGATCGTCTCCAGCAGCGCCGTCTGCACCGTCAAATCGCGAAAGAACGGCAGCCGGACTTGCAGATACTTACCCACCTTGGCATCGAACTCCCGGCCACGGATGTCCGATTGCTGGAAAGCGACAATTTCCGCCAGACCCTGAACCGTATCGACGGCATGGGCGTTCATGTCGCCCAGGGACTCGCGGGTTTTCGAGCCCAACGTGTCGAGGCGGTTACGGACCATGAAGGGGCTGAGCGCGACCAGGCCGAGAAACGGCAGCAGCGCCACCGCCAACGGCCAGCCGGTCAGGCCCAGGTAGATCATCACCAGAGCCGGAACCAGAAGTGCAACAAAGGCCGGCGCCACCGTGTGGGCGAAGAAGTATTCCACCGTTTCCACGTCCTGGGTCGCCATGCCGACCATGTCACCGGTGCGCCGCGTCAACAGATAGGCCGGCGCCAGTTTGTCGAGCTTGCGGAACAACTCAATGCGCATTTCGGCCAGCATGCGAAAGGCCATGTCATGGGCGATCCACGATTCCAGCCAATGGAACAATCCGGCCACCGGCGCCAGTACGCAGAGCCAGATGATGTGGGTGATAAAGGGATCACCATTTTTTACGGCGGCCACGGCCAGGGCGCCGACAACACCGACGCCAATGTAAGCGAAGACCCGGGTGATGCCGAAGAACAGGGTCAGCAGAAATTTCGTGCGCCAGGGGTAGACATGGGCGATGAGTGTCTTGAAGGCCTGCCCCCAGGTCATACCGTCGGCGCGGATGATGGCGTCGGAAGGAAGCTCGCTGACATGGTCGAAAAATCCATCGTCGTCGCGGTGCGCCTCGTCGGCGTGGCGCGCCTCGCGGATTAGAGCCGCGGGCGTGGTGCCGCCCTCCTGAGCCTGCGCCGCCATCAGCCGCCGGTAGGGTCCGTCACGGCCGATCAGGTCGGCGTGGCTGCCGCTATCGGCAACCCGGCCGTCGTCGAGGGCCAGAATGCGGTCGGCATCGATGACGCTGGACAGGCGGTGCGCGAATATCAGTGTTGTGCGGTCTTTCATCAGCCGGTCCAGGGCCTCTTGAATGACCCATTCGTTTTCCGCATCGACGGCGGAGAGTGCTTCGTCGAGGACCAGGATGGGAGCGTCGCGCAAAAGCGCGCGGGCAATGGCGATCCGTTGGCGCTGGCCACCGGACAGTTTGATGCCGCGCTCGCCGATCACCGTGGCGAAACCGTCGGGCAGTTTGCGGATGAACTCAAGAGCATTGGCGTTGCCCGCGGCGCGCTCCAGTTCCTGCTGGCTGGCGTCCGGTTTGCCGAACCGGATGTTTTCTTCGACCGTGCCGTGGAACAGATAGGTGTCCTGACTGACAATGGCCAAATGCCGGCGCAGCGTGTTGAAATCCAACTCCTTGATGTCCCGGCCACCAACCCGGATAGTCCCTGACGCCGGTTCGTACAATCGCAACAGCAGTTTCAGGATGGTCGACTTGCCGGACCCGCTGGGACCGACGACCCCGACCCGTTCGCCGGCCGCAATGGCGAAGGAAACACCCTTGTGCGCCGCCTCGTGGCTGCCCGGGTAGCTAAACGTCACATCGTCGAAGGTAACCGTCGGCGCAAGCTCCGGTGCACCGTCTGCCGGTTGATCTCCAACCAGCGGCTCGGCGTCGAGAATCTGATAGATACCCAGCGCCGCCGACAGCCCGACCATGCCGTTGTGCAGAAGTGACCTCAAATCGCGCAGGGGACGGAATACTTCGGTGCCCAGCATCAAGATGATGACCAGCACTTCCAGGCTGGTGTCACCGGTGCTGACCCGCCACGCGCCAACGCCCAGCGCCGCCGCGGCGCCGACGGTGATGCCCGTGTCGGTGATGCCGCGGGCCGCCGCGTTGGTGGCCAGGACCCACATGGTGGCCCGGAACAGATCGCGGGCGCGGTGCGCCAGTTGCTCGATCTTTGCCGTCGACTGGCCGAAGGCCTTGAGGGTCGCGAGGCCTTGAATGGAATCGAGGAAATCCGCGGCGAAGGCCTTGTAGGATTTCGATCGGGCCAGGCTGTTGCGGTGGTCGATGGCGTGGAACGCCATGGGCGCGATCAAGGTCATCAAGGCCGCGCCGGTGAGCACCAGGGCGACCATCCAATCCAGATAGACGGCGAAGACGAAAATCAACAGCGGTGTCAGCGCGGCGACGAAAAGCTGCGGCAGGTAACGGCCGAAATAGGTTTCCAATTGTTCGACGCCATCGACCAGGGAGACCAGCACGTCACCCGTGCGCTGCAGGCCGAAATGGGCCGGTCCCAATTCGATGATCTTGGCGTAGATGATCCGCCGGATTTGACGTTGCACCCGGGCCGCCGTTTCGTGCGCCACCATGGTCCGCCAATACTCCAGGCCGCCGCGCACCAGCATGGCGGCCGCCACGGCCACCGCCGGCAGGGCGATTTGCTGAAGGCCGGCACCGCCGAAAACCTTGCCAATCAGCCAGCCCAGAAGGGCCAATCGAAGAATGCCGACAATCGTCGCCAGAAGACCAACGGCCACCGCATAGGCGATGCGGCCGCGCACGCCTTCCGTGAATGCCCATAGGCGCTTGTCAAAGTACATGGTTGATCCTCAGCAAGGGTCCCGCGAGACCCCTCAAACGGCGAAGCCCCGGCCGATCGACCGGGGCTCCACCGGAATTCGTTGGCCCAGGTTTAACGCGAGCGGAGTTTCGGGTCCAGCGTGTCGCGCACCCCGTCACCGAACAGGTTGAAGGCGAACACGGCCAAGCTGATGGCGACACCCGGCCAGATGGCGACCCAAGGTGCGGATTCGGCGAATTCCTCGGCACCGCCCTGCAGCATCAGGCCCCAGGCCGGGGTCGGTTCCTGGACGCCCATGCCCAGATAACTGAGCGAGGCTTCCAACAGGATTGCTTGGCCCAGGAACGACGTCAGCATGATCAGGAACGGCGCCATGACGTTCGGCACCATGTGGCGCAGAATAATCCGGGCGTCACTGAATCCCAGGGCGCGGGCGGCATCCACATAGGGGATTTCACGTATGGCCAGGGCGTTGGAGCGGACCACGCGGGCGCATTGCGGAATGAACGGGATGGTGATCGCGATAATCACGTTCACTGTCCCCGGTCCCAAGGTGGCAACCACGGCCAGGGCCAGGATGATCAGCGGGAACGCCATGATAACATCGACGATGCGCTGGATGATCAAATCGAACATGCCGCCGAAATAAGCGCTGGCGACACCCAGCACCAACCCACAGGTCGACCCGACGATGGCACAGGTGAACCCAACAAACAGTGCAGTGCGGGCGCCGTAGATGATCCGGGTCAGCTGGTCGCGGCCAAACTGATCGGTGCCCAAGAAGAACATCTCATCGGGCGGCGTCAGCATAAATTCCAAGTTGTTATCCTCGGGCGGAAAGCTGGTCAGGAATTCGGCGAAAATGGCCATGAATATCATGGCGATGATGATCGCCAATCCCGTCGCGGCCAGGGGCTGGTGGCGCGACATATCGATCACCACCAGATGCCAGGGCTTTTTCTCGGCAAGTTCTTCGAAATCGGCTTCGACTTGGATTTCCGCGGTTGCTGTTTCAGATGGAGGGGTCATGGCCAGCTCCTCAACTATACCGGATGCGCGGGTCGAGCCACGCATAAAGGATATCGACGAATAAATTGGTGAAGACGAAGATCACCACCACCAGCATGACCAACTGTTGGGTCATGTTGTAGTCCTGGCTGCCCACCGATTCGACAAATAGCTTGCCGAGACCGTTCAGATTGAAGACCTGTTCGGTAACCACCAGACCGCCCATCAGGAAGGCGAATTCGATGGCGATGATGGTGACAACGGGCAGCAGCGAGTTCTTCAGGGCGTGCCGGTTGATGATGATTTTTTCGATCAATCCCTTGGCCCGGGCGGTCCGCACATAATCCTCGCGCAGCACTTCAAGAAGCGCCGATCGGGTCATCCGCGTGGCCACGGCGGAATAGCGGTATCCCGTTGCCACGGCCGGCCATATCAACTGTGACAGGTTGCCAAGGGGGTCTTCCCAGATGGGCACATAGGTGATCGGCGGCATCCAGGGTTCGCCAAAGAAATGTTGGGTGCCGATCAACAGGCCCAAAATAATCAAAATGCCCAGCCAGAACGACGGCATGGCGATGCCCGCGATGGAAAAGGTGCGGACGACATAGTCGATCCAGGTGTCCTGTTTGACGGCGGAAATGACGCCCAGCGGAATGGCGATGATGATTGCCACGACCGTCGCCATGATGGCGACCTGCAAGGACAGTTCGAAGCGCAGGGAAATCTCGTGCACCACGGGGAAGCCCGTCCACATGGAATCGCCCAGATCAAAAATGACATATCCCCAGAGGAAATCGAAAAACTGCACGATCAGCGGTTGATCGAGGCCCAGGTTCTTCTGGCACAGGGCGATTTCCTTGGGATCGGCGTAAAGGCCTGTGCCGGCAAGGCGCAATTCACAGACATCGCCGGGGATCATGCGCAAAAGGAAAAAAACAAATATGGCCGCACCGATGAGCGTCGGTATCAACATCAACACGCGCTTCAGAATATACTTCGACATGAATGTATCCCGGTCTTTGGTGCGTTGGGAATTCGCCCGCCGTTCCGAAGAACGGCGGGCGGTGTTCCGTCAGACAACGTCGGTTACTTGTCCAGCCAAATGTTGTCGAGGTGCTGGTTCAAGTAGTGGCTCGGCGCAATCTTCCAACCCTTCACATAGGAACGGTGCGGATTGATCTTGTACCACCACAGTGTGATCGCGGAGATCATGGCGTCGTCGACCACCCGCTTTTCGTATTGGCGGATCAAGGCCCGTTGTTCCTTCGGATCGGCGGATTTTTCAAGCTTGGCATAAATTGCGTCAGCTTTCGCGTCGCCGCCTTGAGTGTAGTTGTTGCCCGCCGTCGACAGGAACTTGGTGATGTCGGCGATGGGATTGATCACCGACTGGCAGTTGAAGTCGATGGAAACGTCGAAGTCATGGCTTTTACGAAGCGTGGCATAGAACGGACCGGAAGGCTGCACGCGCTGTTTGGCGTTGAGGCCGATCTTCTTCCACTGGTCGACGAGCCACGTGCCCACGACCTTGTACGGCTGATCGACGCCGCGGTTGGAGAAGTCCAATGTCAAGCCTGAAGCGCCGGCGGCCTTCAGCAGCTTCTTGGCCTGTGCACGGGAAGCATTCATATCCGTGCTATAGCCGGTCAGCTTCATCAGTTCGGCCTTGGTCGCGGCCAGCGGGTGTTTCGGATAGACAACGCCGCCCACCGTTTTGACGATGGCGATCCGGCTCAGGTACTTGGAGCCACCCCAACGGTCAACCGCCAGATTCAAGGCTTTGCGTACCCGTGCGTCGCCAAAGGGCTTGCGTTCCTGGTTCGGGGTGAACATCAAAACGCAGTTCCAGTCGCTTTCCTGGACGGTGATCTTATCGCCCAGAGCCTTGACCAGATCATCACGAGCCTTCGGCGGGAAGCCGCGGAACTCGATGGAGG
>CAZQPC010000209.1:0-9500 GCA_964595005.1 uncultured Magnetovibrio sp.
GCATGCCGGTGCGGCCCGCCGTCCTGGCCTGCCGCGATATGGCCTACCCGGACCTGGATGACGACGGACCGGTCAAGCTGATGATCGTTGGCGGTTCGCAAGGCGCGCGGGTCTTGAGCGACGTGGTGCCGGCCGCCATCAGCCAACTGGCGGACGGATTGCGCCGGCGGGTCATCATCACACAACAATGCCGGCCGAGGATCTGGATCGGGTTCGGGCGGCCTATGCAGAATGCGGGGTTAACGCTGAGTTGAACGATTTCTTTGCCGATCTGCCGGCGCGCATCGCCGCCGCCCATCTGGTCATCGGCCGGGCCGGGGCTTCGACGGTCGCCGAACTGACGGCCATCGGCCGGCCGGCCATCTTGGTGCCTTACCCGCATGCCGCCGACGATCACCAGGCCGGCAATGCCCACGCCATCGACGAGGCCGGCGGCGGCTGGCTGATGGCGGAGACGGCTTTTACCGCCGACGCCCTGACGAAGCGCCTGGAATCCCTGTTCGGCCTTCCCGCCGTGCTGCAGCGGACAGCGGCCAACGCCCGCGCCGCGGGACGTCCAGACGCGGCCATCGATCTGGCCGAAATGGTTTCCGGCATTATCTCCAACGGCGCCAACGGCGGCGGCTCCCGCGATGGGAGGCAAGCCGCATGAGAGGCCTTCCCCTGGATCTCGGCACCATCCACTTCGTCGGCATCGGCGGCATCGGCATGAGCGGTATTGCCGAGGTGCTGCATACGCTGGGTTACGCCGTGCAAGGCAGTGACATCGGCGAGGGCGCCAATGTCCAGCGCCTGCGCGACATGGGTATTTCCGTTGCCGTCGGCCATGACGCGGCGAACCTGGGCAGCGCCCAGGTTCTGGTGGTGTCGTCCGCCGTCACCGCCGACAACCCGGAAGTGATCGCCGCCAGGGACCGCCTGATCCCTGTTGTCCGCCGGGCCGAAATGCTGGGCGAACTGATGCGCCTGAAGTGGTCCATCGCGGTCGGCGGGACGCACGGTAAAACCACCACCACGTCGATCATTGCCTCGCTGCTCGATACGGCCGGCATGGATCCCACCGTGATCAACGGCGGCATTATCAATGCCTGGGGCTCCAATGCGCGGTTGGGGTCCGGCGACTGGATGGTGGCGGAGGCCGACGAATCGGATGGCACCTTCCTGAAATTGCCGGCCACGGTCGCTGTGGTCACCAACATTGATCCCGAACACATGGAACACTACGGCACCTTCGACAAATTGCGCGAAGCCTTCGACGCCTTTGTCGAAAACATTCCATTTTACGGATTTGCCGCCCTTTGCGTGGACCACCCGGAAGTCCAGGCGATGATTCCCCGGGTCTCCGACCGCCGGATCATCACCTACGGGTTCAGCCCACAAGCCGATGTGCGGGCCGTTAGTCTTCAACCGGGTCCCGGCGGCACCCGTTTCGACGTGGTGGTCACGGATCGCAAGAGCGGCAAAGAACGGACTATTGATGGTCTGCGGTTGCCCATGGTTGGCGACCACAATGCCCAGAACGCCCTGGCCGCCGTCGCCATCGCCGCAGAAATGAACCTCGATGATGAGGTCATCATCCGTGCCCTGGCCGAATTCGAAGGCGTCAAACGACGCTTTACCCACGTCGGCGAGGTCGGCGGGGTCACCATTATCGATGATTACGGCCATCACCCCGTGGAGATCACGGCGGTCCTCAAAGCGGCCCGGGGGGCAACGCGGGGCAAAGTGATCGCCGTCGTGCAGCCGCACCGGTTCACCCGGCTGCGCGATCTGTTTGAAGATTTCTGCACGTGTTTCAACGATGCCGACGCGGTGGTTGTCGCCGATGTCTATGCCGCCGGCGAAAGCCCCATCGCCGGCGCCGATCAGGACGCCCTGGTCGAAGGGCTGCGTCATCACGGCCACCGGGCGGCGGAGGCACTGGACGGACCAGACGCCCTTGCCGGCGCCATTGATCGGCTGTCTGCCGCCGGTGACATGGTTGTTTGTCTTGGTGCCGGCAACATCACGGCCTGGGCCCATGACTTGCCCGGGCAACTGGAAGCGCTGCGCAACGGTCGAAAGGGGGCCGCGAATGATGCCGGCTGAATGGACCGCCCGGCCGTTGATTGAACGCCTGCCCGCCGTCCGCGGACGCCTCGAGGTCGAGGTGCCGCTTGGCCGCTTTACCTGGTTCAAGGTGGGCGGACCCGCGGAAGTATTGTTCCGACCCGCCGATGAGGATGACCTGGCGGCCTTCCTTGCCGATTGTCCGGTCGATGTGCCGGTCATGGTCATGGGCAACGCGTCGAACATGTTAGTCCGCGATGGCGGCCTGCGCGGCGTCGTCGTGCGATTGGGGCGGCCGTTTGCCGGCATACACGTCGACGGCCATGTGGTCGTTGCCGGCGCCGCCGCGGCCGACCTGACCATTGCCCGCGCGGCCCGTGATCAGGGTTTGGCCGGGCTTGAGTTTCTGGTCGGTATTCCCGGCACGGCCGGCGGCGCCGTGTTCATGAACGCCGGCGCCTATGAACGCGAAATGAAGGACGTCTTCATCGCGTGTCGGTCCATTGACCGGCGCGGCGTGCATCACATTTTCGACCTGCAAGGGATGGATTTCGGCTACCGGCGCTCGGCCCTTACTGGCGATCATATCGTCGTCTCGGTTGAGCTGCGGGGCGTGCCCGGCGGCGCGGCGGAAATCACCGAACGCATGGACGACATACAAGCGGCGCGCGAGATCAGTCAGCCGGTGCGCACGCCAACCGGCGGTTCGACCTTCAAGAACCCCGATGGCGCCGCCGCCTGGGAATTGATTGATGCCGCCGGGTGCCGCGGGTTGCGCCGTGGCGGCGCCGTGGTCTCCGAACAGCACTGCAACTTCCTGGTCAACGACGGCGCCGCCACGGCGGCCGATATCGAGGCCTTGGGTGAAGAGGTCCGCCGCCGGGTCCAAAAGCATGCCGGTGTTGCCCTGGAGTGGGAAATCCGCCGGCTTGGCGATCCGGCCGGACCAACCGTGCGGGAGGTCACATCATGACCCGGCATGTGGCGGTACTGATGGGCGGCTGGTCGGCGGAACGCGAAGTTTCCCTGGTCTCCGGCGCGGCCTGTGCGAAGGCCCTGCAAGACGCCGGCTTCGATGTCACGCCGATTGATGTGCAGCGCGACATGGGCGCCCTGATGACCCGGCTCTATCCGAAGCCGGACGCCATCTTCAACGCACTGCATGGGCGCTATGGGGAGGACGGTTGCGTCCAGGGCCTGCTCGATATTCTGGCCATTCCCTATACCCATTCGGGCCTGTTGGCGTCGGCCGCGGCCATGGACAAACCCATGGCCAAGCGATTGTTCGCGGCCGCCGGCATTCCGGTCGCCAAGCACATCATTGCCCGCCAGAGCGAGATCATGGCCGGCGGCGTGATGGCGGCGCCCTATGTCATCAAGCCGTCCAACGAAGGCTCCAGTGTCGGTGTCCATATCGTCCGCGAAGGCGGCAACGAACCGCTGTTCGGGGAAAGCGGCTGGCCCTTCGGCGGCGCGGTGATGGTTGAGGAATACATCGAAGGACGCGAACTGACGGTGGCCGTCATGGGTGAGCGGCCGCTGGCGGTGACGGAGATTACCACGGCCCGCGGGTTTTATGACTACGACGCGAAATACGTCGACGGCGGATCAACCCATATGGTGCCGGCGGACATCCCCGCGGCGCTTGCCGATGAGGCCATGGCCTACGCGCTCAGTGCCCATCAGGCGTTGGGATGCCGGGGCGTTTCGCGGGCTGATTTTCGCTACGACGGCCGCCAGCTGTACATGCTGGAAGTCAATACACAGCCGGGCATGACGCCGACCTCCCTGGTGCCCGAACAGGCGGCGCACGTGGGCATGTCCTTCCAGGAACTGGTGGTTTGGATGATCGACAACGCGGAGTGCGATTCATGAGCAGACACAATAAAGGCGATACCGAGATCACGCCTGTCAGCGGCAAACCGCGCCGCCGGGTTCGGACCATCTTCACCCGCGGCCGGGTGACCGCGGCGTTGGTCAGCCTGTTGATCATCCTCGGCACCGGCGGCGCCTGGTGGTCGGTGAGTACCGGCCAATTGGAGCGCGCCGTGGCGAAATCCAAATGGCATTTGATCGCCGCGTCCGTACGCCTTGGGTTCCGGGTCGAGGAAATTCTTGTCGTCGGCCGACAGGAAACACCGCGCGCCGAACTGTTGAAGGCGATCCGCCTGTCACGGGGCGCGCCGATCCTGGCCTTCGATATTCAGTTGGCCAAAAAGCGGGTTGAGCGGCTGCCTTGGGTGCGGCGCGCCCGGGTCGAACGCATGCTGCCCGACACGGTGCTTCTGGACGTCGAGGAACGCCAACCGCTGGCGCTTTGGCAAAACAAGGGCACCTTCGCGCTGATCGACCATGACGGCGAAATCATCTTGCGCGAAGGCTTGGAGCGATTTGCCGACCTGGTTGTGGTGGTCGGCGAAGGGGCGCCCGGCCAAGCCGCGGGCCTGCTCGAAACCCTTGGCCATGAACCGGAACTGATGCCGCTTGTGAAAGCCGCCGTGTGGGTCGGCGGGCGGCGCTGGAACCTTCGCCTGACCGGCAACATCGACGTTCGGTTGCCGGAAAAGGATGCCAGGGGGGCCTGGGCCCGCCTGGCCGAATATGAGCGCGTCCACCGGGTTTTGGAAAGAGACGTGCAGGTCCTCGATCTGCGCCTTCCGGACCGCCTGATCGTCCGCAAGGCGCCGCGCCCAAGTGCACCGGTGAAGAAAGGAGAACGCAAAACGTGATCTCCGCATTAATCAATCCGAAACCTGAAAAGAGGACAAAGCCGACATGAAGAACGGCGGAACACAGGCGAAGTCGAGAACGGGTATCGTTGCCGCGCTGGACGTCGGCACGACCAAGGTTTGTTGCCTGATCGCCGGCCTGGACGGCGGCACCAACGCCAAGAACAAGCCGCGCGTGTTGGGTGTCGGGCACCAGGTATCGCAAGGCTTGAAGAAGGGCACTGTCACCGATCTCGATCAGGCCGAAGCGTCGATCCGCGTCGTTGTCGAAGCGGCCGAGCAGATGGCCGGCGATAATATCGACAAGGTCGTCGTTAACCTGAGCGGCGGCCGGCAACGCTCGCGCCTCATTGCCTATGAGATTTCCATTGCCGGCCACGAAATCAGCGGCGCCGACATCCGCCGCGTTCTCGACCCCGCGAACATGACCGGCGAGAAAAGCGAGGACCGCGAGTTTATCCACACGATTCCGGTCGGCTATACGGTCGATGGCAGCCGCGGCGTGATCGATCCGCGCGGTTTGTTTGGTGAACGCCTGGGGGTCAACACCCACATTGTCACGGCCCTTCGCGGTCCCTTGCGCAATCTCGAAACCGCTGTTTCGCGATGTCATCTGGAGATCGAAGATATCGTCATTTCGCCTTATGCCTCGGCCCTTGGATGCCTCAGCGACGATGAGAAGAAGATGGGCGTCACCTGCATCGACATGGGCGGCGGGACGACATCGGCGGCGGTATTTTTCGATGGCGAACTGGTGCACACGGATATCCTGGCGTTGGGCGGCGAACACGTGACCAACGACATCTCGCGCGGTTTGGTGACACCCTTGATCCATGCGGAGCGCATGAAGACGCTGTACGCCAACGCCTTGCCGTCAGCCAGCGACGACCAGCAGCTCATTCAAGTGCCTGGAATGGGCGAAGATGCGCCTGACGACGGCAACACGGTGCCGCGGTCGATGCTGGTCGGCATTGTGCGTCCACGGATCGAGGAAATTTTCGAACAATTGCGCGACCGGTTGGCGGCATCCGGGTTCGACAAGGTCGCCGGCCGAGGCCTGGTCCTGACCGGCGGTGCCAGCCAATTGGCCGGCGCCGCCGAGGTCGCCGGCCGTATCCTGGACAAACAGGTCCGGTTGGGCCGGCCGTTGCCCATGGACGGGATGCCCAATGCCGCCGCGGGGCCGACCTTTGCGACCTGCATGGGGCTTCTTAAATACGGCTTCGGCCATCGCACGGAGGAAGCCGACACGGAACTTCGGTCCGGCGTTCAGCCGGCCGGACGCATGGGCCGTATCGGCCAATGGCTACGGGAGAATTTTTAAAATCATGATCCAACCCATCCAATTCGTTTGCCAATTCAAGACGTCCGGTGGGCGTCAATCGTCAGCGGCCGGTGCGCGCCGGTCCGTATCAATCACTGAACAACATTAGTTCATAGAAGGAGGTCAACATGAGTATCAATTTAAGCGTTCCGGCAGGTGCCGCGATCCCTGAGCTAAAACCGAAGCTGACGGTTATCGGTGTCGGCGGTGCCGGCGGAAATGCCGTCAACAACATGATCCGGCGCGAACTGGAAGGCGTCGACTTCGTCGTCGCCAACACGGATGCCCAGGCCCTGGAGCATTCCAACGCCGAAAGCCGCATTCAATTGGGGGCCGGTCTGACCCAGGGACTGGGGGCTGGATCACAGCCCGAGGTTGGCCGCGCCGCAGCGGAAGAAGCCATTGACGAAGTGCTGGCATCGCTCAGCGGTTCGCACATGGCGTTCATCGCCGCCGGTATGGGCGGCGGCACGGGAACCGGCGCCGCCCCGGCCATTGCCCGGGCCGCCAAGGAGGCCGGCATTCTGACGGTCGCCGTGGTGACCAAACCCTTCCAGTTCGAAGGCGCCCACCGCATGCGGTTGGCGGAGGCGGGGATTGAGGATCTCGAACAATATGTCGACACCCTGATTATCATTCCCAACCAGAATCTGTTCCGGGTGGCGACGGAAAACACCACCTTCGCCGATGCCTTCGCCATGGCCGACGAGGTTCTTTATTCGGGTGTCCGCGGTGTCACGGACCTGATGGTCATGCCGGGCCTGATTAACCTGGACTTCGCCGATATCCGCTCCGTCATGAGCGAAATGGGCAAGGCCATGATGGGCACCGGCGAGGCGGAAGGCGAACGGCGCGCCTTGGATGCCGCCGAAGCGGCGATCGCCAATCCGCTCTTGGACGACACCTCCATGAAGGGCGCCAAGGGTGTTTTGATCAATATCACCGGCGGCCCCGACATCACGTTGTTCGAAGTCGACGAAGCGGCGTCGCGAATTCGCGCCGAAGTCGATCAGGACGCCTACATCATCATCGGCTCGGCCTTCGACAACGATCTGCAGGGCAAGATGCGGGTCTCCGTCGTTGCCACCGGGATCGATGCCGTGGCCGGCGCCATGCCACAGCCGGTCATGCTTCGGGTGACCGACAATATCGCCCCGGCGCAACCTGTGTTAGCCGAACCCGAGCCAACTGCCGACGACGCGGTGCCGGAACTGCCGGTCGAAAAACCGCAAGCCATATTGCCGGTATCAGAGGAACCGGAATCGCCTCTGGCGCGCCTGGTCCGCGAAGCCCAGTCGGGATCTGAATCGGAATCGGAAACGGCGGCGCCTGAATCGGCGGCTCCGGACACATCTGAGACCGAATCGGAGGCCGGTTCTGTCGCCGAGGCGGAAGCCGATCAACACCTCGAAGACGAAGAGGTCGTTGAACAGCCCGCAACGGTTCCGGAGGTTGCCGCCGCACCGCCGCCGCCGGCCATGCCGCGCGCCGAATCGGACGATGCCTTCATCCCGCCGGTCCCAAGGACGCCGGAGATCGATGAAGAGCGCCTTGAACCCGATACCTTTGCAGCCGCCGCCATGACGGGAGACGTCGATCCGGCGGCCGCAGAGGATATGCCGCCGGCCGGCCCCGATGCGGACATCAAGCCCAGTCTTTTCGAACGGGTAACGCGGACCGGGCGGGCGGCGATCAGCCGCGTCGCCCCGGAAACGCCGGCCGAACGGCCTGTCGGTGCCGCCGAAGTCATTGAAAAGGCGGACTTTCGTACACCGGCCGCCCATGCGGCTGCGGGCCACGACGCGCCCCGGCCCGTGACGACGAATGACGTCGTTCCGCCGGCCGCCGCGGCCGCCGCGACCGCCACCGCCGTGATGCCCGAAGAGATGCCGGAGCCGGAAGCGGTGAGCCAACCCGAGGCGGCGGACGAAGACGACGATCTGCTTGATATTCCGGCGTTTCTGCGCCGTCAGGCAAACTGATTTCCGATTTCTAAAGGCTTGATCGAAAAGGTAACAATCGGAAACAAAGTGTGATTTGTGGGGCTCTGGGGGAGTTGTTAAACACTCTTTCGGAGCCCCACGTTTTTTGCGTGTTAATCCTGAGTTCCATATGGGGCGCCGAGGGGGCATTTAGGAACGAAGTATTTGGCCACCTTTAACGAATGATAAAGCGGAAAAGTATACCGTGAAACGAGACAACAAGCCGAACGGCAACGGAAAAGGGCAGATGGGGATTTCTTTGGACCAAAGTGGCCGTCAAGCCACTCAAGGCGACCTTGACGAAGTACGCGCAGTGGTTCGCCAGCGGACCCTGAAAAATTCGACTTCATGTGCCGGTGTCGCGCTGCATTCCGGCGCCGAGATTTCCCTGACGTTAAAACCGGCGGATGCCGATAGCGGCATCGTTTTCGTTCGTACGGATGTGCGCGAAGGTGACGCACGTATACCGGCAACCTGGGACCGGGTCGTCGATACGCGCCTGTGTACGACCATCGGAAACCCTGATGGCGTCAGCGTCGGCACCATCGAGCATCTCATGGCGGCCCTTGCCGGCTGCGGTATTGATAATGCGCTGGTTGAGCTTAATGGCCCTGAAGTGCCGATCATGGACGGCAGTTCCGAGCCCTTCGTGATGCTTATCGAAGGTGCCGGGGTTATTGAATTGGCAGCGCCAAGGCGCGTCATTCGCGTGCTGAAAACGATCAATGTGGTGATCGGCGGTGGCGAGGCGGCTTTGAAACCCAGCGATTTCCCGACCCTGGATGTGGCCATCGATTTCGACAGTGACGTTGTTTCCAGTCAGGCGCTGTCCATGGGCTTGGTCAATGGTTCGTTCTGTAAGGAATTGGCCCGCGCGAGAACCTTCGGTTTCTTGCATGAAGTTGAACAAATGCGGGCCGCCGGGTTGGCCAAGGGCGGCTCATTGGACAATGCGATCGTTGTCAGCGGCGATGGCATTATGAATGACGAAGGCCTGCGCTATGACGATGAATTTGTTCGTCATAAAATGCTCGACGCGGTTGGCGATATGTTTCTGGCGGGCGGCTATATTGTCGGTCAGTTCAGTGGTCTTCGCTCAGGGCATGCCGTGAATAATGCCTTGTTGAAGGCATTGTTTGCCGATGACGACGCCTGGGAACTGGATGTGCTGCGTCGGTCAGAGGTGGCAACGGCGGTTGACGGCGGTCTGGTGGCAGAATCCGCGGCGCTCTGATCCGTAAGGACGGAATTTTTGACGGTGCGCCCCAAGCGTTTAAATCATTTGAAATTTCTTCTATCCCAGAAAGGTCTGCGTATGGATAATGCTCTGCGCAGTAAATTTTAGCTTTGGCTATGGCCTTTTTTGGGTCATTACTCAAATTTTTAATATAAAAATCCTTATCATATTCGCTTGAA
>CAZQPC010000210.1:0-9478 GCA_964595005.1 uncultured Magnetovibrio sp.
CGCCAATCGGGATGAGCGCGATCAAGATAGGCGGCGACAACCCGGGCCGATTCGGCGTCTTCCGCAACACAAAAGGTCCACAGCTGAACCAGATCGGAAACACCCATGGCATCCAATTTCTGACCCTCAAAGGGGCCGGCGATGACGATGCCGCTCATGTTCCCCGTGCCATGGTCAAGCTGCATCCGCAGAAACCGCGTCTCCAGGTCCGACGTCTCGCCGGCCGCGCTACCGCCACCGCCATAGGCTTGGCGCATGCGCGAAAAGGTTTTCGCCGCGCGGGCCACGGCGCGGATGCGATAGAACCAGGGCAGCAAGGCGGGAAGCGTTGCGAAAGCCCAGGCGATCCGTCCTGATATGACGAAAAACACGACGACGGCCAAGACGGTGCCCAGCAATGCCCATTTCAACGCCGTGAGCAGCGTTTTCGTGTCGGCGGTCGCATACCAGCGCCCGGCAAGCAAAAAGCCCGCCAGCAGGGAAATCCCCAGGATGAACGCGGGAAACATGCGGCCCTAGCCCTTGCCCGGGCGCATCTGATGGGCCAACAGGCGAACCTCACCGCCTTGCTTGGCGGCCATGTCCTCAAGGGCCCGCCGTCCGCCGGCCGCATAGACGGCAACGGCGCTCAGCAACTGGCGCAGCACATCGGCGGAGGCCGCGTCAAACCGGCAATAGCCGCCACCGCTGAGCTTCGCCACCTGCTGAAAGGCAAATGCCGCCAGCGGATCATCGCCTTCGTGAAAGACGAAGGCCGGCAGTCCCAACATACCCAGTTCGCCGGCCGTCTTGCCGACGGCATCGACATCCTCTTCGAAACAGTCGCCGACGATAACCAGGGCGTCGACCTTGTGCTTGGCGGCTTCGTTGCGGGCGTGCTTGAGCACCTTTCCCAATTGGGTCTCACCGGCCAGGCAGGTGACCGACGTCATCAGTTTCGACAGATCTCGGGGATTGCCGGTCCAGGGGCTGACCTTGAATTCTCCGAAGCCGCGGTAAAAGGCCAATTGCACATCCAGACCGCCCAGGTCGGCGGTGACTTCGAACATCTCCGCCTGGGTATGTGCGGCCCGGTCCCACATGGGCTGGCGGCTGGCCGTCGCGTCCATGGCGAAGATCAGCCGGCCCCGGTCGCCCGACCTGTTCGGCGCCGGCGCGGCTGAAACCTGGCGCAGAAATGCATCAACCTCGGATTTCGAGGAGGACTTGCTTGGAAGACCATCGCCCTTGCTCATGATACCTATTTCGTTCTTATCCGTGGGCATTTGAGGCGGTTGATTAGCCGCTCATCAATAAATAATCCCATCGCCGCTGATCCGCCAGTGGCGATCAGCTTGCCGGGACGGCGGCGCCGGGCGGTGGCGGCAGCCCCAAAGCGTTGACGATGGTCAAAACCTCCTGGCGGGCCGAATGGTGCGAGGCGCTCAAGGACTGGGGCCCCGCAGCGTCCTTCAAATCCATAATCGTCAGCCCGACCAAGAACAGTTCGCGGAAAATCACCCGTTCACCAAAGCCGGGAATGACCCGAAACCTGATGCGCGCCGACAATTCCCGGATCAGGCGTTCCATTTCCCGTTTGTTGTGGGCGTCCAGACTGCTCAGGCGGTTGCGCATGACGATCCAATCGATGGAGCCGCCGTCGCGATCGGCGCGGGCCTTTTTCTGCTCCCAGATCATTTCCGCGTAGTGGCTGGGACCTTTGATGTCCATCTTGGTGCCGTCCACATGGGCCAGCACGTCAAAATCCACCAGACTGTCGTTGATCGGCGTGACCAACGTGTCGGCATAGGAATGTGCCATCCGTGCAAGACCGCTGGAACTGCCCGGTGTGTCGATGATGATGACGTCGTGATTGAGCATGGCGCCTTCGATCAACAGCCGAAGTTTCTCCAGTTCCGTCTCCCGTTCTGAGGTATCCGCCGCCTCGACGGGTTCGTCGACCCGAAAATGATCGGGCAAGCCGATGTCCTTACCCGACGCCTGGGCAAATTTTTCGCGATTCGCGACGTAGCGGCTCAGCGTCCCTTGGCGGCCATCGACATCAATGGTCGCGACCCGCCGGCCTTGCTGCAGCAGCGCGACAACCATGTGCATGGCGGTTGTCGACTTTCCGCTGCCGCCTTTTTCGTTGCCGATCACCACCACATGAGCGCGCTTCGATTGAGGCGCCGGGCCGCTATCCGCTTTTTTGCCGAGCCCCAGCATGATTCTCCTAAGCCGCTTTCACCCAGACCGCCGTATCGTGGAATATTCCGCCACCGATCGGTTGCGGCCGGTCGGCGCTGATCAGCACATTGATGCCCAGCCCCTCTTCGAAATATTCCGATGGCCAGACGCCTTCAACAACAACCACATCCCCGCGCAACCCGTCAAAAGGACGGATCGGAACGACAACACTGCCCTGGTCGTTTCCCACACGTACCCGGTCACCCGGCCCAAATCCCAGTCGGCGGCAAGCTTCGGGGTGCATGAGAATTTCCGGGCCGACTTCCTTGGCCCGCGATGACGGCATTTCCGTGAACGACGTGTTCAGAAATCGGCGGGCCGGCGGCGCAATCATCCTGAACGGTTTCTCACTCGATACTTCATCGATGATTTCCGCATGGTCGGGCAGGCTCGGCAAAGCATCGTGGACATCGCTGAGTTCCGACCAATCCGCGGAGAAATGGAATTTCCCATCCGCATGGGCGAAGCCACTGAGAAAGTGAGCGTCTTCAAAGCTTTTAGAAAAATCGATCCAACGCTGGTCGGCGGCTTCCTCGAAACCGGGCAGGCCGGACACCTTCAGGCTTTCATCGATATGCTCGACAGCGGACATATGGAAACCGGGATAGTTCGAGCCCAGACGCTGCCCCAACGCGTTGATGACCTCGTTGTTGGAGCGGCATTCCTCGTAGGGCTGGATGATCGCCCGGTGGACCTGCAAATATACATGGCCGCTGCCATGGTAGAAATCCTCGTGCTCGACAAACATGGTTGCCGGCAAGACGATATCGGCGAACCTCGCCGTCTGGGTCATGAATTGTTCATGCACACAAAGGAACAGGTCTTCCCGGGCCAGCCCGGCGCGCACGGCCCGGGTATCCGGGGCCACGTCCGCAGGGTTGACGTTTTGGACCAGCATAGCCGTCACCGGCGGGCCGCCCTGCAGACTTTCTTCGTCGCGGGCCAGGATCGCCCCGATGCGGCACATGTCGAGAGCCCGTATCGTCTTGTCAGCCACATCCTCTGCCATGATCTGGGTTCGGTCGATGGCGCCGTAAATGTCCGCGTTGGCATGCATGGCGCCACCGCCGCGATGACGCCATGCCCCCGTGATCGCCGGCAGGCAGCTCACCGCATGCATATTGGCGGCACCGTTTCGGCCACGGGCAAATCCGTAGCCCGCCCGGATATAACTGCGTTCCGTCGCCCCATAGAGGCGCGCGAAGGCTTCGATATCCTGCACCGGGACCCCGGTAATGGCCGAGGCCCAAGCCGGATCGCGTGTCTTCAAATGAGCTTCCAGGTCTTCCGGCGTGTCGGTGAACTCCCGCATGTAGTCCCAATCGGCATAGCCTTCCTTGAACAACACATGCATGACCGCGCAGGCCAACGCTCCGTCCGTGCCTGGACGCACGGCGATGAACATATCGGCAATCTCTGCCGTCGGTGAGCGATAGGCATCGATGACCACCAGTTTGGCGCCGCGTTGTTTGCGGGCGGTCGCAATGTGGGTCATGACGTTGATCTGGGTGGATACCGGATTTCCGCCCCAGACGACGATCAAATCGGAATCGGAAATTTCTCGGGAATCGGTACCCCAAATCGCGCCACAGCCGGCCCGCCAGCCAGCCCGCGGCAAATTCACACAAATATTCGCGTCCTGATTGGAATACTTCATGGCGTGGCGCAGCCGGTGGATGCTATCGCGCTGCAATAGGCCCATGGTGCCGGCAAAATAATAAGGCCAAACCGTCTCCGCGCCGTACCGGTCGGCGGCGCTTTTGAAATTCTCGGCAACCTCGTCCAAGGCTTCGTCCCAGGAGATACGGGTGAACTTGCCCTCCCCCTTCGCCCCAACCCGCTTCAGCGGATGCCCCAGGCGGTCTGGGTGATGGACGCGTTCCTTATAATTGGCGACCTTGGCGCATATGACTCCGCGGGTGTAATCATTTTCCCGCGCCCCCCGCACCTTGCCGATGGTGCTGTCATCAAGGCGTTCGACCTCCAACGCGCATGTACTGGGACAATCGTGGGGACAGGCGGTGGAGACGAAGGGTGCGTTCATATCAAACCTCTGGTGTGCCATTGGAATCTAGCGCCGCAAAGGAGCGCCGACAAGGTCTCGCCGACTATCGGTTGCCGATCCATCAAGGTTCTGAAATCATCGGCCATATGACCATTCAACGCTTGGCCATTTCGTGGCAGATTTCCGACACTCACGGCTGGGGAATTTTCGGCCTCAATCTGGTACGCTGCCTGACCCGCAACGGCCCCATCAAGCCCTTGATTCTGGCCGAACCCAACCTGCTGGAAATGCCGGAAGACGAAATTGACGAACTGCGGCCGCTGGTCTCCGAACAGCGCCAGATCATGGCCGCCATCGAAGCTCAAGGTCAGCCGGCCCGCAGTGCCCAAATCGCCGTCCTGCATGCCCTGGGGGCGCGGTTTCAGCATGTCGACATTACGGATTTGGTGCGCGGCGGCGTCAATATCGGGTTCACGTTTTTCGAACGCGGTGGATTTGACCAGGCAGCCCTGGACCGCGCCAACGCCTATGACCGCATCCTGGCCGGGTCGTCATGGAACCGCGACTACGGGCGCGCCGCCGGCGTCCGTGACATTGAATTCGTCTCCCAGGGCGTCGATCTCGAGCTATTTTCACCGGGCCCGCGAACAGGTGCCTACCGGGACCGGTTCGCGATCTTCTCCGGCGGCAAGCTGGAATTGAGAAAGGGCCAGGATTTGGTCCTGGCGGCCTTCAAAATCTTTCACGCCCGCCATCCAGATTCCGTCCTGGTGACGTCGTGGCGCAACGCCTGGCCGGAAAGCGCCATGGATGTCTCGGCGTCTGTGCATGTAAACGCACCGCCGGACGTCGGCGCCGACAAGGAACTGAAGATCGCCGAATGGGCGGCGGCGCAGGGCGTGCCCCGCGACGCGTTCATCGATTTGGGCTGGCTGGCCAACCGCGTCATGCCCGGGGTGCTGCGCGATATGGATGTCGGCCTGTTCCCCAACCGATGCGAAGGCGGCACCAATTTGGTCGCCATGGAAACCATGGCCTGCGGGGTGCCCTGCATCCTTTCGGCCAACACCGGGCACCTGGATATCATCACCCAGGACAATTGTTTCGCCCTGGATGATCAGCGCGCCGTCACCGGCAAAGGCAATGGCGCCGACATGTGGCGCGAAAGCCAGGTCGAGGAAATCGTCGGCCATTTGGAACAAGTCTATTCAGATCGCGCCACGTCGCACGAGTGCGGCCGCGCCGGGGCCCGCTTCATGGCGGGACTTTCGTGGGAAAACCAGACGGATCGGCTGGTCGCGGCGATCGACGATCTGCTGTGAGCGTCAATTGACAACGATCTTCTTGCCCTTGTGGAAGGCATGATAAACGAAGGCGAAGGTGACGTCGTAGACAACGTCTTCCAACTTTCCACCGGCCGCCTTGCGCTGGACCGTGATGTTGCCAACGTCGCGGCCCTTGCGGATACGGCGGGAATCGAGGGCCGAGTTCTGGCCGGCGGTCCACGATAAAATCAGTTTGCCGTCCTCAATTTTGCCCTTTTTGCGGATCAGCGGCATGGACCAGGCCCGGCCTTCGGCGACAATAACGCGCACCATGGGCTTGATGTAATCGGGCAGGTCACCGCCGTAGAGGAACGGTGCCGACGCGGAATCATAACCGGTGTAGGGGTTGCGGCCATAAGCCCGCATGTTGGGATTCGTCGGGATCAACACCTGCCCCTGGGGTGCCCGGGCCAGAAATTTCTCAAAGGATTCAAGCCGCGCCGGAATGGTTTTCAGGCGCTTGCCGGTCAACTTGCCGACGATCGCCTCGCCCAGGAACTGCTGCCACCAGCTTTCCGTCTGGCGGTCGTACATGACCATATCGGAATTTCTGAGCTTCCCGGTGGTGCCGAAGTCAAGAACCAGACCGTCGAGGCGGCGATCGAAGACGATGGTGGAATTACACAGCGGACAATAGGTAATCGTAATCGGCACCCCGGCCAGCTCATCGTTGACGATTTCATGCCAGGTGAGGATACGCAACGGATAGGCCCTTGCCTGGCCGTTGATGATGACGCCGACGACGGGTTCCGTCGGCGCCAGATCCTGGCTGTTGACCTTGGAAGCCGCCATGAACCGGGGTTTGTCGATGGATGGGATGCCATCCTTCGGCGGTCCGCCGGAGATAATATCCTTAAAATCAATGGAAGTTTTCTTGAAATCGGTCTTCGGCCATTCCCAGGCCCAGCGCATCACGGACTGGGCATTGGCCTTCGGCACGTCCGGGATAAACCCCGTCAACATCACGAAGGCGGCAACAAGCGCCGCGCCTTTGCCAACACCGTTCAAGAAAATTCCCATGACATCGTCCTCCGGTATATAAAATCGCCGCAGCGGCCCGCTGAGGGCAATACAAAGCCGATCACAGATAGGTGAATAATCGAAGCACGCCTGCCGTCGGCAGCGGATTTTAAAGGAATCGTAAAGGACCGCATGGTAGACTGGTGCTTACGTTCGATCCCCAATGGAGGCCCGTCTTGATCCCTCTGAGATGGCCACACACGGCCCTGTTTGTTGCCCTGCTGGCGGCTGGCGGCTTGCCATCACACGTTGTCGCGCAACAAGGTGGCGCCAATCAACCGGGAGCCGGCGGCGGCGGCTTTGTCCGTATTCAGGGCCGAGACGCGCCGGTCCCAGAGGCCGTTCCGCCATCTGGTGGCGAAGTGCTGATGGATCTGCGCGAGGAGATGCGCAAGTTCGTTATTTCCATATCGCGGTTCGGCCGCAAATACCGGCGTGACTTCCGCATTGTCGCCCGCGGCGGCCTGGACCTATTGGTGAAACGCGATGTCGTCGATGAGAACCGCGTGTCACCGGCCCGCACCTACGTGCGGGCGCTGGATGGCTTGGTCGCGGAAGGCATGTTCTTCACCGAACGCCGGCCGGGCACGCCGCCGCCGCCGGAAATCCAGGCGCAAATGATCAGCTTGGCGGAATACGCAAAAAACAACGGTGTCAGGGTGATGACGCTGGACTACGGGGCCGGCAACCAGTTTGTCAATAAGGCCCGCATGGAGGCAAAAAAACGCGGCTTCGTTTCCCTGGTGACGGAACGGCCGTTGCTCGACATCAACCAACTGCCGACCTATCCAAAGCGCCCCTTTGGTGAAAATTCGAAAAGCATCATTTCCCTTGGCCAGGTACAGAATTTCATCGCCGTTCCGAACTCCCTGCCCTTTGGCCGCGAGGATACCTTCGCCCTGACCCTGCATGGGACCAACTATGACATGGTCATCGTCGACGTCTTTCATGGCCGCAGACCGTTCAGCCGGCAAGCCGTGGAAACTTTGAAATACAAGAAAGTCGGCGCCAAACGCTTGGTCCTGGCCCAAATGGATATCGGGTCGGCGGCCAGTTACCGCTACTACTGGAAAAACAATTGGCAGGAAGGATCGCCATCCTGGATCAGCGCACCGCATCGCGATGATCCGGACCGCCATCACGTTGAATACTGGCGCCCCGGCTGGAAGCGGATCATGGCCGGCGATACAAACTCCTATCTGTACGGTATCATCCGCCAAGGGTTTGACGGCGTGTTATTGGAAGGCCTGGAAGCCTACAAGTTCTTTGAGGGCGGCGGGGAAGAAAACGAAGAAGAAAATCAGTAGGTGCGCGGGTCAGTGGGTGCATATTGATGCTGGCGCCGGGCACGGGACAAAGGGTGCGTATGAATGCCTGAAATGATCTATTCGAAACAGTTCGCCGCCGGCGAAACAATTTTCTCCATGGGCGATCGCGGCCGCAACGCCTACTTTATTGAGAGCGGGCACGTTGAGGTTTCCGTCCAGCGCGGCGACGAGAAAATCGTCCTCGCGCATATCGGTACCGGTGACATTTTCGGCGAAATGTCGATGATTGATGACGCGCCGCGCTCCGCCACCGTGACGGCGACAGAGGAAACGGAAGTTATCGTCATTGAGCGCTCGCAGGTCCTGAAGCCCCTGCAATCTGCCAATCCCATGATGAACCTGTTATTGCACGTGGTGCTGACGCGGTTCCGGGATGCACAAAATCAACTGAGCGGGATCCGCGCCCGCAGCGTCGATGTGGGAACGTCGCTCGATGAAATTCGCGACCTGGCCTTCGAACGAATCCACAGCGAAAGAGATTTGCGCGCCGCATTGGAAAACGAAGAGTTCGAAATGCATTATCAGCCTATTGTTGCGCTGGACGGCGGCCATATCGCCGGATTTGAAGCCTTGATCCGCTGGCGCAAGGCGGATGGCGGGTATGTTTCGCCGGGCGAGTTTATTCCCCTCGCCGAGGACACGGGGCTGATCGTTGAGATCGGCCGCTGGACCCTGGAAGAAAGTCTTCGCCAACATTGTCAGTTAAGCGCGGCCTTTGCCGGCATTTGCCCCGATCTGCCGGTGCCCTTCATTAGTGTCAATTTATCCGGGTTACAGTTATCGGACTTAGACGAAATCAATACCTTGCAGAAGATCATCGACGGCGGTGGGGTGCCGCCGGCGCATGTGAAACTGGAACTGACCGAATCCCTGATGGTCGAAAATCCAGCCCATGCCGCGGACGCCCTGATGAAGTTGAAGGCCCTAGGCGTTTCGATCGCCATCGACGATTTCGGCACCGGCTATTCCAGCCTCAGCTATCTCCACCAGTTCCCGCTGGATACGCTGAAGATTGACCGGGTCTTCGTCAACAATATGGACAAGTCGGACAACAGCCGGCGAATCACCACCAGCATCGCCCAACTGGCGCTTGCCCTGGAGTTGAATATTGTCGCTGAAGGCATCGAAGAACCGGCCCAGTTGGCGGCGCTGCGTGAATTGGGGTGCCAGTACGGTCAGGGGTTCCACATGTCGAAACCCCTGCCCTTCGCCGACGCCGTGGCGCTGGTGGAAAGCAATGCCAGGTGGCACGCGGACGCTTAGAGCATGGTGCCCTGTATCGTCACTTGCCCGGGGTAAACGCCCCCCATTCTTCTTCCGATAGATCGTAGCCGAAGCTCAGCGAACTGGCCCGGTTCATCCAGCGTCCGCCGTCGATGGTGACCACTTCGCCATTAATATACTCCGATTGGTCGGCCATCATATAGGCGGCAAGGTTTTCCAATTCCTCATGGCGTCCGTTGCGCCCCAGCGGCGCGTCCGTCTCAACGCCTTTGGCGATCTCCGGGGTCGGGAACAGGCGCGACCACGCCCCCTCCGTGGGAAACGGGCCCGGTGCGATGGCATTCAGACGT
>CAZQPC010000211.1:0-9449 GCA_964595005.1 uncultured Magnetovibrio sp.
ATTCGAGAAAGCTCAGATGGTGTTCGCGTTCCAGGCGCAGTTTGACGCTGTCGAAGGACAGCATGCGGTTGACCGAGAACAGCCGTCCGTAATCGCGCAGGAACGGCACGTACTGCAAATCGTCCAGCCAGTCGGCGTTGTTGACCATGATGGCGTCCGTGGGGCCGTCGCCGAAGGTCAGGTACTTGGCGAAAACCTGTTGAATGCCGGCCATGTTGGCGGCGATGCCGTCGTCGTCCAAAAGCTTCCGCGATTCGTCCTTGCCCGACGGATCGCCGACCTTCGTCGTGCCGCCGCCCATCAAGACGATGGGTTTGTGACCGGTTTTTTGAAGCACGCGCAGCAGCATGATCGAAACCAGGCTGCCCGCGTGCAGGCTGGGCGCCGTGCAGTCAAAGCCGATGTAGGCGGTCACCGGGTTGACCGACGCCAACGTATCGAGACCGTCCAGGTCCGTGCATTGATGCAGGAAGCCGCGGTCAACGACCTGATTGATGAATTCCGACTTGTGCTCACCCATGAAAATCTCGATGAAAGCCTATGTGTCTTCAGGTTTTCAGGGTTTATGCTATAGCTTACAGAAGTGCAATGCGGGAGATGGCATGAGCGCAGCAGAACGGTTAACGGCCATCGGCCTGATGAGCGGCACCTCCATGGACGGCGTCGACGCGGCCCTGGTGGAGACCGACGGCACGGACATATTCGCCCTGGGTCCCGTTGCGGCGATTTCCTATGCCGATGATTTTCGCCGCCGCCTGAAGCCGCTTCTGGGCCGGCCGGCAAATGGCGGCAGCGAAGACGTGGTCCGCGACCTGACACTGTATCACGCGGAGGCGGTTCACCGGTTGTTGGGCGACGCAGGCCTCCACACGGACGATGTGGATGTGTTGGGGTTCCACGGCCAAACCGTGTTCCATGATCCGGCCGGGGGTGTGACCTGCCAAATCGGCGACGCGCCGCTTCTGGTCAACGAAACGGGCATCGACGTGGTCGCGGATTTTCGTTCCAGCGATGTTGCCGCCGGCGGTGAGGGTGCGCCCTTTGCGCCCCTGTTCCACGTCGCCATGGCGCAAAAACTTGAGCGCCCGGTGGCCGTTCTGAACATTGGCGGCGTCGCCAATGTCACCTGGATCAGTCCGGACGGCGGCGCCATCGCCTTCGATACGGGGCCGGGCAATGCGCTGATCGACGATTGGGTGCAAGGCCGGGCGGGGATCGCTTTCGACGACAGCGGCAAGCTGGCCCGCCGGGGCCAGGTCAATGAGGCCGCATTGGCGCGGCTTCTGGACAATCCCTACTTCGATTTGCCGGCGCCGAAATCCCTCGATCGCGACGCCTTTTCCTTAACCGCCGTGCAGGACCTGAGCGCCGTGGACGGCGCGGCGACGCTGGTGGCTTTTACCGCCGCCGCCATTGCGCGCGCCGAAACCTTACTGCCGGCGCCACCGTTGCGGTGGCTGGCCAGCGGCGGCGGCCGGCACAATCCGACGATCATGGCGGCGCTGCGAAGTTCGTTGTCCATGCCGGTGGAACCGGTCGAGGCCGCCGGATGGGATGGTGATGCCATTGAGGCCCAGGCCTTCGCCTACCTGGCGGTGCGCAGCCTGCACGGCTTGCCGCTCAGTTATCCGCAGACAACCGGCGTCTCCAAGCCGGTCACCGGCGGGCAATTGTTTCGCTTCGCCGATTGCTGACCAGCCCGTCCGCACGTCCCGAAACTTCAGCGATCAAGCGGCTTTTGTAATCGCCTTGTTGAGGTAGTCATCGACGTGGCCAACCAATTCGGAGATGTCTTCTTGGAAGAAATGGTCGCCGCCCTTGATGACCCGGTAGTCGATCTGGATGTTCTTCTGTTTTTTCAGTTTCTGGGCCAATTTGTCGACGGAGACCTGTGGCACGATGTCGTCCTTGTCGCCGTGCAGGATCATGCCGGACGCCGGACAGGGCGCCAGAAAGGAAAAATCATGGATGTTGGCGGGCGGTGCCACCGACACGAAGCCGTCGATTTCAGGCCGGCGCATCATCAACTGCATGGCCACCCACGCGCCGAAGGAAAATCCGCCGATCCAACAGCTTTTGGTGTTCGGGTTGTGGGCCTGCATCCAATCCAAGGCCGATGCGGCGTCGCTCAATTCGCCCTGGCCGTTGTCGAACACGCCCTGTGAACGTCCGACACCGCGAAAATTGAAGCGCAGTGCCGAAAATCCCCGCTTCACGAAGGCTTGATACAACAGGTAAACGACCCGGTTGTTCATGGTGCCGCCGTGTTGCGGGTGCGGATGCAGGAACAAAGCGACCGGTGCGTTGGGAATCTTAGAATGATGGTAGCGGCCCTCGATCCGGCCTTCCGGACCATTGAAAATCACTTCAGGCATGATTCCAATTAAACCCCTTTAATGGTTGGTTTTTCTGGCACAAAAAAAAGCGGGACCCGGTAACGCCTTGGAATTGCAAACGATTATCAATCCAATGTTCTCAGGAATACTTGACCGCATTTGTCGGGCATCCTATATAACGGATATATCTGAATGACCTGCTCGGGGCTCCAAAACGCGTTGGAAACCTGGGCCGTCCTTTCGATGCAGATTATGACTAGAACATAGCCCAGGTATCATGGTTTTCAAGACACTTCGCGAAGATATTAACGCCTATCTCGAACGCGACCCTGCGGCCCGCGGGCCGCTTGAGATCATCCTATGCTATCCCGGCTTCCATGCCTTGCTGACCTATCGGTTCTGCCATTGGCTTTGGCGGCACAAACTGTTCCTGCCGGGCCGGTTTATCGCGCATCTGGGCCGCATCCTGACGGCGATCGAAATTCACCCGGGTGCCGAGATCGGCCGGCGGTTCGTGATCGACCATGGTGCCGGCACGGTAATCGGTGAAACCGCGGTGATCGGCGACGACGTGACCCTCTATCACGATGTGACCTTGGGCGGCGTCGCGCCCAGCGTCGATTCGGAAGCGCAGGTCGGGCAAAAGCGCCATCCGACCCTGGGCGACGGCGTGATTGTCGGTTCCGGCGCGCAAATTCTCGGACCGATTACGGTCGGCGCGCATGCCCGGGTTGGCGCCAATTCGGTGGTGACGAAAGATGTTCCCAGTTCGGTGACGGCGGTCGGCGTGCCGGCCAAGGTGGTGATGCCGCGCAACAAGGAAAAGGCGCGCCAGTTTCAGGCCTATGCGACGACGGCTGAAGGCCATCCAGATCCGGTATTGCAAACCATTGATGCCCTGCGCGCCCAGGTGATGGCGCTCAGTCAGCGTATCGAGGAGCTTGAATCCGACCGACCGGCGGATGCGGAAGATAACGCGCCGCCTGACAAGAAAAGCGGCGTGGCCTGATCATCAGGTTGTGACTGAGAAACCGGCGGGCCGATCGCGACGATTGCGGGGTCCGGCTTCATTTTGGAGAGGAAAGGGGACGTATCGTGAGACTGAGTACGAAAGGACGTTATGCGGTCATGGCCATGGTTGATCTGGCGACCCAGTCGCATGGCCGGCCGGTGGCTCTGGCCGAAGTGGCCGAGCGCCAGGAGATTTCGCTGTCCTACCTTGAGCAGCTGTTCGGCAAGCTTCGCCGCGGCGGCCTGGTGAAGAGCGTGCGCGGCCCCGGTGGCGGGTATCTATTGTCGAGGACGTCGGGCGACACCCGGGTTTCCGATATCATCATGGCCGTTGATGAACCGATCAAGGCGACCCGTTGTGCGCCCGGATCACCAGAGGGCTGCAAGTCCAACAAAAGCCGATGTCTGACTCACGATTTGTGGGAGGAACTGGGCAACCACATCTATCTCTACCTAAGCTCCGTCTCGTTGGAGGATGTGGTTCTCAATCGGGTTCTGGGCAGCAGCGGCCATCTGGTCCAGCAATGCCGTCCCGATGCCCCCGCCCCCATCGCGGCGGCGGAATAATCGTCAAAACACGCCCATACGGCGCCATCAATAACGAGGACCGCGACCGGCATGGTTGATCTGACCTACCTGGACCACAATGCGACGACCCCGGCGCGCCCCGAGGTCATTGCCGCCGTCACCGAAGTCATGGGCTTGGTGGGCGCCAACCCGTCTTCCGTGCACGCCTGTGGCCGGGACGCCCGAAAACGCATTGAGGACGCCCGTGAAGCCGTCGCCCGGCTGGTCAACGCCAAGCCCGAAGAGGTTATTTTCACCGGCGGCGGCTCCGAAGCCGACAACATGGCCATCCTGGGTACCGGCCGCCACCGGGTGATGATCACCGAGACCGAGCATTCGGCGGTGTTGAAGACGGCCTTGCTGCGGACCAAGAACTCCCAGTTGCTGCCCGTCGATGGCCAAGGCGTCGTCGATCTGGCGGTCCTCGAACAGCGCCTGGCGGAAGACGATGAACCGGCCCTGGTCTGCGTCATGGCGGCCAACAATGAAACCGGCGTTTTGCAGCCGGTCCGGCGGATCGCCGAGATGGCGCACGAGCACGGTGCCCTGGTGCTATGCGACGCGGTTCAGGCGGCCGGCAAGATCAACGTCAATTTCGCCGCCTGGGATGTCGACTACATGGCCTTGTCGGCGCACAAAATCGGCGGCCCTCAGGGCATCGGTGCCTTGATCCGGCGCGACGGCGCGCCCTTGCGCAGCCTGGTCACCGGCGGCGGCCAGGAACGCGGCGCCCGGGCGGGAACGGAAAACGTCGCCGCCATCGCCGGGTTCGGGGTTGCCGCGGCAATCGCCGCCGATACCTGGCATGAGACCGCGGCCCGGGTCGCCGGGTTTCGCGATGACCTGGAGCGCCGCGTCCTGGAACTGTCACCCGAAAGCCAGATTTATTCCGCATCGGCGCCGCGCTTGCCCAACACGTCGAATTTTTCCCTGCCCGGTGTGCAAAGCGACACCCAGGTGATGAAACTGGATCTGGCCGGGGTTGCCGTCAGTGCCGGCTCGGCGTGTTCGGCGGGTAAGGTGGAACCGTCACATGTGCTGGACGCCATGAAGGTCGCGCCGGCGCACGCGACGACGGCGCTGCGGGTGAGCTTCGGATGGAATTCGAAAGCCGAGGATGTCGACGCCTTCATCAATGCCTGGGGCAAGATGGTGCGCGACGTGACAGAAGACGCCGGTCACGAAACCGCCGCCTAGAACAACAAGAGCATATAACAAGGACACAAACATAATGGCCGCAACGGTTGAAACAGCCCAACAAATTCAAGACTTTGCCGACGACGGGTACAAGTATGGCTTCGTCACGGAGATCGAGACGGAAACCGCACCCAAGGGCCTGAACGAGGACATCATCCACTTCATTTCGGCGAAGAAAAAAGAACCCGAATGGATGCTTGAAGGCCGTCTCAAGGCGTACCGTCACTGGCTCAACATGCCCGAGCCGGAATGGCAGAAGCCGGACTTCCCGCTGATCGATTATCAGGATTCGTACTATTATTCGGCGCCGAAATCCATTGGCGACGGGCCGAAAAGCCTGGACGAGGTCGATCCGGAACTGCTCAGGACCTATGAGAAGCTGGGCATTCCCCTGATGGAGCAGGAACGCCTGGCCGGCGTTGCCGTTGATGCGGTGTTCGATTCGGTTTCCGTGGCGACCACCTTCAAGGCGAAGCTGGAAGAGGTCGGCGTCATCTTCTGTCCGATTTCGGAAGCCATCGAACGGTGCCCAGAACTGGTGCAGAAATACATGGGCAGTGTCGTCCCTTATACGGACAACAAGCATGCCTGCCTGAACGCCGCCGTATTCACGGACGGTTCCTTCGTCTACATCCCGAAGGGCGTGCGCTGCCCCATGGAACTGTCCACCTATTTCCGCATCAACGCGGAAAACACCGGCCAATTTGAGCGCACCCTGATCATCGCCGATGAAGGCTCCTACGTGAGCTATCTGGAAGGCTGCACGGCGCCCATGCGCGACGAAAACCAGTTGCACGCCGCCGTTGTCGAATTGATCACCCTGGACGATGCCGAGATCAAGTATTCGACGGTCCAGAACTGGTATCCGGGGGACGCGGAGGGCAAAGGCGGCATCTATAATTTCGTCACCAAGCGGGCTGCCTGCCGGGGCAGGAATTCGAAGGTGTCATGGACCCAGGTGGAAACCGGCTCGGCGATCACCTGGAAATATCCCAGCTGTATCCTGCAGGGCGAAAACTCCGTCGGTGAGTTCTATTCCATCGCCATCACCAACAATCTCCAGCAGGCCGATACGGGCACCAAGATGATCCATCTGGGCAAGAACACGTCGTCGAAAATCATTTCCAAGGGGATTTCCGCCGGGCGTTCCGATCAGACCTATCGGGGCCTGGTGCGCATGGGGCCGAGGGCCCTGGGGGCGCGAAACTACACCCAGTGTGATTCGCTTCTCATCGGTGATACCTGCGGCGCCCACACGGTGCCCTATATCGAGAGCAAGAACAAAGACGCTGTTGTCGAACACGAAGCGACGACGTCGAAGATCAGCGAAGATCAGTTGTTTTACCTGCGTCAGCGCGGCATCGGCGAAGAAGCGGCCGTGGCCCTGGTGGTCAACGGTTTTTGCCGCGATGTGTTGCAGCAACTGCCCATGGAATTCGCCGTTGAGGCGCAGAAGTTAGTCGGAATCAGCCTGGAAGGCAGTGTTGGTTGACCAACCGGGATCCAAAGGTCGGTTAATCCGGCATATACAAAAAGAAGGTCATCAATCGAATGCTCGAAATCAGAAATCTTCACGCCGCCGTCGACGGCACGGAAATTCTCAAGGGCCTGAGCCTTGAGGTTGCGGCGGGTGAAATCCACGCCATCATGGGCCCCAACGGCTCTGGCAAAAGCACACTTTCATACGTGCTGGCCGGGCGCGACGGCTATGAAGTCACCGGCGGCGAGGTGATCTACAAAGGCAAGAACCTGTTGGATCTGTCGCCCGAAGAACGCGCCGGCGAAGGTGTCTTTTTGGCCTTTCAGTATCCCGTGGAAATTCCCGGTGTCGCCAACACCATCTTCCTCAAGGAAGCCCTGAATTCCGTGCGCCGGCATCGCGGCGAGGAAGATTTGGATGCCATGGCGTTTCTCAAGGTGGTGCGCGAGAAGACCAAGGAACTGGGCATTGCCGACGACATGTTGAAGCGCGCCGTCAATGTCGGTTTCTCGGGCGGTGAGAAAAAGCGCAACGAGATTTTGCAGATGGCCGTCCTGAACCCGTCCCTGGCGATCCTTGATGAGACCGATAGCGGCCTTGACATTGACGCCTTGAAGGTCGTCGCGGAAGGCGTCAACGCCTTACGCGCGCCGGACCGGGCGACCCTGGTGATTACCCACTACCAGCGCCTGTTGGATCATATCGTTCCCGACAAGGTTCACGTTCTGGCGAAGGGCCGCATTCAGCGCAGCGGCGGCAAGGAACTGGCGCTTGAGTTGGAGCGCAACGGCTATGCTGAATTCGCCGAGGCGGCAGCTTGAGGACCGACCCATGAGCCAGCAATCCTCCACCGTTGACGGCTTCGTTTCCGATTTTGAGGCGGTCAACAATTCCCTCGCCGGCAACGGCGTTTCATGGCTGAATTCCCTGCGCCGCAGCGGCATTGAACAGTTCGAGGGCCTGGGCCTGCCGGGGCCGAAGGTCGAATCTTGGAAATACACCCGCCTGCGGTCCCTGGAAGATACCAGCTTCCGGCCCGCCGACGCCGCCGATGGCGCGGCCAGTGTCGATCACGTTCCGGCCGTCCTGCCGTCCGGGTCGGACCATCCGCGGATCGTCTTCGTCAACGGTTTCATGCGCGCCGATCTGTCGCGCCTGGATGGGATTCCCGATGGCGTCAGCGTCGAATCGCTGGGCGATGCCGTGGCCCGTGATCCCGAATGGGTCGGCGCCCATCTCGGCCGTGTCGGCCGCCTGGAAGGCCAGCCCTTGATGGCGCTGAACACGGCGATGATGAACTCCGGCACGGTCATCCATGTGCGCCGCGGTGTCGTCGTTGAACAGCCCATCGAGATGATTTTCGTCGCCGGCCTGACCGATGGGCCGGTCGCCTATTATCCGCGCAATCTGATTGTCATGGATGAAGCCAGCCAGGCGACCTTGGTGAATTTGCACGCGGGGCTTGGCGTCGGTGCCTATTTCGCCAACGCGGTGACCGAGGTGGAAGTCGGCGACGGCGCCATCCTGCGCCACTACCGGGTGCAGTCGGAGAACATGGAAGCCACGCACCTTGGCAGCCTGCATGTGCGCATTGGCCGCGACGCCACCTACGACGGCTTCGGTCTGCACATCGGCGGGCGCCTGTCACGGACCGAAGTTTTCGCGCGGCTGGAAGGCGAGGGTGGTCATTGCGCGCTCAATGGCGCCTATCTGATGAAGGGCAGTGAGCATTGCGACAATACCACGGTGATCGAGCACACGGTGCCGCATACCACGTGCCGCGAGGTTTTCAAGGGTATCCTGGATGACGAATCGCGCGGCGTGTTCCAGGGTAAGATCGTCGTTCATAAGGACGCCCAGGGCACGGACGGCCATCAGTTGTCGAACGCTTTGCTGCTCTCCGACAAGGCGGAGATGGATGCCAAGCCGGAATTGGAAATCTACGCCGACGACGTCAAATGTTCGCACGGTGCGACCACCGGGCAATTGGATGAGACGTCGCTGTTCTATCTGCGCTCGCGCGGCATCCCGGAAGCCCTGGCCCGCAATCTGCTGATCCAGTCGTTTCTGGCCGGCGCCCTGGATGAAATCAAGGATGAGGCGGTGCGCGACGCGATGATGAACAAGGTCGTCCATTGGCTGCCGGCACAATGCTTCTTGGCCGAGGAGTGGACCAAGGAATGAGTACCGTCACCCCGATTGTCGAAGCCGGCCCCGGTGATAACTCCATCGCCGCCTTCGACGTCGAGAAAGTCCGCGCCGACTTCCCGATCCTGAGCCGCGAGGTTTATGGAAAGCGCCTGGTGTTCCTCGACAGCGGCGCCAGCGCCCAGAAGCCCCGGGCCGTCATCGATTGCATGCGCGAGGTCTATGAGACCTATTACGCCAACGTGCACCGGGGCGCCCACTATTTGAGCCAGCGGGCCACCGACGCCTACGAAGATGCGCGCGTCATCATCGCCAAGTTCATGAACGCGCCGTCCGAAAACAACATCGTGTTTACCTCCAGCGTCACCGAATCGATCAATCTGGTGGCCGCCACCTGGGGCCGCAAGTTCCTGGGCGCCGGCGATGAGGTGATCATTTCCGAAATGGAGCACCACGCCAATATCGTGCCCTGGCAGTTGCTGCGCGACGAAAAGGGCATTGTCTTGAAGATCGCGCCGGTGCGCGATGACGGCTCCTTCCACCTGGAAGACTTCGAGGCGTGTTTGGGCCCGCGCACCAAGCTGGTCGCGATCACGGAAATTTCCAACGTCATGGGCACCCGCACGCCGATCAAGGAGATTGTCCGGCTGGCCCATGCCCAGGGCGCCAAGGTGCTGGTCGACGGCGCCCAGGGCATCGTTCACCAGGGC
>CAZQPC010000212.1:0-9441 GCA_964595005.1 uncultured Magnetovibrio sp.
GTGCCGGCGTATATCGGTGAACGCGAACCGGCTATTTTGGCTTGGTATGATGGAAGCCTGGAACAGACGACGGTAATTCGATTGGTGCGGTCGTGACTGTCAGGTAGCCAGATTGAAGATGGTTAAACCGACGCCAATTAGAAATGATATCGCGGAGGTAATGCAGGCGGCGAGGCCAATGTCAGCTAGCCGTCCCGCCGACTCAACATGCGTCTTGTAATCAATGTCGTGCTGGGCAATTTCCGCTCTGCGCTCCGTTTCATCCTCGTTGGGATAGTGCGCAGCGTTAACTTCACCGGCACGCGCGGCACTATGGTGCGCCCAACCCGCACCCGCCGCGAACAATGACTTGTACGCCGCAATATTCGCAACCACGGCGGCCGCGATGCCGACAACAAAAATGACCGCTGGGCTAACCACATCGGAGACTGTCTCCGATCCCGCTCCGAGGATTTGCAGGATTGCCGGGATGGCAACGAGCCCGCCAGCGTTAAGAACGTACGCGAACTGAATGCCCAAAACGCCATACTTTATTGCGCCGGCGTCGGCACGACCGGCATTAAGATTAGCTTGCGCTGTCGCGGCGTCATACTCGGCCAAGAATGCTGTCCGCCGCTCACGGTGGATTTGCTCGGTTTCCGCCCGAACGCGCATTCGTTCACGCTCACGTTCCCCCAAATACCCATCGAGGCTGGCAGCCACGTCATCACGAATCACTATGGGCACTTGGCCCGGTCCAAGATCGCTCGGCGCTAAAATATCGAGATTGTTGTCGATCCGCCCGGCCACAGCTGTGCTCAACGACTCCTGGGCTGCCAACATAGCTTCTTGCACGCTGCGACCTGTGGCCGCCAGGTCCGGCCATTCAGGAAAACTCAAGGCAACTCCGACATCTGTTTGTAGAACGTTTGCCGGCCAAGTGTATGTATTCATCGTCAGCCTCTATTCATCGTTCGGCGATACGATTCTATGTGGATTACACTTGCCCGGCAGATGCGGAGGTTGGGCGTGACGGGGTGTGAGTGTGGGAAAAAGTGAGTATTCATAGCACGGGCGGGGACGTTTTGCAGGCTGATGACGCATCAGTCTGTCGCGAACCCCGTCAACCCCCCATCAACCATTTCCTTCAACCGCTGCGGCATGTCGCGGCGCCCATGCAGTACCGCCAAGATACCAAGATCGCCGCTCGGCAGCCGGCGGAAGAAGACGATGTGTTCGCGGTAACGGGCGCAATAGAGGCCGGGCAGGGTGTCGCGCGGCACCGCCCGCCAGAGATGCGTCTTTCCCGTCAGTTCCGCGAACAGATCGAACAGCCCGTCGGTGTAGGCCGTCGCCTGGGCCTCGCCCCAGGTTTCATCCGTATAGAGCCAAATGTCTTAAATGTGCTCGGTGGCCAGGTCGGAGAGCTTAAAGCCCATGCTTGCGCGCTTTGGCCGCCTTGATCACTTGCGCGGCGGAGACGGTCTCGAAGGCGCTTTCATCGGCGGCCAGGCCGGGCGCCAAAAGGCCTTCCAGCTTTTGCCACTTCTGTTCCTCGCTGCGTTCATAGTCGCGGCGGATCAGATCGCGGATATATTCGCTGGTCGAATCATAGACCCCGGCGCCGTCGGTCTGCGATTTGATAAAGCCCCGCAGGGCCGCCGGCAGGCGGACATTGATCGTGTTGGCCATGGCTCACGCCTTTTTTGTGTACACAATATTATGGGTATCTGTGTACACATGGTCAAGCGGCGGCAATCCCGGCGGCACCGCCGCCGCGGAAATCGAGGGTCAGCCGGACTTTCGTCGGCGTCTATTGCTCACTCAATTCGCAGAACGTCTTCCGGTAATTCAATATTGCGCGTCCATGCGGGTGTTTCGGGCAATCGGTCATCCCACAACGAATCGTCGTAGTATTTGTTCAGCTTGATATCTTCGGATGGGTCAACAATGAGCCCTGAACCAAGGCCGCGGCGTTCGTCGGGATGACCGGATTGCGACCACAGCGCGGCGTCCAGGCCAAATGTATTCCCCTTGGTTGTCACTTTGTTGACCAGCCGCAAAAGCTTGCCGGCAAACTTCTTCATTTCCTCATCATCACGGGGATATCCGACGAGTAGCTCACCCCAACCCAAAAGCGGTAGATCAAACGCCCATTTCTTAGAAGGATCGTGCCATTCCCAATTTGACCGGCGAAGTCGATATTGGACGGGCGGCGACACCAGGATGCGTTCCATTTTCTTGTTGATCTGCCATCGTTGCTCGTCGCCTGGGGCGGGCAGACAAATCCCCACCTCGTCATCACAGTCATGCGCAATGCTTGAAAGCATGCACGTCCGCAATTCTGTGCCACACATCTCGCGCCCAGGAAACATAACGTCGGGACAGAACTCGCGAATAACACGGCTAAACGCGAGTTCGTCCCGATCTGTCAAAACCACGTTCTTGGTTCGAAAGAACGTTTCTCGATCTCGGCGATATCCCATAGGGACGACATTACATTTTTAACGTCCCTGGGGTAATATTTTTCGTCGCTTAAGTTGCGCGCCTTTCGGGATGAGATACACGTCCGTATCCTGCTCTGCACGCCGGATACGCTCGGCTGCGTCCAATTCTCGTTTTGTCGGTTTGCCATTGCGATCGACGTCTACACTCTGAATATGGACCGTTCTGCCATCAGGCGTCTTGAACGTAAGGTCCGTGAAATGCCCGCCTTGTCTACTATCCGATTTCCAAGCCTTTCCGGGGCCCGGAATATGCCGTTCTTTTTGTTCATCTCCTATCTTTTTTCGGTCAGTTTTGACCAGTTCATTTTTTTCGCTATATCTCCCACCCGCTTGATGCTTCCAGCCGAGTCCCTCGTAATGATCCCTGATCCGTTCCAGTTCCTTCCGCGTTGCCTCATTCCCCTTCCGCTCGATGATCGTGCCGTTCGTCAGGTCTTCGGGCGGCACGGGATGAACATAGATGCCGGGCCCCATTTTCTCGGGCACGGGATGAGATAGATCCATCTCCACGATCGTCGGATTTGCCGGCGTTACCGTCTTGGTCACTTTCGGATCATCGTCGGCTTGCAACGGTGGTGTGCGCGGTGTCGGGCCGGCGATATCGGTGCGGCGGCTGCCGGGTTCGATGCTTGGCACGTCCGGGACCTCGCCGGGCGCGCCGTGGCGCTTGGCGTTTTGGCGGAGGATTTCCTGAGCAGCCACCGCACTGCCGAGCATCGCGGCGCTGCCGCCGCTGACCCATGGGTTGGTCGGCAGGGAACCTTCCGTGAATCCGTGGTTTCCGGGCTGGCGCCGCCTGCGCATCATGGCGACGTCCGTGCCCTCATTGCTCCGGTCTATTTCGCCGTTTTCACCACGATCGTTACCGGCGACCGACTTCAAATACGCCTGCACCTTCGGCGCGATGGCGGCATCCAGGGCCCTGGCTGTTTCGCCACCATTGCCCATCCAGCCGTCCCTTTTGACGCCGGCCGCTCCTTGAAATTTCTCGATCGCCTGGAACAGGTCGTTGCCCGCACCTTTGCTGTCTCCCGCGGGCTTGTTCGGCAAGTGACCAGTCCAGGCCAGGGCGCGACGCGTCGCCAGCACGTCTCGGGGCGCGTTCTTTCGGCCCCAGCCGACCTGGCCGGCGGTATCGAAAATGCGGCCGCTGCGGCCATCCGGTTCTGGTTTTGGCGTGTGATCAAGCCGATCCGGGGTCGTTCGGTCAGGCTGCTCGGCAGCGGTCCCCCGGGACCGGGTGTCGGCCGGAGCGATGGCCTTGCCGATGGCTCGTTCGGTCTCGCCGCCGGGCTTCATGATGCCGTCGGTTTTCAGGCCATGCGCTTTCTGGAAGCTTTTCACCCCGTCGAACAGGGGTTGGTCCGGGTATTCGGTCAGGCCGTAATCCGGGGTTTCAAAATGTCCCAGGTCCTTCAAGGTCCGCTTCGCCTTGAAGACATCATCCAGGTCGTGGTTGTAGTCCGCCCCAACGGAGCTTTTCAGCTTGAACGTCATCGTCAACCTCATCATTGGCACGGCCGGAATCCGCCGGCCGCGCAGCCATATCCAAGCGCCGGCGCGGTACCGTGACGATGCACGTCAAGGCCGCGAGGCGCAGTTCAAATGTTTGGGGAAAGTGTTATCCGCCGTGGGTTGTCCCGGCTCCGCCGCCGTCAGGAGGCGTCGAAGTTATCGGGGCCCTGCGGGCACTCCATGTTCCCTATATATACCAAATACTAGGAATGTTGTCAAGAAATTTCTTTTGATATGAACCGGCCACCGTCAGGTCTCCGTCCCCGACCCACCTTGTATCCCTAATGCCCACCGGTCCGGGTAACGATGTAGAGCGAATGATTGGCGTGGAAGGCTCTGCAAAAATTAATTCTCTATATAGGTTGACATTCTTATATCACCTCCCCATTTCCAATCCATGCGCTGCGGAACACCGGCAGTGGCACGCTGTTTTACATTGTGAAGAGGACTCCGCGCCGGCTTTTTTGGCCCATGCCAAATGATTGGCTTTTTGGCCCATGCCAAATGATTGGCTTTTTGGCCCATGCCAAATGATTGGCAATGGCAACGTGGAGACCCGCCGGGACTGATGCGCCAATGAACTTCGGCATGTTGGGCTTGGCGGTAGGCGAAAAACGGACGGCGGCGCCGAGCGGTTTCATGCGGCCGCAACGGGACGGCCCGGGGCGGCACGGCAAAAAGTGTACTTTACGTGTACTTCGAGTGTACTGAGTACACCGAATACGTCGCAAAAGTACACGGGCTAAGGCGTTGATTCTATTGCGGTTGCGTGGCGGCGGTTCGCGAATTTGCGGACTTTCGCGTACTTATGCGTACTTCGGTGTACAAACCGTACGGTGTGGCACGTGGTGACGTGCATTGCGGCATCCTCATTCGTGAGGTCTGGGGATGGCTGGGTTCCCTCCGGGGGATAACCTGGGCTTACGCGGCCGCCTATGCGGCCACGGTCCCAAAACATCCATCCCCAAACCTCACTCGGATAGATGTCGCGAGTCCCGTCATTTTCTCATCCCGGGACCTCACGCAGAAGGATACCGCAAGTCCCGTCAACGCCTGCGAAAACCGGAACAGGAATGCGGTCTTTCGAGCGGTTATGATGTGAATACCAGCCCGATAAATTTGCAAGGGCCGGAACACCGCCTGGAAAACATAGAAAAGTGTCGAGATCAGAATGATCCAGTTTCCGTCAAAGCCGTCGTCGGCGCCTTGTGTGGCGGCGCCGTCGCCGCGCTCGGTCTTGCCTTGGTTATTTTGGCCGCCTTGGGTGTGTTTATCTAAGTCCCGTCGCGCCGGAACCTCCTGAAACCTGCTTGACCGCTCCGTGAGCCGGCCGGCGCCTTCGCGGCCCCAAGCGTCGCGACCGTCGCCGATCCCCTAGGGTGCCGTGATCACCTCGCCGTCTTCCTTTGTGTGGGTCTTGCCCGACGGCACGTCGAGAAGCGCGAAGACGGCTTCCGACGGGCGGCACAGCGCGATGCCCCTGTTCGTACAGACGATGGGGCGGTTGACGAGCACCGGGTGGGCCAGCATGGCGTCGAGAATGGTGTCGTTGGAGACCGACGGATCGGTCAGGCCCAAGTCCTCGGCCGGTGATTTGGTCGTCCGCAAGGCCGCCCTCGGCGTCAGGTCGGCGGCGGCGAACAGGCCCAGCAGCTGTTCGCGGGTCCAGCCGGTTTCCAGGTATTCGATGACGACGGGTTCTTCGGCGAAGGCGCGGATGATCTCCAGCACGTTGCGCGAGGTGCCGCACTCGGGGTTGTGGTGAATGACGATGGCCATGAATTCATCCTCTCCGTTTGGTTTGCAAGGTGGTGTGACACATCGGTCTGGATGTTCCGGGACCGTCGCCGCATACGCGGCGGCGTAAGCCCAGGTTATCCCCCGGAGGGAACCCGGCCATCACCAGACCTCACTCAGAGCTTGCCGCATATCACGTGCCAGTGCCGGATCCCCCCTGAATCCCCCAATGACCATCGATCCTGGTGATGATATAAAGGGAAAAATAGGCGCCGATCTCGGAGCCGTCGGCGCGCAGGCGGCGGAAGTCGAGGTTGAGGTGGACCTTGGTCGGCGACGTGAACACCGCGCGCATGTCGTCGATGACCGTGTGGTCCCAGCCGTCCTTGGCCGTCAGTTTCCGGAAATTGCCCAGGTGGTCGGCGCCGGCGTCCCGGTAGTGGATGACATTGCCGTCGGCGCCGATGCGGAAATGGGGGAAGTTGAAGGCGTCGTTGATGGCGGCGCCGTCACGGGCGTTGAGGCCGGCGATATACTGGCGGACGACGGCGTAGGCCACCTCGGCGATGGCCGGGTCGATGTCGCGGTCAACCCCTTGATCAACTTCCGGGCCCGGGTCCCCTGGCATCAGAAATCCAAATTCCCATAGTGCTTGGCCGGCGCCGCACCCGGAATGTGATCGTCCAAGAGCGGCCGGAAGCTCGGCCGCGATTTGACCCGGGCGTACCAGTCCTTGGCCGCCGTGTGCTGGTCCCAGGGCACGTCGCCCAGGTAATCGACGCACGACAGGTGCGCCGCGGCGGCCAGGTCGGCCATGGACATCTCGTCGCCGGCCAGCCATTTGCGGCGGTCGGCCAGGTAGGCGATGTAATCCAGATGGTGGTGGATGTTGGCGTGCCCGGCCCTGATGGTTTTCGACGCCGGCTCACCCAACCCCAGGAAGCGTTTCATGATTTTCTCGTCGACCAGATTGACGGTGACCTCGGCGTGGAACTTGTGATCGAACCAATAGACCAGGCGCCGGGCCTCGGCGCGGGCCATGGCCTGGCGCCCGTAAAGCGAGGGTTCGCCGTTGACCTCGTCGAGAAACTCACAGATCGCGTCGGAGCCCGACAGCGCCGTGCCGTCGGCCTCGACCAGCACCGGCACCTCGCCGGCCGGGTTGAGCGCCAGGAATTTCTCATCGCGTTCCCAGACGGCTTCCGTCTTCATCTGAAACTCCAGGCGTTTTTCCTGCAAGACCAGGCGGACCTTGCGGCAGAACGGCGATAGCCAGAGATGGTGAAGGGTGCGCATGGGATTCTTATAGCGCGGCCCATCGGCGATCACAATCAACCCACCGGCAACCCACCGGCAACCCGCCGGCAACCCGCCGGCAACCCGCGGGGCGCCGCCCGGCGGTCCCATATGGCGTCCCCAGTGCCCGCCCATAGACCTCCCGGACGCCCCGGTTTCACTGGTATATCGCAAAATTGTGATATAAGCGTCAGCAACTAGGCCCTTACCAACCGGGCACCGGGCGCCTATGTTTCGCTCATTGGTTATTCACTTAGAGGAGACCGGGTCATGCTGATCCGCCATCGCCGCGCATCCGACGTTCTGCCTTCCGAAATCACCCCCCATTCATCGTTTCTGAAGCGCCGCGAATTTCTGCGCGCCGCCGCCGCCACGGGCGCCATTGCCGGGTTGGGCCCGTTCATGCTGGCCGACCGGGCCGAAGCGGCCGGCGTCAAGCTGCCGAATATCCAGAAAACCAAATGGACCACCGACGCCTTGGGCAAGGACGACAAGCTGACGCCCTTCAAGGACGTCAAGACCTACAACAACTTCTATGAGTTCGGCACCGGCAAGGGCGACCCGGCCAGGAACGCCCATACCCTGAAGCCGAAGCCCTGGACCGTGGTCGTCGACGGCGCCGTGGAAAAGCCCGGCCGTTATGATTACGACGACCTGCTGCGCGGCCACGCGCTGGAGGAACGGGTCTACCGGTTCCGCTGCGTCGAGGCCTGGTCCATGGTGATCCCCTGGGTCGGCGTTCCGCTGGCCGCTATCATCAAGCGCCTGGGCCCGACGGCGGGCGCCAAGTACGTGGCCTTCGAAACCCTGGTCGACACGGAACAGATGCCCGGCCAGAAACGGTCGGTGCTGCAATGGCCCTACCGCGAGGGGCTGCGCATGGATGAGGCCATGAACCCGCTGACCTTGATGGCCGTCGGCGTCTACGGCGAAGAGATGCCGAACCAGAACGGCGCGCCGATCCGCCTGGTGACGCCGTGGAAATACGGCTTCAAGTCGATCAAGTCCATCGTCCGCATCTCGTTCACGGAAAAGCAGCCGCCGACGTCATGGAACATGTCGGCGCCGCGCGAATACGGCTTCTTTTCCAACGTCAATCCGCTGGTCTCTCATCCCCGCTGGAGCCAGGCCAAGGAACGGCGCCTGGGCGGCAAGACCAACATCTTCGGCTTCACGGCGAAACGCCCGACGCTGATGTTCAACGGCTACGAAGAAGAGGTCGCGGCGCTCTACAAGGGCATGGACATGGCGCGGAACTACTGACGAAAACCGGCGCCATCCCCCGGCGTGAGGTCCCGGGATGGCCCCGGGAAGAGATGGCGCATCTCAGATGCGCCGTCTTCGGCGGGACCGATGTATCATGCAGCAATGGCCCTCAGGGGGCAGCGTTGCAAATTTCCCTCCGGCGCATTACACCGCGCTAACGCGGCGACTTTAAGTCGCCATGAGTACGGATTGATTGACTGATATGTCCTACAGCTTTGCAGGCCGCCCTCCGGGGGATCGCATCGCGCTTACGCGGCGCCATCTGGCGCCACGGTCACGGATAGATAGACCGATGTATTATATAACTGCACACCCCTCCGGGGGATCGCATCGCGCTTACGCGGCGCCATCTGGCGCCACGGTCACGGATAGATAGACCGATGTATTATATAACTGCACACCCCTCCGGGGGATCGCATCGCGCTTACGCGGCGCCATCTGGCGCCACGGTCACGATGCGATGACCAGCAACGACATAATCCGCTGGATCGCCAAGCCCGCCCTTTGGGTGCTTTGTTTGCTGCCGCTTTGCTGGCTGGCCTGGCGGGTCGTCAACCAGGACCTGACCGCCAACCCGGCGGAATTCATGAACCGCTACCTGGGCGAATGGGCGATCCGGCTGTTGTTCGTGGCCCTGGCGGTGACGCCGTTGCGCATTCTCACGGGCTGGAAACAGGCGGTGCGGTTCCGGCGCCTGTTGGGCCTGTTCGCCTTTTTCTACGTGATCCTGCACGTCACCAGCTACACGGCCCTGGACCAGGGGTTCGACTGGCTGGCCATTTGGAACGACATCGTCAAGCGCACCTATATCACGCTGGGCATGGCGGCGCTGATCATCCTGACGGCCCTGGCCGGCACGTCGTGGGGCGCCATGGTGAAGCGCCTGGGCGGCAAGAACTGGACCCGTCTGCACAAAGGCGTCTATATCGCCGGCGTCCTGGCGGTGATCCACTTCATCATGATGCGCAAGGGCTTCCAGATCGAGCCCTTGATCTACGCCGGTATCTTGGCGGCGCTGCTGGCGACACGCCTCGGGCCTTATCTGCAGAAACGCCAAAAATCGAAAGTCGCGGCGAAGGCGGGCGCCTAGGCGGCCCGGTGTTCGATGCCGGCCTCGATCATGATGGCGATGGCGCCGGCT
>CAZQPC010000213.1:0-9414 GCA_964595005.1 uncultured Magnetovibrio sp.
TGCAACATGCCATTGCGATTGGCTACGGCGTTCTGACTACTGAAAACAGAGATCAGGCCTGGGTTCGCGCGGATAGGAAACAGGGCAATAAGGGCGGCACGGTAGCCAACGCCTGCCTTGCGATGATTAAACTACGTCGGCAGTTCGGCCTCGACGGGAAATGACCCCTAAGGCGCCATCGGTGTCGCGCGGCAAGCGGCGCAGCTCGGCTCGGTTGGCAGCGGTTCAGGCCCTCTACCAGGTTGTTGTCTCTGGCGGTGGTGCTGAGGCAGTCGTTGTTGAATTTAGCCGATACCGTCTCGGCAGTGAAATTGATGGCACGCTGTTGGTGGAGGCGGAGCCTGAACTATTTGGTAATCTGGTTATGGGAGTAACGCAAAACCAAGCCGAGATTGACCAACGCCTCGCTAAGGTGATTCACGAAGATCTTTCGTTCAATAGGCTCGAAGTATTATTGCAATCGATATTGCGAGCCGGCGCCTACGAAATTTTGATGCGTAGTGATATCGATCCACCTCTGACAATCAGCGAATATGTTGATGTCGCCAACTCGTTTTTTGTAAACCGCGAATCTACCATGGTGAATAGTATTCTTGACCGGTTGGCACATGAATCCCAATCAGATTATACGGGAGTTTTGCCTTATGATGCGAACGGCGAGCCAGAGCGGTGAGTTCGACCGGATCGCCCGGTATTTTGCGCCCTTAGCCAGGTCCTATCCCGAGGCGTTTGGGCTAAAGGATGATGCCGCCGTAATCGAACCCACCCTGGGCACAAAGCTTGTCGTGACGACAGATACTATTGTAGCCGGCATCCATTATGTCGGTGATGAAGCGCCGGAACTGATTGCAGCGAAGCTGCTACGCGTTAATTTGTCTGATCTGGCTGCAATGGGGGCCACGCCGCGTGCCTATACGCTTAATGTTGCGTTGCCCACAGAAATCGATGATTGCTGGCTTGAAGCATTCACGGATGGTCTGGCCGATGACCAGGCCCGGTTCAATGTTGTTCTCATTGGCGGGGACTCCGTAGGTACAACTGGACCGGTCGTCCTGTCGCTCACCGGTTATGGTGAGGTACCCGCGTCCGGCGCCGTTTTGCGGTCAGCAGCCCAACCTGGCGACAATGTCTATGTCAGCGGCACGATCGGCGACGGTGCACTGGGGCTTCGCGTTGTAAAGGGTCATTTGCCAGGACTTCCTGAACGAGACGCAGCCGCCTTAATCGCACGCTATCAAAAACCAGAGCCACGCCTCGGGTTAATCAGGCGCCTTGCACAAAAATCAGTTCTTGCGGCGGCAGATATATCGGATGGTCTCGTCGCTGATCTCAGCCATATTGCCGATGCATCGGGGGTCGCGATGTTGATCCGAGCGGATGCCGTGCCTCTGTCTCACGCGGCACGTTACGCGCTCAATCGTGATACGGAATTGCTTGCAACCATATTGTCGGGCGGTGACGATTATGAGGTGGCATTTTGCGTACCCAGCGATGCCGAAGAGATTGTGCAGGCCATCGCGCGGGAGAGTGGAGTACAAGTGACGGCGATTGGCGTTGTCGAGTCTGGCAGCGGGGTGCGCGTGCTCGAAGCTGGCGGGTCGGAAATCGAATTCCAAAGCATGGGATTTACGCACAGATAAGCTGTACCAAGGGTATAAAACCGGACCTTGGTTCTTACTGAAAACAAAGGCTCATGAAGCTGATCGTCATAAATTTCGTCATTCCGGAACGCTTTGCTCATGGAACGAGATAAGGCTCAGGCTTTTAAATTGGGTTTTGCGCAATCTTTTCCTCTTGAATGTGAGGCAAGCCCATTTCCCGCTTGTCATTTCAACATGCACTGGGCTGGAACTGGGCGAATACGGTTATTAACCTTCCAATGCTGCTGGTTGGAATAGGTCTAATTTAATTGTGCTGCGAAAGCTGACAGTGATTCACAGCATCCGAAATACGAAGGTGCGTCGAGGTTTCGCAGGCATGAGGCACGACTTTTCTGTTCACAGGTTGCGTTTCGGGGGACGTTCTGGCATGTTCCCGCCGATTTTTAGTCTGAGATCGATTCGATTTTTGGATTCTGAGCTGTTTTTTGCGGCTTTAGTTAGGGCCGTTGAGGTGTTTTCGTACAACTAGAATGGGATGGGTCAGTGATGGTTTGGTTCGTCATTGCCTGTGGCGCAATTGCGCTACTTTATGGAGTTTACGCGAGCCGCGCGGTGCTAAGTGCCGACGCTGGTAATGAGCGTATGCAGGAGATTGCGGGCGCCATACAGGAAGGTGCTGCTGCGTATCTAAATCGGCAATACACGACGATTGCCATCGTTGGTGTAGTGGTGGGGATACTGATCTGGCTTTTCCTCGGTCATCTTTCGGCGGTTGCCTTCTTTATCGGCGCGGTGTTGTCCGGTGCGGCCGGTTATATAGGCATGCATATTTCGGTGCGTGCCAATGTCCGTACGGCGGAAGGCGCCCGCCAAGGGTTGGACAAAGGCCTCGACCTTGCTTTTAAATCAGGTGCTATTACGGGCATGCTTGTGGCCGGTTTGGCGCTTTTGGCGATCACAGTTTACTTCATGATTCTGCAAAGCATCGGCGTGAGCGGCCGGGATTTGATTGGTCCGCTCGTCGCGCTTGGTTTCGGCGCGTCGTTGATTTCAATTTTCGCGCGTCTCGGCGGCGGTATTTTCACGAAGGGCGCTGATGTTGGTGCGGATCTGGTCGGTAAAGTAGAGGTGGGTATTCCGGAAGATGATCCGCGTAATCCGGCGGTTATCGCCGATAATGTTGGTGACAATGTTGGTGACTGCGCGGGTATGGCGGCGGACTTGTTCGAGACTTACGTTGTCTCAATGGTGGCGACTATGGTGCTGGGTCTTATTTTCTTCGACGGGGAAATGGCTGAAAAGTTCCTGATGTATCCACTGATGATAGGCGGTGCTTGCATCATCACGTCGGTGATTTCGACCTTCTTCGTTCGTCTCGGCCCGAGCCAGAATATCATGGGTGCGTTATATAAGGGCTTCATCGTCTGCGCGGTGCTGTCCGCGATTGCGCTTTACCCGGTTACATCAATGTTGCTGGGAATGGACACGGTATTTACGGCGGATGGCAGGACCTTCACCGGTATGAGCCTATTTTATTGCGGTTTGGTCGGCCTCGTCTTGACTGGCCTAATAATTTGGGTGACGGAATACTATACGTCGACGGAGTACCGACCGGTTCGGTCGATCGCTATTTCGTCGGAAACCGGTCACGGTACTAATGTCATTCAAGGCCTTGCTATTTCACTTGAAGCGACAGCGGTTCCAGCTCTACTCATATGCGCCGCTATCATTGTGACACATATGCTGGCTGGCCTGTTGGGAGTTGCCATCGCCGTTACTGCCATGTTGGCGGTCGCCGGCATGGTCGTAGCACTAGATGCATATGGCCCGGTAACGGATAACGCCGGTGGAATAGCAGAGATGGCAGAGCTCGATGTGGAAGTCCGCAAGACGACAGATGCGCTGGATGCGGTTGGTAACACCACCAAGGCGGTCACAAAGGGTTACGCTATCGGCTCGGCCGGTCTCGGTGCTTTGGTACTCTTTGCGGCCTATACGCAAGATCTGCAGTTCTTCATCGCTAATTCGGATAAATTTGCCTACTTCAAGGGCATTGTTCTGGACTTCTCACTGTCCAATCCCTTTGTTGTCGTCGGGCTCTTTATTGGTGGCTTGTTGCCGTATCTGTTTGGTGCAATGGGTATGACGGCAGTCGGTCGAGCGGCTGGTTCTGTGGTAATCGAAGTACGCCGTCAATTCCGTGAAATTTCCGGTATCATGGAAGGCACCGGAAAGCCGGAATACGGCAAGTGCGTCGATCTGCTGACCAAGGCGGCGATCAAGGAGATGATCATCCCGTCAATGCTGCCGTTGCTGGCACCAGTGGTGATCTACTTCGCCGTTAACGCCATTGCTGGCCAGACTGCAGCCTTCTCCGCCGTTGGCGCCAGTTTGCTGGGCACCATCGTCACCGGCCTCTTTGTGGCTTTGTCCATGACCGCCGGTGGCGGCGCCTGGGATAACGCCAAAAAGTACATCGAAGACGGCAACCACGGCGGCAAGGGCTCGGACGCCCACCATGCCGCGGTCACCGGCGACACGGTTGGCGATCCCTACAAGGATACGGCCGGCCCCGCGGTCAACCCGATGATCAAGATCACCAATATCGTGGCGATTCTGATGCTGGCGATCCTCGCTTAAGACGCGCGGCGATATTTGGAAAAACGAAAACCCCGGGGCATTGCTCCGGGGTTTTTCATTGTCCATGGGGCAGCCTATTTGTTGCGATTAAACTTCTGGAAGTTGCCGATAATCTGTCCGATGACCGTTAGCTCCTGACCGAACGTCGGCGTGATGCGTTCCACATGGGCGAGGCGGCGGCCGGCTTTCAGGTCCAGATGCTCAAGTGCTTGCAATGAGCCTTTCTTGTCGAACTTGACGACCAGAACCTGACGCGCTTTGACTTTCGGCTCGAAGAAAGCGACGGTTTCGGTCTGCTCGCTAATGTAATACCAGGTTTCCTGGCCGAAGGTATTGACGCTGGAAGGTGAACCGAGAATCTCAGCGATTTCCTGTTTCGAAATATTTCCCGGTTTAATCTCGGCGACCCGTACCGGGTCCGGCAGATTGCCGCGGCTGGAGACGCGCTTTCCACAGGCCGTCAGTGACGCCAAGGCGAAAGCCAGTAGAACAAGAGCACTAACTCTGGAAGTTCGCATTGCGCAACCACGATTTCGAAAAACAAAACTTTGCTGATGACGATGTATTATGCCATCAAGCGCCGAAAGGTAAATCGTCTAGCATTGAAATGCGCAGAGGAACAATCGTGTTTGGACTTTTCAAGCAACCGTCCGCAGCACAGGAAGCGGCCAAGACCCTATATCAATCCGTGGTGGGTCAGGCCCGGGCGCCGTCTTTCTATCTTGATCTGGGCGTTCCCGATACCCCCGACGGGCGCTTCGATATGATTATGGTTCACGCCTTTCTACTGTTGCACCGGCTCAAGCGTGACCACAATGAGACGGAGGAAACAAGTCAGGCGCTCTTTGATTTGATGTTTGAAGACATGGACAAGAACCTGCGCGAGATGGGCGCTGGCGACATCGGCGTGTCACATCGAATCAAGGACATGGCACAGGCATTTTATGGCCGAATTGCCGCCTATGAAGACGGCCTGAATGACGACGAACAGGCTTTGGAGGCGGCCATTCAACGAAATATTTTCCGAAAATCCTCACCAGCGGAATTTCAGGTCAACGCTCTCGCCACCTACATGCGCCAACAGGCGGAAGCCTTGGCCGGCCAGGAAACGGGCCGATTGCTGACTGGCAATCCGGTATTCGATGGCCGTCCCGATTTTTCAAAATCCGGACCCAACTGACAAGGTGGTCGATCCATGACTCCCGAATTTTCGATCCCGGTTTCCATATCCGAATTGTCGCCCGGCGGCACAACGGTCAAAAAAAAGGCTGACGAAACCGTCCGCGCGGCTCTGGCCGCACGTTTGAACCTTTCGGCTGTTGAGAAGTTTGAAATCAATATGCGGTTGACGCCGGTATCGAAAGGCGGCGGCGTCATCGCCGAGGGGTATCTGGCGGCAACCATCGTTCAGCCTTGTTCCGTCACGCTTGAGCCGCTTGTGACGAAAATCCATCGCACGGTCTCGGTTCGGTTTGACGACGTCGATGACACGGCCCTGGAAGAAGGCGAAGACATTGACGTCGACGCTCAAGACCCGCCAGAGCCGATTGTCGACGGTGGGTTTGATATCGGCGAAACATGCGTTCAATTAATGGCCGTCGAGATCGATCCGTTTCCCCGCAAACCGGACTTGCCGTTCGAAGATTATGCCCGTTCTCCAAAGGGCGCTGAGGAGCCAACGGAGTCGCCATCCGAGAACCCGTTCGCCGCGCTGGCTGAGCTCAAGGATAAACTTGAAGAACGGTGATATGCGCTTGCTCCTGCCCACCTAATTGTTTATGTAAGCGGGCCTTTTATTGCTGGCCTATGGACCAAGGATACGGAAATGGCAGTTCCTAAGAAGAAGATTTCCAAGTCGAAGCGGAATTCGCGCCGCGCTCATGATGCGCTGACATCGTCGGCCTATGAGGAGTGCACGAACTGCGGCGAGTTGAGGCGCCCGCACCATGTTTGCGGCGCTTGCGGCTACTATAACGACCGTGAAGTGACCGACAGCGAAGAGGCGGCGTAACTTCTGGTTATTGTCCGCGCCGGACCTTATAAAGGTCTTCATGACAATTCGGGGTATTCAATGTCAGGTGAGTCGCCTTGGCTAAGCACCTGACCGTATCTGTTGATGCCATGGGCGGTGATTCGGCGCCCAATATGGTGGTCGAGGGCGTCGATATCGTGGCCGGACGGCTGGACAATGTGACGTTCCTGCTGTTCGGCGATGAACAGCAATTGGTGCCGCTGCTGGAGCGCTATCCGAATGCCAAGCGTGCCTCCAGTGTCCACCATACGGACCAAGTCATCAAAAGCGATGATCGCCCGGCCACTGCATTGCGTGGCGGTCGCGAATCCAGCATGCGCCTCGCCATCAATGCCGTCGGCGCCGGTGACGCGGCCGGCATCGTTTCTGCAGGAAATACGGGCGCCCTGATGGCCATGGCGAAATTCGTCCTGAAAACCCTCCCTGGGATCGACAGGCCGGCCATCGCAACATATTTCCCGACCCAGCGCGGGGAAAGCGTCATGCTTGACCTTGGCGCCAACATTGAATGCGACGCCAATAACCTGGTCCAATTTGCCGTCATGGGCGAAGTGTTTGCCCGTAATGTCCTGGGCATTGATAAACCTTCAGTCGGCCTGTTGAACGTCGGCGTGGAGAATTTGAAGGGCAACGACGCGGTCAAGGGTGCCGCGGCAATTTTGCAGGCGGAAACCCACCTGCCGATCAAATTCTACGGATTTGTTGAAGGTGATGATATCGGCGCCGGCACGGTCGACGTTGTGGTCACGGACGGGTTCACCGGAAACGTCGCCCTGAAGACAGCGGAAGGTACGGCGAAGCTGTTCGGCTATACCCTGAAGCAGGCGCTGACGTCTTCGCCGCTGGCGAAGATTGGCGCCTTGCTGGCGAAACCGGCGTTGACACAATTGAAAATGAAGATGGACCCGCGGCGATACAACGGCGCCATGTTCTTAGGCTTGAATGGAATATGCATTAAAAGCCACGGCGGCACCGATGCCATCGGCTTCGCCCATGCGCTTCAGGTCGCAATCGATCTTACGGAAAATAATATCAACGAAAGCATCAAGGCCGATTATGGGCAACTATGCGCCGATGCCGAGGTCAGCCGAAAGGCTGTCGCCAGCTGATGCAGCACCGATCAATCATTCAGGGCTGCGGCTCCTATCTTCCGGAGCGCGTTGTCAGTAATGCGGAATTGTCGCAAAAAATCGATACCTCCGATGAGTGGATCGAGACACGCACCGGAATAAAGCAACGCCATATTGCTGCCGATGGAGAGGTGACCTCTGATTTAGCCCTTGCAGCCGCCCAACGGGCGCTGGAACATGCTGGCGTGGATGCCCCGGAAGTCGATTTACTGATACTTGCGACAACAACACCGGACAACACGTTTCCAGCCACCGCGACCAAGGTCCAGCACAAACTGGGCATGACCAATGGCGCGGCCTTCGACGTCCAAGCCGTTTGCTCTGGCTTCGTCTATGGGTTGGCGATCGCCGACAACTTCATCAAAGCGGGCCAAGCGAAAACCATTGTCTTAATCGGTGCCGAAACATTCTCCCGAATTCTTGATTGGGAAGACCGGGGAACCTGTGTGCTGTTCGGCGATGGGGCAGGGGCGGTTGTCATGCGTGCCGCCAATGGCGTCGACGATGATGCGGCACCGGCCAAAGCCGGACATAACCGGGAGCGCGGCGTTCTTTCGACGCATCTGCATTCCGACGGCTCAACCAACGATCTTCTGTACGTGGACGGCGGACCGTCAAGCACCCAGACGGTTGGTCATGTTCGGATGATCGGCCGCGAGGTGTTCCGCAACGCCGTGACCAATCTGGCCAATATCGTTGATGAAACGCTGGAGGCCAACGGCCTGACCACGAACGACGTGGATTGGCTGGTGCCGCACCAGGCCAATAAACGAATCCTCGACAGTACGGCCAAGAAACTTGGCCTGCCCGCGGACAAGATTGTGGTCACAGTGGACCGGCACGCCAACACCTCGGCGGCGTCCATTCCCCTGGCCTTGGACGAAGCCGTCCGAGATGGCCGCATTCAGCGCGGCGATCTGGTGCTCATGGAAGCCATGGGGGGTGGGCTGACCTGGGGGGCCGGCCTGGTCCGCTGGTAAATAAATCCCGCATCCCTTTGATATTGACGGGATTATCCGGGAACGATAGGCTTTGCCACAATTAACCGGCGAGGAAATGGGATGGCAGGCGAAACGCTCACACGCGCACATTTGGGGGAATCGGTCTATCAGGAAGTCGGCTTGTCGCGAAATGAATCGGCCGATCTGTTGGAATCCGTTCTCAACTTGATGACGGACTCGTTGGTGCAAGGCGATACCGTCAAAATTTCATCGTTCGGGAGTTTTTCGGTACGCCAAAAAGGTCAGCGCATTGGCCGCAACCCGAAGACGGGTGAAGAGGTTCCCATCCTGCCGAGAAAAGTTCTGGTCTTCCGTCCGTCACAGGTTCTTAAATCACGGATCAATCGCCGGTCCCCAACGGAGTAGGGTCCTCCCAGGCGCATGTCAGCGGACAAACCAACGAAAGCGCCTGGCGCATTCCGTACGATCAGCGAAGTCGCCGATGAACTGGACTTGCCCCAGCACGTTCTGCGTTTCTGGGAAACCAAGTTCTCTCAGGTCCGTCCCATGAAACGCGGTGGTGGCCGGCGGTATTACCGCCCCGAAGATGTGGCCTTGCTGCGTCATATCCAGGGATTGCTGTATGGCGAAGGATACACAATCAAGGGTGTGCAGAAGCTCATGCGCGACGGCAACCTGAAAAAATCCGATATGAAACAGGACGACGCCGCGGATAGCGCCAATGCCAAATTGAAATCGGAAATTGAAACCGCCATCGATGAGCTTGAGGCCTTGCGGACCGACTTGACAAGCGCCCGATAAAACCACGAAGTCCCCCGATTGCTTGATTGCCCCGCCTGAAACGGACGCGTATAGTTCGCCCGCTTCGCAGACGGAAACGTCCGCGGGCACGGTCGGGGAGTAGCTCAGTCTGGTAGAGTACTCGGCTGGGGGCCGAGCGGTCGCAGGTTCAAATCCTGTCTCCCCGACCACTATCTTCCATTTTCGACGTTTTGATCTAGAGCGTGTCGCCTTTAATCAGATTCATGATTCCCATCTGACTTAATTTG
>CAZQPC010000214.1:0-9387 GCA_964595005.1 uncultured Magnetovibrio sp.
ATGTCATCCATAGGGAACACGGGCCCGGTCTGCACTTTCGCCGTGCCCGCTTCGACGGCGCCGCTAGGGCGCCCTGGAAACCGTCGGCGGTGCCCCTTAGCAACCCGTTCCAACTGGCCCGGCCGGCAGCGACACCGTAACCACCGTGCCTTCGCCGACCTCGCTGGTTATGGTCAGCTTTCCGCGGTGAAGATCGACCAGGGATTTGACAATGGCCAGCCCCAGGCCGACGCCTTCGTGGGTCGTGTGAGGGTCCGTTTCAACGCGCACGAAGGGATCGGTCAGCTGGGGCAGCTTCTGGGCTGGAATACCTGGGCCCGTGTCGCTGATTTCAAAGGATGTATTGTCGGATGACTGGCTTATTCGAAACCGGATTTTCCCGCCATGCGGCGTGTACTTGACGGCGTTGGACAGCAAATTGAGAAAAATCTGGCGGAGCGCGCGGCGATCCGCGGTTAACGTTCGTGGGGTGTCGGGGGTATCGATCGTCAGGCTGATATTCTTCCGCAAGACGGGCGCCGCGATGATCGCATTGAAGTCATCGACAATGGCGTCGATGGTCAATTCAACCTGGTCGATGGGAAACTTCCCGGCCTCAATGGCGGAAAGATCCAAAACGTCGTTGACCAGCAGCAACAAATGGTCGCTGCTGGCATGAATATCGCCGATGTATTCCAAATACTTGGGCGACCCCAAGGGGCCATGGAACTGACTGATCAGCATTTCAGAAAAGCCGCTGATGGCATTCAGGGGCGTGCGTAATTCGTGGCTGATGGTCGCCAGAAAATCCGATTTGGCCTGATTCGCCAGTTCGGCTTCCCGCAACGCCTTGCCCAGCGCGTCTTCGGCCCGCTTGCGGTCCGAAATATCCAGTGCCACGGTCAAAAGATAGGATACCTTGCCGTCATCGCCGAACAACGGCGTCTTCGACGTCATCATCAGACGGGTGGTGCCCGAAATCGTCACCGGCTCTTCAAAGAACGGCATTGGTTGACCGCGGGTAATGACGAGGATGTCGCTGGATACGACCCCGTCGACGAAGGCCGCGTCTTCTTCCGATGGCAACACCTGCTCCGTGGTGCGGCCGACAAATTCCTCCGGCTGCAGGCCATGACGTTCGGCGGCATACCGATTGACGAAGACATAGCGTTGTTGAGGATCCTTGATCGTCACCGCCATGGGCGCCGCGTCGATGGTCTGCTGAAACAGGATGCGGTTGGCCGTTGACAGGGCCTCGGCCCGGCGGCGCGCCGTCACGTCGGTGTAGGTGGCAACCAATCCGCCCGTCGGCAGGGGCGCGCCGACAACTTCCAAAATCTCACCGGTTGGGCGAACGCGCTCGAAGCTGTGCGGCTCGAACAGTTTGGCCAAGGCCATCCGTTCGGCGACCTGTGTTTCCACATCGCCATCGCCGTATTCACCTCTTTTGGCATTGAAGCGAAAGAACTCAGCCAGGTTGGTGCCGGGTTTCAGCATATTGGGCGGAAAATCCAGCAATGTCTGCGCCGCCTGGTTCCAGGCCACCAGGTCCAGCTCAAGATCAAAAATCGCAATGCCCTGCGACAGGTGATTGAGGCCCTCGCTGATCAGACGCACCGAGCTTGCGTCCAGTTCCGAATTGATGAAAAGCGGTTGGTCTTTTTTCACGGCTGTCGCCCCGATGGTTCTGACATTTTTATCGGTTCAATATCTTAAGCGGACATCCCGATCACGTACAATTTTCATGCCGGCCTTCCAACCTCTTGACAATCATTGTCGAGACCATATATTTAACCATATGGTTAAATATAATGATGACCAATTAAACACCGTTTTCTCGGCGCTTGGCGATCCGACGCGGCGCGCCATCATGGCCAGGCTGGCGGCGGGGGAGACGACGGTCGGCGCATTGGCGGCACCGCACGCCATGTCCCTGCCGGCGGTCACCAAGCACCTGGGCGTGCTGGAGAAAGCGCAGCTGATCCACCGCACCAAGGACGGCCGCGTCGTGCGCTGCCGGCTGGCGCCGGCGCCGCTGCAATCGGCGGCCAACTGGATCGACGCCTACAAAATTTTCTGGGACGGCCAGTTGGACGCCCTCGCGGACTATCTCGATGAAACCAAACTTCAAGATTGAACGAAGGGAGAAAAACCATGGGTCAGCATCATGATGTGACGTTCCCGGGCGAGGGCACCGATTACCGGGCCGCACGGGACGCCTTGCTTGGCGAGGAAATCGCGCTTCGCCGCCAGGCTGAAAATGTCGCGGCCTTGCGCCGCGCACTGCCCCTGGGCGGCGCCCTGAAGGAGGATTATGTCTTTCAAAATCTGGACGGCGACGATGTCGCCTTGTCGGCGCTGTTCACCGCCAACAGCGATAACCTTTTGGTCTACAGCTTCATGTACAAATCCGGCGGCAATGCCTGTCCGGCGTGTACGTCGATCATCGACAGCCTCAACGGCGGGGCGCCGCACATCAAGGCGAACCTGAATTTCGCCGTCGTCGCGAAGGCCTCGCCAGGGGAACTGAAAACCTGGGCCGACGGACGCGGCTGGTCGAACCTGACATTCCTGTCGTCGGGCCGGACCACTTACAACAGTGATTACAAATCCGAGGACGGCGAAGAAAACCAGGTCCCGATGGTCAACGTCTTCCATAAATCAGCCGATGGCATCTTTCACACCTGGGCGTCGGAATTGTTTTATGCGGCCAGTGAAGAAGGCCAGCACCCGCGCCACGTCGATCAGATCTGGCCATTGTGGAGTGTCTACGACCTGGCCCCAGCCGGCCGGCCGGAGAACTGGTTCCCGGCATTTTCCTATGATTGAGGACGGCGGGCCGGGTTGCCCTGGCGGTATCGTGTAAGCCCCCGTCTTCCCCCGATGACCGCCAAATTGGGTTTTGCGTCGCGCCCGGCCACCCGATATATGAAGTCCACCATATGTTGATCGACGGGGAGGAACGACCAATGCAAGGCAAGATCGAAATCAACGGCTGCGCGCTGAACTACCGCATCGACGGGCCGGACGGCGCGCCCGGCGTCGTCATGGGCAATTCCCTGGCCACCAACTATTCCATGTGGGACGGCCAGATCTCGGCCCTGACGGACAAATACCGGGTGTTGCGCATGGACAAGCGCGGCCACGGCGACAGCGATCCCGGCGCCGCCGACGTGACCATCGAATCGCTGGCCGACGACGTCGTCGGCCTGGCCACGGAACTGGGCTTCACCGGCGGGCATTACGTGGGCTTGTCGATCGGCGGGATGATCGGCCAGGCCATCGGCATGAACCATCCGGCGGCCTTCAAGTCCCTGACTTTGTGCGCGACCACCAGCCAGGTGCCGACGGAAACCCACCCCATGTGGGAAGACCGCATCGCCATGGCCGAGAACGAAGGCATGCATACCTTGGTGGACGGCACCCTGGAACGCTGGTTTTCGGCGCCCTATCGCGAGTCCGATCCCGACCGCGTCGCCGAGGTCGGCAAGATGGTCGCGGCGACCACGCCGACAGGATATGTGCGCTGCTGCCGGGGCATCATGGCGATGGCGTTCACCGACACGATCGGCGCCATCACCACGCCGACCCTGGTCGTGCCCGGCGAATTGGACCCGGCCCTGCCGGTGCCCATGTCGGAAGTCATCGCCGGGAAAATTCCCGGTGCGCGCATGGAGGTCGTGGCGAACGCCGCGCACCTGTGCAACGTCGAGCAGCCGGACGCCTTCAACGGAATCATCCGAAGCTGGCTGGACTCTCAGGAAGACGGCTGAACGGCCATGCCCATCAAGGACAAAATTGCCGCCTTCGCCGATGATTTCCGCGGCCTCCGGCGCGACATTCACGCCCATCCGGAAACCGCCTTCGAGGAGTTCCGGACCGCCGATATCGTCGCCGAGAACCTGCAATCCTTCGGCCTGCCCATTGATCGGGGCATGGCCAAGACCGGCGTCGTCGGCACCTTGTCCGTGGGCAATTCGAACCGCGCCATCGGCTTGCGCGCCGACATGGATGCCCTGGATATTCTAGAAGAAAACAGCTTCGATCATGCCTCGACCATTGACGGCAAGATGCACGCCTGCGGCCATGACGGCCACACGGCCATGCTGCTGGGCGCGGCGCGCTATCTGTCGGAGACCCGGAACTTCAACGGCACCGTGCACTTCATCTTCCAGCCGGCCGAGGAAAACGTCGCCGGCGGCCGGGTGATGGTGGAAGACGGATTGTTCGAAAAATTTCCCGTGGAAGCCGTCTACGGCATGCACAACACGCCGGGCATGCCGATCGGCCATTTCGGCATGCAGGCCGGGCCGTCGATGGCGTCCGCCGACATGTTCTTCATCGAAATTGCCGGCAAGGGATCGCACGGCGCCCATCCGCACCAGGGGATCGATCCCATCGCCACCGGCGCCGAAATCGTGACCGCCCTGCAGCGCATTGTCGCGCGCTCCCTCAATCCCATCGACACGGGTGTCGTCAGCGTCACCCAGTTCCACGCCGGGCGCACCATGAACGTGATTCCCGAGACCGCCGAGATCAAGGGCACCTGCCGGGCCCTGAAGCGCGACGTGCAGGATAAGATCGAAGCCCGCATGGAAGAGATCGTCGCCGGCATTTGCGCGGCCCATGGGCTGCGCCATTCGATCCGCTACGAACGGCGCTATCCCGTGTTGGTCAACACCGCCGAAGAAACCTCGAAGGCCGCGCAAGCGGCGATCGCCGTCGTGGGCGCCGAAAACGTCAACACCCGCCTCGCGCCGACCATGGGATCGGAGGATTTCGCCTGGATGCTGCAGGACAATCCGGGCTGCTATATCCGCGTCGGCAACGGCGAAGGGGAAGACGGCGGCTGTGTCGTTCACAACCCCAACTATGATTTCAACGACGATGCTTTCGTTTACGGTGCCAGTTATTGGGCGGCCTTGGTTGAACAGGAATTCGGGAACTAGAACATGACGGATACACGGGTCGCATTGATCATCGGCGGCGGCAGCGGCATGGGCGCCGGCGCGGCCCGGAAGCTGGCGGCGGACGGGTTTGAGATCGGCATTTTATCGTCGTCCGGCAAGGGCGAGGCGCTGGCTGAAGAGTTGGGCGGCCTGGGCATGACCGGATCGAATCAATCCAATGATGACTTGAATGATTTCGTCGGCAAAGCGGTCGAGACGTGGGGCCAGATCGATGCTGTCGTCTCCAGCGCCGGGCACGGCCCCAAGGGGCCGGTGCTGGAACTGACCGACGACGATTGGCACACGGGCATGGAGTTCTATCTGTTGAACGTCGTCCGCATCGCGCGCCTCGTCACGCCGGTGATGGCGAAACAGGAAACCGGCGGGGCGTTTGTCAACATCTCCACCTACGCGGCTTTTGAGCCCGAAGACCTGTTCCCGACCTCGGGCGTCTTCCGTTCGGGCCTGGCCGCCTTCACCAAGCTGTTCACGGACAAGTACGCGGCTGATAACATTCGCATGAACAACGTCCTGCCGGGCTTCATCGACAGCTTGCCGGAAAAAGAGGACCGGCGGGTCCGCATTCCCATGGGGCGTTATGGCCGCACCGACGAAGTTTCCGATTTGATCGCCTTCCTGGCATCGGACAAGTCGAGCTATATCACCGGCCAAAACATCCGCATCGATGGCGGGATTACGCGCTCGGTGTAGCGGATTTTGCTCCACCGCCGCCGGCATCATTGCGAAGACAGACGGATAACGGGCTGTTCGGGACGGGGGATTGCGCCGGAAGTGACAGCGGAGAGTTATCATGGGCGTGAAACGGGTAGCGGTGATGGTCTGCGGTGTCGCCTTTGCCATGCTTGCCGGCCCCGGCGCCGCCGGGGCGCAGGAGAAGCCGTCTTTCACGTCGGGGCGGGCGCAGACCGTTCATGAAGGCCTGAGGGATTGCGGCTGGCGTTCGCGGACAAGCGCCGTCGGGCGGATCACCTCGGCGGACGGCAAGACCTGGACCGTCCCGGCACAAACGAACTTCGAGACCGCGCCGAAGGCCACCGATCTCTACAATCCCTGCGGCGGGGAACGCCTGGACCGGCTGGCGGAGCTTGATCTGGATGCCGTGCCCGTGATGGATGCCGGCGGGGATGAGGTCTTCACCGCCTATCTGTTTGGTGACAACTACTTCGAGCTTTACGTGAACGGCAGGCTGCTGGCCGTCGACGCCGTGCCGTTCACGCCCTTCAACAGCGCCGTCATTCGCTTCCGCGCCGCCCGGCCGTTCACCATCGCGGTCATGGGTGTCGATTGGGAGGAGAACCTGGGGCTCGGCTCCGAGCGCGGCCGGGGCCGGGATTATCATCCGGGTGACGCGGGGTTCGTCGCCGTGATCAAGGACGCGAAGGGCAAGACGGTGGCGATCACCGACAAAAGCTGGCGGGCCCAGACGTTCTACACGGCGCCGCTGCAAGACCGAAGCTGCCTGAAACTCGTGGGTCCCATCCGCGATACGTCGGCCTGTTCGACGCGCGGCGTCAACAACGGCGGCAACTTCTCGGCCGCCCACTGGCCCGTCCTGGCAAATTGGTCCGCGCCGGACTTCGACGATAGCAACTGGCCCGCCGCCACCGAATTCACCAACGACACCGTCGGCGTCGACAACAAACCGGCGTTCATGAATTTCCTGGACGTCTTCGACGATCCGAAACGGGACGCCCGGTTCATCTGGTCGTCCAACCTGGTGCTCGATAATCTGGTGTTGATGCGGAAGAGGGTGGAGTGAGTTGGCGGCGGTTTCGAACTACGGCAAGATCGGATCAAAGACTAAACGATTGTTGCCCGCGTAAAGGCGGCTGATATCCTCCAATGAGCGCCAATCCGTGCCTATGCCGGATGACTTCCGTTCCTGGTCGTTTTGCAGACTGCAATTGGCGCCGGAAGAATTGTCTGAGATTGACCCTAAGGAGCCTTATCACTCAGCAATTCTGCTCAATTTTCCGAAGAATATTTGTCGACGCATTTCTTATACGCCTCACTCTCCTTCACCCTTTGCCAAGGGGCGAAAGTAAAGGCAGACCGGCAGTAAGCTTCAACTATTGCGCTGTGATTTGCGCCGGAAATGAAGTCGGATCTTGTTAGGCGAGAGGCGACTATCTCCTCCAATTTCGAGAACTCGCGATTATCAACCGCGAGTTTTACCTCTGAATTAGGAAGCAACTGGAAAATCCTAATTATATGCAAGTACAAGCCGGGATTGAGATCAAACCACGATGAGCTTCGATTAGTCATATTGGCCAACGCCTTGCCCCGTTTTTGGTCAAGTTTGGCAAGTTCGAAAAAGCAGTTTCCAACTGAATTAGGCACCACCAAATAACTGTAATCAACGCCTTCCGGAAGCAACTTATCGAGATAAAGCCGGAAAAACACGATTGTGGTCGCAAGGCCTAGAGAAGCTACAGACGCATCGCGAGCAATTTGGGGAAATGTTGATAACGATGATCGATCATCAAAATCCTGCTCACTGTTTCCGCCCGGTTTCCATTCAAGATAGGCGTCCGCTGAGATAAAGCTGGAGGTCAGCAAATGAGATGGGTTGGAGCGATAGATTTCGCTTTGGGCCGCATTTGCAGCCGGTTCGCATATCAAATTCCTTGCCGCATTTTGATATGCGGCCCAATTGAGAGTTAGACAATCTGCCCAAAATGCATCGCTGCATGAGGTATCCATTGACGTCCTTAACTCACGTCGAGATTTCTCGGCAGAATATGTCTCAGGATAAAATTCATACGACCAAATGAGTGTTTTGAAACGCGAACCAAGATAGCCAACTTTGAGATCATTCGCCTTACGTAGTGCCTCATCCATTTTTCCGTTTAGTACGAGCATTTTGACCTCATCAATTTGGTCAAAATCAGGGCCCTTTCCGTAGAGGTTTTTTACATGTACGGAAAGAACGAGGCACAGTGCCAAAGAAAATATGTGCGATCTCTTCATTCGGCTATTCTACTTAAATATGTATCTCAGCCAAATCAATTACACTGACCTTTGAGCGAGCAAAGAGGCTGCTATTGGCTAGAAGGCGAAGTCAGTCCACTCAATATATTACGACCGGTAACGTCTTAATTCCGGACATTCCGCGACAGACGGCTACCTCTCCACCGGAAACCCCACGATACTCCCCCATTCCGTCCATGACCCGTCGTAGATGCGGACGTTCTTGAAACCCAGAATGTCCTTCATCGCGATCCAGGTCAGCGTGGCGCGGTGGGAAAGCCGGCAGTAGACGATGACCTCGTCGTCGGTGTCCGGGCTCAGGCCGACGCCGGCGAAGACCTCGCGCAGCTCTTCCGGCGACTTGTAGGTGTCGTCCTTGTTCAGCAGTTCCTTGAAGAACAGGTGCTTGGCGCCGGGGATGCGGCCCTTGCGCTCGGCGCCGTGGTCGAATTTGGGGTATTCCATGACCCGCTCGCCCGAATATTCCTCCGGCGTGCGCACGTCCAACAGGAACCGCCCCGGCTGGCCGAGGCCGGCGCGGACGTCGTCGCGGCCGATGCGGGGCGAGGCGTCGGCGGCCTGGGGGGCATAGGTGACCGGCGTTGGCGTTGGTGCCTCCACCGTCAGCGGCCGGCCCTCGGCGATCCATTTGGTGCGCGTGCCGTCGAGGACGCGGACATCCGGGTGCCCGGCCATGATGTAGCTCCAGGCCGCGTAGGTGCCATACTGGACCGGGTCGCCGTAGAGGACGAGGGTGTCGTCACCCGCGATGCCGAGCGCGCCCAGGCGTTCCGCCGCCACCGCCGGTGTCACGAACTCCCGGTCCGTGTCGTGCCAGCAAAACGCCTTCCAGAACACCCAATGGGCGCCCGGGATGTGGCCTTGGATGTAGAGCGTGTTGGGCTTTTGCGCGCCGACCTCGACGATGTGCACGTTCGGGTCGTCGAGGTGATCCTCGAGCCAGTTGCTCGAAACGATCGGCGTTGTCATGGTGTCCTCCCGTCCGTTTGGTGTGCCGATCTTACAGGCGGCAAAGAAAATTGCCATTCGCTCTTGAAATCGGAATATTTTCACACCATATCGGTTATCTGCGGCTCGGTGAAAGCCGGGCTTGCACGCTATTTTACATTGTGAAGATGACTCCGGACCGGCGGTTGCCGACGCGGAGAACCGCCGGGACCGACGCGATGCGTTGGGCTCGGGGATGAAGTGAACCATGCGGCGGCAGTGGCGTCGTCGTCGTGCGCCCATCTCTGCGTCCACCGCGATGAATCTGAAACCCGGTTGCGCAAAGGAATGACAGATCGGTCTGGCCAACCCGGACATCCCGGACCTCGCGCCGGGTATGACGAGTCGGGCGCAACCAATGCTCAGACCGCACGCTGATATTCCGAGACAGGCCGCGACAACGTCAAAAGTGGACATTCGAGGACAAATGCGACATCGGTCGCAATAACGGTCGCATGTG
>CAZQPC010000215.1:0-9324 GCA_964595005.1 uncultured Magnetovibrio sp.
TGCGTTCATATTTGATGGGACCGACGTGGATGGTGTCTTTCGATTAAACGCAGAGGCGCGCAGAGGGGAATTTGATTTTCCGCTTCGACACGCCTGCCACCTCCGCGTCCTCTGCGTTAAAAAAATTGAGGACGCCGCGTGGATTATGTGTACTTAAGGTGTACATCTGTGAAAAAGTACACCGAATCCTTCACAAAAATATACGGGCTAAGTTGTTGGTTTTATTGAGGTACCATCGAAAAAGTTAACGGAATTGTGTACTTTTGCTGATGGATGGATATGTCGGTGTACTTTCGGACATGAAACGGAACCGTGGCGCCCTACGGCGCCGCGTAAGTCCGTTTCATCCCCCGGAGGGAAGATGACGGGCTGGTCGGCAAATGATGACGGGCTGGCTCAGAAAATGGGTGCTTTCGTGTACGAATGCTGACGAATGGATACGAAATGGACGTGCGGCGCATCATTCTCACGAATGGGCGCTTTGATCCTCAAGTATCATGTCGGACGCCTTCTCGGCGATCATGATCGTCGGCGCGTTGGTGTTGCCCGACGTGATCGTCGGCATGACCGAGGCGTCGACCACCCGCAAGCCGGCGATGCCATGCACGCGCAGCCGGTCGTCGACAACCGCCATGGGGTCGGCGCCCATTTTGCAGGTGCCGACCGGGTGGAAGATGGTCGTCGCGATTTTGCCGGCTTCGCGGGCCAGATCCGTGTCGTCGGCATATTCCGGGCCCGGCAGGAACTCCTCGGGCTGGAACCGTTTCATGGCGTCGGCGCCGACGATGCGCCGGGTCAGGCGCAGCGCGTCGGCGGCGACCTGGCGGTCGGCCGGCGCCGACAGGTAATTGGGCCGGATCGCAGGTTGCTCTCGCGCGTCGGCGGACTGGATCCGGACATGGCCGCGGCTTTCCGGGCGCAGGTTGCAGACCGACGCCGTGAAGGCCGGGAAGGCGTGCAAGGGCTCGCCGAACTTCGGCAATGACAGGGGCTGCACGTGGTATTGCAAATTGGGCGTGTCCCGATCCGGGTCGCTTTTCGCGAACCCGCCCAGCTGGCTGGGCGACATGGTCATGGGGCCGCGCTTGAACAGGAAATACTCCAGCCCGATGCCCACTTTGCCGATCAGAGAGTTCGCCCGTTCGTTCAAGGTCTTGGTGTTCTTGACCTTGTAGACGGCCCGGATCTGCAGGTGGTCCTGCAAATTCTCGCCGACACCGGCCAAGTCGTGGCGGACCTCGACGCCGCGTTCCTTGAGCACCGCGGCGGGGCCGATGCCGGAAAGCTGCAACAATTGCGGTGAGCCGATGGAGCCGGTGGCCAAAATCACCTCGCGGCCGACGTTGGCGACGGCAGGCTGGCCCTTGTGGAGCAGGTTGACGCCGGTGCATCGCTTGCCGTCCAGACGCAATCCGGTGGCTTGTGCTTCCGTCAGCACGGTCAGGTTGGGGCGGCTCATGACCGGTTTCAGGAATCCCTTGGCCGAGGTCCAGCGCACGCCTTTGTTCTGATTGACCTGAAAATATCCGCAGCCTTCGTTGTTGCCACGATTGAAGTCGTCGGTCTTCGGAATGCCGACCTCGGCTGCCGCGTCCTGGAAGGCATCCAGGATTTCCCAACTGAGGCGCATGTCCTCGACCCGGAACTCGCCGCCCGTGGCATGCAACTCACTTTCGCCGCGGCCCTGGTCCTGGGATTTCAGAAAATAAGGGACAACGTCGTCCCAGCCCCAACCGGCGTTGCCCATTTGCCGCCACTGGTCATAGTCGCGGGCCTGGCCGCGAATGTAGATCATGCCGTTGATGGCCGAACATCCGCCCAATACCTTGCCGCGCGGGTAATCGAGCGCCCGGCCGCCCAACCCCGGCTCCTCTTCGGTCTTGAAGCACCAGTCCGTGCGCGGGTTGTTCATGGTGTAGAGATAGCCGACGGGAATGTGAATCCAGAAATAGTTGTCGTTGCCGCCGGCCTCCAACAGCAAAACCTTGTGGCCCGGATCGGCGGAAAGGCGGTTGGCCAGCACGCAGCCGGCCGAGCCGGCGCCGGCGATGATGTAGTCGTAGGTGCCCAAATCCTGGGGCTGGCCATCGGGCATGGTCGACATCCTCGGTCATTTGCCTGGGCGCCGATGATAATCCGAGCGCGGGGCCAAATGAAATGCTCTAATCTTGTGGGCGGGTCTGCCGCCAAGATAATGGCGCGGCCTGAATACCCAGAAAGGATGAACCTCCATGAGCGACACACCAAGCGACGCCTTGCGCACCATCGGCTTCGGCCTGACATGGGAAGATTACAAGGTCGGCGACCGCTTCAAGACCCTGGCCCGCACGGTCACCGAAGCCGATGTCGTCAATTTCGTCGGCGTCACCGGCATGAACGAGGTGTTGTTCACCGATCACACCTTCACCATTGGTGTCGCTGCCGCCGGCCGCGCCGTGCCCGCCGTGCTGACCTATTCCCTGATCGAGGGCATCATCTGCCAGTACCTGATCCAGGGAACAGGCCTGGCCATGCTGGAACTGCACAAGAAAATCCTGGCGCCGGTTTTGGTCGGCGACACCGTGCATGCGGAAATCGAGGTGCTCAGCGTTCGTCAAACTTCGAAGGGCAACCGCGGCATTGCCACGACGCGCAACGACATCGTCAACCAGCGCGGCGAGACGGTCATTACCTATGAGGCAACGCGGATGGTGGCTGGCAAGGATGGAACCTGACGCCTGGGACGTGCCGGCGCTGGAGACTAAGCCGTCCGCAAAATCAGGTGGTAGCCGAAATCCGTTTCGACGGGTCCTGACATTTCATCGACGTCCAGACCGAAGGCCGCGTCCTCGAAAGGCTTGACCATCATGCCCTTGCCGAAGTCGCCCAAGTCGCCGCCGCCGGAACCGGACGGGCAATCGGAATGTTCCTTGGCCTGATCGCCGAAGTCGGCGCCGTCATCGATGGCCGCCTTGATATCCTCGATCTCCTTCAGGGCATCGTCCTTGGAGCGGGCTTCCGTGTTACGCAGGATATGCGAGGCGCGAATGTTGTCGGTCATGGGGACTCCTCATGGAAACGGTTTGGGCCTACCGGGCAGGCTGGAATTTGTTGGCGGGGTTAGAACACGCGAATGCTGGCAGTGCAAGAGTCCGCGTATAATCGCGCTGCTAGGCGCCGCAGCGATGCGCGAAGGCCAGCAATTCTTCGCAGAAGCGGATCGGCTTTTCCAGGGGGATAAGGTGACCGGCGTCAGGGTATCGCTGCTCCTCCGCGTCCGGCATGCGGGCTTTCAATTCGGCGATGTCGGCGTTGATGCGGAAGACCCGGTCATGGGCACCGGTCATCAACAGCACCGGCCGGTCCAGTTTCTCATAGGGGAAATTCCAATCCGTCTGCAAGGACCCAACCATCAGGCGGAACAGGCCGTCGGTTTCCGGTGGCGCTTCATAGGGCTCATCGGTCAGCGTCGGTTCCCACATTTCGGACAATAGGTCCGGCGATGCGATCATCGGCATCGTCGCCGTCATCACCAAACGCCCGCCGCCAAGGCGCGCCAACCGCACCATCGACTGGTTGATCCAGTCCAGGCGCTGGCTGGGTTTGCGCAAAGTATTGATCAACACCAGTCCCAAGGCATCGGCACCGGCACGATAGGCCTGCGCGGCAAACAGCCCGCCAATGGACAGGCCCACCAGCAAAGGCGCCGGCGGTTTGATCTGTCCCAGCAATGCACATAAGTCGTCGACAATCAGGGCCGGCGTCAACGCGGTTGTATCGGCGAACTGTGTCTTTTCCTGGCCACGGAAATTATAACATAGTGTGCCGTGGCCGGCGCGCTGCAGGCGGCCGCAGATACCGCCCGACCACATGCCCGTGTTACCCGTCAAGGCGTTGACGAAGACGAAGGTTATTTGGCCGGCCGCTGGCGCCGAGTATTCGTAATACAGCTCTTCACCGGGGGATATCTGCAGTACGGACAAAACCTGATAAACCTTGTTGATGCGGGCCGTTCCGGCGCCGCGCGAGGCGGAATAATGTCAAGATCGTGCGGCGTTGACCAGTTTAAAGGCCAGGCGACAATTCGCCGCCGGGAAGTTTGACCGTGATGGTTGTGCCGATCCCCAATTCGCTGTCGATGGACAGCTCACCTTCGTGAATCTCGACTAATGATTTCGCAATTGTCAGGCCAAGGCCGAAGCCGTCGTGAGCAAGATGGGGATTGGTTTCACCGCGCACGAAGGCGTCTGTCAGCGTCGACAGTTTCTCCGACGGGACACCGACACCGGAATCGCTGATTTCGAACACGTGATGTCCATTGGACGCCGCTGCAGTGAAGGAAATCTTGCCATCGTTCGGGGTGAACTTGACGGCATTCGACAGGAGATTAAGCAGGATTTGCTTCACGGCTTTTCGGTCGGCGCGCAGGGGCGGCAGGTCATCCGGGATCGCGATTGAAAATTCGATGCCTTTCTCTTCAACGTCGCTACCGACGAACAGGGAACAATCGTCGACAATATCCTTGATGATGACGCTTTCCTTGTTCAGGGAAACGCCGCCAGCCTCAATTGCCGAGAGATCGAGAATGTCGTTGACGAGTTGCAGAAGATGATCGCTGCTGGTTCGAATGTCGGCGGCATATTCGAGATATTTGGCCGATCCGATGGTGCCGAAATACTGTCTCTCGATCAATTCCGAAAACCCGATTATGGCGTTCAACGGTGTTCGAAGTTCATGGCTCATGGCCGCCAGGAATTCTGACTTCGCGTTATTCGCGCGCTCCGCCACGGCGAGCGCGTTGTTGAGCTGTTCCTCGACACGTTTCAATTCGCTGATATCGACGAACGTTAACGCGATGCCGCCTTCGGGCGTTCGGGTCTCGCGAAGCAGGTAGAATCTACCATCGCTAAACTGGCGTACGATGGGCGGTCCAGGATTGCGGTGCTGTTCGAGACGGTTGCGGACGAACGCTTCGTTTTCATCGTCGGCATCGATCATCCAGCCGCGTTTGACATTGGCCCGGATCAGGTCCTCAAATGTCAATCCCTTGTCCAGGTACTCTTGGGCCCTCGGATTGATACCGCGGTAGACCTCGTTGACGGCGATGATGCGATCATTCTTGTCGAACAGAACGAATCCTTCCTGCAGGCTTTCGATGGCACCGCGCAACCGTTCTTCGCTTTCCTGCACCGCATGCGCGGCTAACTTGCGCGCCGTAATATCTACGGTCGTGCCACGATAACCGGCATACTTACCGGCTTCATCGAACACCGGTTTGCCGTTCACCGATAGAAAAACACGTGATTTGTCTGGCCGGACATATTCGTACTCGAAATCTTGAATGGGCCGGCGCGCGTCAATATCCGCCTTGTGACGCGCGTACTGATCAGGACTGTCGAGCAAGCCGGGATAGCCCAATCGGCTTTTGCCGATAAGATACTCCGGCGGCGCCTTGACGAGATCGGCAACGCGCGGCGAAACATAGGTAAATTTGTAGTCGCTGTCGGTTTCCCAGAACCAGTCCGCCGAAACGTCTGCAAAATCCATGAACCGGGCCGTCATTTTGCGCCGTTCTTCCTCGGCGTGTTTGCGATCCGTGATGTCGGTGCCGATGGCGCCGATGCCGGTCATGCGGCCTCTGTCGAGTATTGGAAACTTGACGGTAAGGAATGTGCGGGTCCCGGTCGGCAGGTCAAATGTAACTTCTTGTTCAATGCTTTGTCCCGTTTTCACCACCGTCCGGTCGTGCGCGACGAAGGCATCGGCTATGTTCTTGGCAAGCAAGTCATGGGCACGGGCGCCCCTGGCTTCGGTGTTTGAAAAGCCGAACAGGGCTTCGGCGCCCGTGTTGATCAACGTAATCCGACCGTCCAAATCGGTGATGTGAATGATCGTTGGAGATCTATCGACGACGGCACTGAACAACGCTTCTTGTTGGTGGGCGCGATCTTGCTCCAAATACAGGTCGGTGCTTTGCCGGCGCAGCTGGCCCGTCAGGTAAGCGAGGGCAATGCCGGGGATACAAAACAGAAGTATCGTGATGCCGGCAATTTTCCATCCGAACTTCAGAAAATCCTGCTTCACCGCCTGGGATTCCGCCGTGCGGTCCATGTAGACTTCGGCAACGGCAACCAAGCGCCCATCGCGGTACACGGGCACGTAAGTTTCTGCGTAGATGTCGGGACGGTCAGGCTTTTTCGTGCCGTCCTCCAACTCAGAATACGGTTGGCCGGTCTTGACGACACGCAGCGCCTTCCGGTTGTCTTCGCCACGATCAGGATGTTCGGCTAAGTTGGCGTTGAGATCGTCTGAAATTAGACGGATCTGGCCCTTGGTGTCGAATATCTTGAAGCGAAAAATATCACCCAGGTCGCGGACGCTATCGAGGAAACGCAGCTCATCGGATGTAATATCCGCGCCTCGGGCGATGCGCTCAATCTGGCGAAGCTCCATGCCAATATGGTTTGCCCAAGCGATGGAGGCGCGCTCCGACTGGGCGATCACAATTCGCTCAGCTGTCAAATTGAAAACGATAAAACCAACCGCACCAACCGCAAGGATGCCGCAGACGGACAGGGCAGCAAGAAAAATGTGATTTTTGTGCATTGCCTCCGTTCCGCGAGTCGATGTTCGATCGACGAACATCTAATCGAGCATGCAATATTCGTCCCACGACATTATCGTGTGCGGCTGATGCGAAGCTTGCAACCCGCAAAGAAAGCATGCCTGCGTTCTAAATCGGTGGCGAGATGAAAGGCCATCTGCAAACCTCCATAAACGGGAACTTTCAATCACGGGCACGATCGGTGTGGCGCCGTAATCATGAAAAAAACCGAAATGCACTGGATGAGCGATCCGATGGAATTGTCGCGGACCAACAAGAGGTGCTTGAGAACAGTTGTCGGGCATCTTTCCGCCACACCGCCCCCATGCTACCACTCTATCACTTTTCTTGACTGACACGAGGCCACTTCATGACCAACCAGATCACCCTTGAAATTACCGAACGTGTTCCCTTCGCCGATGGCCAGGCATTTGACGATGCCGGCGCCTACGAGCGGCTCAAGGGCCGGGCGCACTATGTCGTTGACGCCGCTGCGGCGGCCAACGCGGGGGTCTGCGATGTCGACAAGGCGCCGGTGAACGCCGATGGGTTGGTGGAATTTTCCAGCGACATATTCATCTACCGGCCGGTCGACGCGGCAAAAGCCAATAAGCGGGTATTTTTTGATTACGGCAACCGCGGCAACCAGCGCGCCATCCAGTTCTTCAATGATGCGCCGGCGTCGAATGCCCCCGTGAGCGCGTCGGACGCGGGCAACGGTTTTCTGTTTCGGCGCGGCTATACGTTCGTCTGCTGCGCCTGGCAGGCCGATCTGTTGGCCGGCGACGGGCGCATGCTGTTGGACGTGCCGGTGGCGACGGACGGCGATCAGCCGCTCAGCGGCCTGGTACGCTCGGAGATCACCCCGGAAAGCCAGGGCACGGTGACCTATCCGCTGTCGGGCTGGATCAACACGCGCAGCCATCCAACCGTGTCGCTGGATACGGCCGCGGCGACGTTGACCAAACGGCGCTATGCGACCTCCGAACGCCAGGTTGTACCGCCCGACCAATGGCAGTTCGCCCGGGACGCCGGCGGCATCGGCTTGGACGGGGTGGCGCGCCAATCGGCCATCGTGCCATCGGAAACGGACATTTACCTGCCGGCCGGGTTTCAGCCAGGCTGGATCTATGAACTGGTTTACCAGGGCAAGGACCCGTTGGTGCTGGGGCTCGGCCACGTGGCCGTGCGCGACTTCATCAGTTTCCTGAAATACGGTGACGTGGACGCCGCCGGCAACGCCAATCCGGTCGCCGACATCGGCATTGAGAAGGCTTATGGCTGGGGGCGTTCGCAAACCGGCCGGATCATCCGCGACTTTATTCATCTAGGCTATAACGCCGACGCGGCCGGCCGTCGGGTTTTCGACGGCGTGCTGCCGCACGTCGCCGGCGGCGGCCTCATGTGGATGAACCACCGCTTTGCCAATGCCGTCACCCCGGCGGGACAGGAATACGAAGACCATTTCAACTGCGCCGACCGCTTTCCGTTCTCCTATGCAGAGACCACCGACCACCTGACGGGCAAGACCGATGCCATTTTGAAGCGCCCGGAGACGGATCCCTTGGTCATCCATTCACAGACGGCAACGGAATACTGGCAACGCCGCGGTTCTTTGGTTCACACGGATACGCAGGGCAACGACCTGGAACAGCCGGACACCGTGCGCGTCTTCATGTGGGGCAGTTCCGAGCACTTTGCCGACCCGAACCTGAAGAAGCCGTCGCGCGGCATCTGCCAGAACCTCTCCAACGTGGTCCGCACCTCAATGTTGTTCCGGGCCCTGCTGGATGCCCTGGACGCCTGGGCCACGGACGGCACGGCGCCGCCGGCCAGCCGTTGTCCGCGCCGTGATGACGGCTCTTTGGTGACGGCGGCGGAATGGCGGACGGGCTTCCCCGTGATCCCGGGTGTGGCCCTGCCCAGCGGCCCAGCCGGCCTTCCCTTGTTGGATTTCGGGCCTGACTTCGCCGCCGGCGTGCTGTCGACGGAACCACCCGATGTGGTTGACGCGGCGGGCTATCCGACCTTGGTGCCGGCCACTGACGCGGACGGCAACGACCTGGGTGGTGTCCGCGCGCCCATGGTCGATGCCCCGCTGGCCACCTATACGGGCTGGAACTTACGCGCCCGAGGCTTCGGTGAAGGCACCAAGTACAAGTTTTCAGGGTCCACCATCCCGTTCCCGGAAACCGTCGACGAACGCCGGGCGACCGGTGATCCACGCGCCGCCATCACCGAACGATATGCCGATCTTGACGCCTACAAAGCCGCCATCCGCGCCGCCGCTGAAGCCCTGGTGGCGGACCGGCTGATGTTGGATGAGGACGTTCAACGCTGTGTCGATTGGGCGGATGAATGGGACCGCGACCGTCACGACCTCAGGGTTCTTTAGGAAAGTTCTCATGCCTGCCGCGACCACCCCGGAACAACTGGCAGCGGCGCGGAGGCAGTTGGAAGCCGGCGACATGGCCGGTGCCGAAGGTCTTTTCCGGGCCCTTCTGGATATCGATGCGGACAACGCCGATGCCCTGGACGGCCTCGGTCTGGTGCTGCGCGACACGGACCGGGGCGAAGAAGCGATCGACTGTTTCAAGAAGGCCGTGTTCGCCGCCCCGGATCATGTGGAGGCGCAATTGCATATGGCTGAAACCCTGTTGGAATTGGAACGTTTCGCGCCGGCCATTGTGGCCTATCGCCGATTGACCGCGTTGTTGCCCGAATTCGCACCCATGCACGTG
>CAZQPC010000216.1:0-9305 GCA_964595005.1 uncultured Magnetovibrio sp.
CAATGTGGTTTCTATTCTTGCTGGAATCGGATTTTGCAGAAAAAATGGTCGTCGCTAATTTGGAGTTTTGCAACAGAATAAGCGGGTAAAGCGGACATGGATTGACGCCAGCGAAATTGTCTCCCCCTGACCTATCACGGATATCTTAGCGACGTAGTTGCCGTTGCAACGTAACGTGTTGTTCGGGCGCTTTTCAAATTACGGCTTGCCCGCCAGCCCGATTCGCCACGTTCTCACTCACATAACGTATTTGCTGTCATTCCGAGGGAATATCGATTGCCGCGCCAGGCTGTCTGACACGTAACGTGTCGGGCCAACTTTAGTTTTTTTCATGCTCTGCACGTTACGTATACGTTACGTGAAGACGTAGCCGAACGATTTCCGTTAATTCTGTTCCCGAATCGCCGAACCGATCTGCCTGTCCAAACCGGACTGCATCGATACGGCAAAGTGGTTGGCTCGAAAATCGAGCCAACGAAACAGTTCGGAGATCAGCAAGCGCCATGCCGACGGAAGCCCCGATGCCACCGAGAAGATATTTCAGCCGCGAGGAGGCGGCGAGATGGCTGGGTGTTTCTATCGATACCTTCATTCGGTTCGATATTCCGTTTGTCGATCTCGGACCCAGGTGCCGGCGCTGGGATATTGTGGACATCGTTCGGTATGCCGACGATAATAAATCCCGCGACAGCGCCCGAACCTCTGAAACGAAGAGGAGACGGCAACCATGCGTATCTACAAACGCAAAGGCTCACGGAAATGGTGGGCAACTTGGAACGACCAGAAAGGTCGAAGACAGCGCAAGAGCACTGGGACTGAAGATAAAGACCTAGCCCAGGTTCTTGCCGCCAAATGGCAACAGGAGAGTTTCATGGAGCAGCATTTCGGAACCATCCCCGAAGTGCCATTTCGTGACGCCTTGTTGCGTTATGCGGAAAATAGGAAAAGGGAGAATCAAAATAGCTACGACTGCAATCAGAAATACCAACTGCAGTTGCTCTTGGATCATTTCGGGGCATGGATGCTTTCGGAAATTGACGCGAAGTTGATCCGAGAATTTTCCGACATGCGCCGCAAGAAGGTGAAGGACGCGAGTGTGCTCCGTAACCTTGCTATCCTTAAAGCGATCCTGAATCGGGCCAAGCGCGAAGGCGAATTACTCTCGGTACCATCGTTTCCGAAACTTAAGCCTTCAAAGGGCAGAACTCGCTGGCTGACATCCGACGAAGAACGGCGTCTGTTGGCGGCTTCCTCCAACAGGCTTCGCTCGCTCATTGCCTTCGCCCTCGATACCGGGGGACGGCGATCGGAATTATTTAAGCTCGATTGGCGTCATGTGGACTTAGCCAGCGGACGTATTACTTTCATCGAGACAAAGAACGGTGAGGATCGTTCAATTCGGCTCACAGAACGCGCGCACCGGATATTGTTGACCTTGGGACCGAGAGACCATGGTCCGGTGTTCACGTACAACGGCCGGCCCTTGAAGGACGTGAAAACCGCGTTCAATCGCGCGCGCATGAACGCTGGACTGGAGGACGTTCAGTTTCACGATCTCCGCCACACTTTTGCGTCCCGCCTCGTGCAGCAAGGTCTTCCCTTGTATGAGGTAATGCATATGACGGGGCACAAGAGCCTCGCCATGGTGCAACGTTACTCCCATCTCGCGCCAGAGTATCAGGAGCGGGCGATCATTGCGCTCAATCGTTATGGGCACAATTTGGACACACTGGGATCAGACGAGACGCAATCGGAAATCCCGAAAGAGCAAAACCCCTTGGATTTCCAAGGGGTTTTGATGGTGGAGCCGAGGGGAATCGAACCCCTGACCTCGTCATTGCGAACGACGCGCTCTCCCAACTGAGCTACGGCCCCGTCCATCAACACAGCTTTCGCCGGGCCGCAAACAATACGTGCCCGGGAAGCGGGCCGGATAATGGTTCCGGCTGTCCGCGCTGTCAAGGAATTGCCGGCCCTTGCGCGCGGCATCCGCCGCGACTAGGTTTAGGCTTCCTGGCAACAAATTCGCAGCATCCCCATGGAAGTCATTCTCGGCCCCTTTCTGCAAGTCGTTCTGATGGTCATTGAGCTTTATATGTGGGTCGTCGTTATCGGCGTCGTGCTCAGCTGGCTGGTGGCTTTCAACGTGATCAACACGTCGAACAAATTTGTCTACATGGTTGGCGATTTCTGCCACCGGGCAACGGAACCGGTGCTGGGCCCAATCCGCCGGAAGTTGCCAAACCTGGGCGGCCTGGACGTCTCACCGCTGATCCTGATCCTGGGCCTGATCTTCGTCAAAGGTGTCGTCGTCGAACTTTACCGCGGGCTCGGTTGACCCGGCTGAAGCCTTGGCTGACGCCTCCCTACCCTTTTCGCGAACCAAAGACGGCGTCGTGGTGCGCGTCCGCCTGACGCCGAAAGCCGGACGCAACGCCGTCGGCAAGCAAATCACCGACGCGGCCGGCACGGTGTTTTTGAAAGCTTCCGTCACCGCGGTTCCGGAAAAGGGCAAGGCCAACAAGGCGCTGTTGAAGCTGCTATCGAAAACCTGGGGGGTGGCCATGCAACGGCTGACCTTGATCACGGGCGCGAAGGGCCGTAACAAGACCGTCGCGGTCTCCGGTGACGCAACCGAGACCGAAGCCATGTTGAAGACTTGGCTGCAAAGCCACCAAAAAGGATGACAACTATGTCCGAAGACAACCGTATCGACGGCAAGGCCTTCGCCGAGAAATTACGCGAACGTGTCGGTGCCGAAGTGGCGCGTATCAAGGCCGACCACAACGTCACCCCGGGTCTGGCCGTGGTCCTGGTCGGCGAAGACCCGGCATCGAGTGTCTATGTGCGCAATAAGGCCAAGCAGACCGAAGAAGCCGGCATGCATTCCATCAAGCACCAGCTTTCGGCCGACACGCCGGAGGCCAACCTGCTGGCCCTGATCGGCAAATTAAACGCCGATCCGGCGGTCAACGGCATCTTGGTGCAACTGCCGCTGCCCGATCAGATCGACGATCAAAAGGTGTTGGCCGCCATCGACGTGGAAAAGGACGTCGATGGCTTCCACGTGGAAAACGTCGGCCGGTTGTGGACCGGCGGCGACGCCCTGGTGCCGTGCACGCCCTATGGCTGCCTGATGATGCTGAAGGACCGGATCGGCGACCTGTCGGGCCAGCGCGCCGTCATCGTCGGGCGCTCAAACATCGTCGGCAAGCCCATGGCGGCCCTGTTGCTGGCCGAAAGCTGCACCGTCAGCATCTGTCATTCGCGGACCAAAGACCTGGAAGAGCGTTGCCGCGAGGCCGACATCCTGGTGGCCGCCGTGGGCCGCGCGGAAATGGTTCGCGGCGATTGGGTGAAACCCGGCGCCACCGTCATCGACGTCGGCATCAACCGCATCCCGGCGCCGGAAAAGGGCGAGGGCAAGACCCGCCTGGTCGGCGACGTGGCCTACGCCGAGGCGGCGGAAGTGGCCGGCGCCATCACGCCGGTGCCGGGCGGCGTCGGGCCCATGACCATCGCGTGTCTGTTGCGCAATACGGTGGTCGCGGCGTGCCGCCAGAACGGCCTGGATGATCCGGACCTCTAGGGTTGAAGACCGCGCCGCAACCGGGCGAGCTTGTGATTCGCCGTGCCAGGCCCGCAGATGCGGCGGCGATCACGGCGATGACGATCCGCGCCAAGCGTTCGAACGGCTACGACGAGGCCTTCATGGCGGCCTGCAGTGACGAACTGACGGTCCACCCCGCCGATATTGACGCCCATGAGTACTGGGTCGCGGAAACAGACGGGGTTTGCGGCGCCATCAGCCTGCACGCCGATGCGGACGGCCGGGAAGGCGAGATCCACAGCTTCTTCATTGATCCCGAATGGCAGCGCCAGGGACTCGGCCGGCGCCTGTGGGCGAAGATACAAGAACGCGCCTGGGCGCGGGGCCTGATGCGGTTGCACCTCGATTCCGACCCGGTCGCCGTCCCCTTCTATGAAGCCATCGGGTTTCAAGTGACGGGCGAGACGCCGTCGGGCTCGATCCCCGGACGGACCATTCCGCATATGACAATGGCGCTGAATGGCGCATAATAAACGCTTCCGGAAGGGACACCGCATGAGCAATACGAACGAACCGAAAAATCTGTTGCCCGTGACCTGCGCCGTTTGCGGCGAAAGCCAGAACACCATGAACGGTGGCTTCGACGCAGCCGGATTGCCGGCCGGTGACGTCAACTGCATGGTCTGCGGGCACGTCTTCGGGCGCGACGAATACCTGCGCGGCCTGGAAATACGGCGCCAGGATTTCGCCCGCCTGGCCGGCCCCCAATCGGGATAACGGGCCGGGATAACGGGCCGGATATTGGTGCAGGCTCATGGCTGAGTTAGGGCTCGCCATCACCGTTTTTGTGGTTACCCACGTGCTTGCCGCTGTGCGGCCCTTGCGCGGCTTTCTCGTGGCGCGCCTGGGCGAGCGGCTTTACGTGGGCCTGTTTTCACTGCTCAGTCTGGCCCTGGTGATCTGGCTTGGCGTCGCCTACGCGGCGGCACCTTATATCGAGATATGGCCCTACGTGCCCGCATTTCGGTGGCTACCCGTGGCGGTCATGCCCGTTGCCTGTGTGGCGATCGTGGCCGGCCTGAGCAGCCCGAACCCGTTCTCGCTGGGCGCCGGCGCGAAGAACTTCGATGCCCTGCGGCCGGGCATCGTCGCGATCACCCGCCATCCGGCCATCTGGGGCTTGGCGCTGTGGTCGCTGGCCCACATCCCGATCAATGGTGACGCCGCCGCTCTGCTGGTCTTCGGGCTGATGACGGTACTGGCGCTCAGTGGACCGAAAAGCCTGGATGGGAAACGCCGGCGCGCCATGGGCGTGGATCGATGGCGCCGCATGGCCGAACAAACCCGCCGGACTTCGATCGGCCGGGCCCTAGTCCAGATCGGCTGGGCGCGCCTGGCCGCCGGCCTGGCCCTGTACGCCCTATTGATGGCCTTGCATGAAATGGTGATCGGCGTCTCGCCGTGGCCCGTCTAGGACGACCGGCATTGATAGCCCGCCGCATGCCATGAGAAGATGCGTTCATGGATAAGCTGATCGACGAATCGCTGCGCAATATCGCGGTCCTGCCGACCATCACGCTGTGGGAACTGGTGCTGGCGCTGGGGCTTTCGGCGATCCTCAGCATGGCCCTGGCGCGCATCTATTGCCTGACCCACGGCGGCCATACCTATTCGCGATCCTATGTGCACACCCTGGTGTTCGTCGCCATTACCATCTCCTTGATCATGTTGATCATCGGCTCGAACATCGCCCGCGCCTTCGCCCTGGTCGGCGCCATGTCGATCATCCGGTTCCGCAATCCGGTCAAGGATTCGCGCGACGTGGCATTCATTTTCATGGCCATGGCCATCGGCATGGCAACGGGCACCAAGTTTTATCTGTTCGCGGTGATCTTCACGGCCTTCACGGGCGCCACGGCCCTGGCCATGCACTCCTTCCGGTTCGGTGAAATATCGGAACGCAGCTATGTGCTGCGGGTCCGCATGCGTGCCGCCGACCGCGACGCCGCCGAGGCGGCGCTGGCGGACATGGCCAGCCATTTCGACGTGATCTCCATCGATAAGCTGGCCGGCGACGCCGAGTTCAACGATTTCATTTACGACGTGCGCCTGGGCAAGGACACGGTCTACGAGACGCTGGTGACGCGGCTTGGCGCCATTAGCGCCGACATCTCGGTCAGCCTTCTGGTCGGCGAAGGGAACGTCAATGTCTGAGCGCCGGCGAACGCGGCACCGGCGCGGTTTGATCCGCCGTGCGTTCGTCTACGCGACGTTGATCATCATCGGCGCCCTGTTCGCCGGCAGCTACGCCTATTTCGGCCGCATGGTGCTGGCCAAGGACTGGCGGGACAAAGACGCCATGTTGCCGGCCGCCATTGCCATCGCCGGCGCCTACGACGGCGCCAAGGTGATGGCCAATTCCCTGCGCGTCGCCCTGGATACGGGCCCCATCCCCGAGGTCTCGCCACTGCCGACCCTTCATCTGCGGGTCGAGGACGGCTCCCTGGAAGCCATGACGGCGAACCTGCCGGCATCGGCGAAGGCGCGCTATTACAAGGCGCGGCTTTTGTATCCGGACGGCACCTGGCGGAAGATCAAATACAGATTGCGCGGCCGCGGACACTGGCATTGGCAGAAGTCGAAACCGTCGCTGCGCCTGAAACTGAAAAAAAGCGCGCCGCTGGACCTGCAGCGCCATATTAATCTGATCAACCCCGAGGACCGCCCCATGGTGGCCAATCTGCTGGGTGAGGAATTGGCCCGCACCATGGGCCTGTTGACCCATCGGACGGATTTCGCGCGGCTGTTCATCAACGGCCAATACCGCGGCGTCTATCACCGCTCGACCCGCGAAGACGAAAGTCTGTTGCGCCTGCGCCGGCGCCTGCCGGGCCCCATATATGAGGCCTACGACCTGAAGCCGCGCTGGCGGGCCAAGGACTTCCGGCGGCTGGGCGGGTTGAAGGATCTGGACGGCCTGGACCCCCTTGACCAGATGATCGAAGCGCTTTATCTGGCGCCCGGACCGGCCCGCTATTCGGCCCTTTGGGGGGCGCTTTCCTTTGAACACTACGCCCGCTTCGCGGCCTTCATGAGTTTGGTGTCGGGCACCCACGGCGATGCTTTTCACAATCACCTGTTCTATTTCGACCCGGCCGCCGGCCGCATCGAGCCTTGGATTACCGACGTCAACGGCCATGGCATGTTGCTGTTCCCGAACGGCATTGACCGTTTCCTCCAAGCCCGCGTCGCCGATCACCAGGTGCCCTTGAACGAACTGATCACGCCGCTGCGCGACGTCGCCCTGCGCGATCCGCGGCTGCATCATCGGCGCAACATGATCTTATTCAATACCTTGAAGGAATCGGGATCGGTGGCCGCGCAGCACCAACGGCTGAAGGCACATTTCGCCCGCATCGACGGCGATGCCCGGGCTGATCGCCGCAAGGGCGCGCTCGACCGGGATTTTCTGGAGCCCTACCGGCTGCCCTATGGCAACGCGCAATACGACGCGGCGAAGCGTGGCCTTTACGCCTGGATCGGCCGGCGCAACGCCTTCCTGACGAAAGAACTGGCGCGAACCCGTGTCCGCCTCCGCCTGGCCCGGCCGGGCGCCGATGGGCGATCCCTTCTGGAAGTCAGCGTCGACGGCAACGCGGCGGTGCGCTTCGACCCGGCCGGCCTTGGGACACCAGTGCTGGCCGACCGGCGCCTTGGTGTGTCACCGGTCAACCCGATCAACGCGCCGATACTTCTGTACCCGGGCTTGCGCCAGGACCGGGGCAAGCTCAGGCGATCGCTCAGGGTGTTTCGCCGGGTGCCGGACCATGCCTTGAGCGCCGGGCCGCAGCGCTATCTGCTATCCCTGGAAAATACCGATAGAACAGTTTTGGCGGCGGCCTTCCGCCATGCCCTGACCGGCGAGGTGGTGCGCCCGGAGATGTCGTCCATCGCAGCTCTCGACCCCGCCAAGATCGACTATACGAACGCCTCGGTCCATGCTTGGCGGTTTGCCGCGCCGCCCCATGGCGACCTTGTTTTCGGTCCCGGCACCGTCACCCTGTCGAAGGACCTGATCGTCGCGGCAACCCAGACCTTGCGCATCGCGGCGGGCACCACGCTGCGGCTGGCCCCCGGCGTTTCCATCATTTCCAGGGGACCCGTCCACTTCGATGGCAGCGACACCGCGCCCATCATTGTTGAGCCCACCGTCGCCGGCCGGCCCTGGGGCGTCTTGGCGATCCAGGGGCCCGGCTCGGCAAACTCGTTCATCCGTCATGCCCGACTGCGGGGCGGCTCAACCGCGCGCACTGCCAATGTCACCTATTCGGGCATGCTGTCCGTGCATCATTCGCCGAACTTCGCCCTGGCGGACAGCCGCGTTGCCGACAATGCGGCCGGCGACGATGCCCTGCACATCGTCAACGGCAGTTTCGAGATGAGCGATGTCAGCTTCACGCGCTGCCATGCCGACTGCGTCGATCTGGACTACGCCGACGGCACCATCAACGGGATTTCCGTTCTGGGCGCCGGCAACGACGGGATGGATTTCATGGACAGCCGGGTCCGCGTCACCGCCGCCGACATCCGCCGGGCCGGCGACAAGGGCCTGTCCATCGGTGAGGCCAGCGTCGTCCAAATCCATGACGCCCGTATCGAAGGCTCGGCGATCGCCGTCGCCGTCAAGGACCGCAGCCGTGCCGCGCTGCGGGATGTGGAACTGCACGGCAATGATGTGGGCATCGATTTGTACGCCAAGAACTGGCGCTATGGAGGCTCCGGATCGGCGGACATCACATCGACCCGGTTCCATGCCAACCGCGTCGATGTGCGCGCCGCCGAGGGCAGCCGGGCGGTGTTTACCGGCCAGGCGTTACCGGCCACCATCGCCGGCAAGGGCCTGGTCCACCGGCGCGGCGGAAGCGGCGCATGAACAAGCGATTTGTGCAAAACCGCCGGGAAATCAAATACCTAGTCGATCTGGCCCAGGCGGAGGCCTTCCGCGAGCGCCTGAACGACGTGCTGATCCCCGATAGCCACGACGGCGGCCAGGGTTATTTCAACTACTCGGTCTATTTCGACAGCCCGGCGCTGACCTTTTACAAGGAGAAAATTGAAGGCCTGGCAACCCGCATGAAGCCGCGCCTGCGCACCTACCGGCAATTGATCGACGGGCCTCCTGACGCCATTTTTCTTGAGTTCAAACACCGCGAACGGGACTTCATATCGAAGGAACGCGAGGCCCTCAGTGCCGACCGGGCCGGGCGGCTTTTGCAGGGCGACACGGTTCTCGATACGGCCGTTTCCGCCGACAGCCCGGTGATCGATAAGTTCAGCGCCCTGGCCCGTAAAATGGATCTCAGGACCTGCGCCGGCGTGCTTTATCACCGCACCGCCTTCAGTTGCGCCGTACAGCCCGGGTTGCGTATTACTTTCGACCGCCGCCTGCTGTGTACGGAGGTCTGCACCCTGTCGCCGCCCATCGATGCGTTTGCGCCCATTGAGCCCGCGACCCGGGCCGTCATTGAGCTGAAATACGATTCCACCGTGCCCGACTGGATTTTAAACACGGCCGCCGCCATGGAGATGCGCCAGCTGTCCTTTTCCAAGTACGCCAACGCCATTGAACGGACCCATAGCCGGCATCGCCGCTCAACGCCATAGAGCGTCGTGCACTATTTCATATGCACTGAGATCACCGTTCCGGTGACGCCGTCAGGAGAGGACACGCGGGCGATGCGGGGTATCGGTTAGT
>CAZQPC010000217.1:0-9264 GCA_964595005.1 uncultured Magnetovibrio sp.
CGTCCAGGCGCCCGTTCAGGTAGACGGATGCGTAGGACCAGTCCAACAGACGCGGGCCGCCATGGCGAGGCGTCGGTTCCGCGTCATTGACGAAATAATTCAAGATCACCAAATCCGGCTGCAACGCCAGACCGCGCTCATGGAAGGCGGCGATCTCCATGGCCGTATTGTAGTTTCCGACCCCCATGTTGATGACCCGGACGGCCTGATTCCCGGGCTGCGATTTTAAGGAATTTTCCAGCAACGCCGAGGTGGTGTGTTCGGCTGCGACCCCCCAGCCAAAGGTCAGGGAATCACCCAGCATGGCGACGCGCAATTCACCTTCCGGTTTGGCTTCGGGGAAGGCGTCACCGCGAAACCCGTGGGCATTAATCTTCACCGCCGCACCCATCAGAAATGCCGCGCCTTCCGGCACATGTTCGTGGCCGATGTCGGTGTTGGCGGCGACCCGCTTCAGGGTGCGCGCGTATTTCCACATTTCCAGATCAAAATTCATGCTGTTGTGGAAGGCGACGCGCAGGAAAATTTCCAGGCTCAGGAACACGGCGACACCGGCCAGAAAAAAGGCGCCCATGGAGAAGATTGCCATCTTTTTCATTGTCGGCCCGCCCCATCTCCGCCCGGGGCGGCGAGATTTGCACAAGTGTCAAAGGCTCCATCCTTCATGCCCCGTCGGATGATCTCGGAAAGTGCGGTGTATCCGCGTTTGTTGAAGTGCCCGGCGTCGTTGGGTCCATGCACGTAGCCGATCCGCGACGAGACGTCGCGCAAATGCGGCCGCGAATCGATAAACCGGCCCCCGGAGGCCAGCGTGCCGGCGCGGATCCGGCGGCAGATCCGGTCGCTTTGGCGGGCCAGGTGTTGGGCGCTGAATTCGGTCAAGGGGCCGGCCTTTTCCGTATCCGCGAACCGGATACGATCGCGAAGCATGACGGTGGGGCTCTCCAAATGATAGGCGTTGATCGGGGTCGGCGTGTAGACAACCCACAATCGGGATTGGGGGAACAGCTTTTTCAATTCCACCAGGGAGGCGTCAAAGAATAGGGATGCCTGTTCGATTTCTTCGGCGCTATGAAAGGCCAAAGCTTCAACGGTGTTCTGGGGGTAGGTCTTGGTTTCGCCGCCGACCCGGATTTTGACCGGCGATCCCTTGTGGCGTGACCAGTTTGGGACGTAGGCCTTGCCAACGCGGAAGGCCGGGTCTTCATCAGTGAGCAGAACATCGGCACCTTTCTTGACGTTCTTGTACAACAGCTTGGTCAGTTTGGTGATGGTGTCCAGCATGTGGGCGTTGCGGAACACGTGCCAGCGCCGCTTCGCGGCCTTGCGGCCGACCTCGGCCCGCGCGGCCATGTGTTCGGCAATGTATTTCGGGTCCTTGAGGCGTGTCCGGTCGAAATTTTTCGGCAGCCAGAAATTGATGTTGGTCATCTCGTCATTGATATCCGTGGCGCCGGAATAAAGGACAACGACATCCTTCGGCTGGTCCAATTCGATGCCCGCATAAACGTTAATCCCGCCCCAATTTCGGTACGTGTTGAAGACATAGGTGTCGGAGGGATAGCCGCCCCTCACCCCGAAAGTGAGAACGTCGCGGCCCGTGGCGTCATGCAGATAATGTGCGGTGTTGTATTTCGGTTTGCGCTCATGAATGACCTGCAACAGCTGATCGCCCAGGCCTTCGGCAAGGGAATCGCCGATGATCAACGTGTAATCCTTCGGAATGACGTCGGCCTTCGACGTTTGCGCCAGATACTGGAGCCGCCCCAGCGTTGTGTGCAGGGTCAGGGGAACTTCTTCAAGGAACGGCCGCCAAACGGCGAATTCAAGGGCCGTGTAGGAGAGAACCAGGGCGACAAGGAAAGTGAGGAAGTTCTTGTGCCGTTCTCTCATGGCAACCAACTGGGCTAAAACTTGAAGGGGTTTTCGTCAGGGCGGCAATGTTAACATTGGGGCCTCGGCAATCCAAGGCGGAACGCCCCGGCGCAATTGTCCGCCGCTGAAGGTGCGGCTAGGGTTTGGCGAACTCCCTATCACGCAGTTTGCGGCGCTGAATTTTGCCGGTCACCGTTTTCGGCAACTCGGTGACGAAGGCGATTTTGCGCGGGTACTTGTAGGGGGCGGTGACGGTTTTGGCGAAATCCTGCAATTCCTTGATCAGTTCATCGGAGCCGGCGAAGCCGTCGTTCAAAATAACGAAGGCCTTGACCACTTCGCCGCGGGTCTTGTCGGGGCTGCCGACGGCGGCGCATTCCATCACGGACCGGTGTTCCATGAGGGCGTTTTCCACTTCCATGGGACCGATGCGGTAGCCGGCTGAATTGATCACGTCGTCATCGCGTCCGTCGTAAAACAGATATCCGTCATCGTCCCGGTAGGCCGTGTCACCGGTGACGAACCATTCCGTGCCGTCGATAATCGTGCGGGATTTTCGGGTTTGCGCCGGGTCTTTCCAATAGCCCAGCATGATTTGCGGGTTGGGGCATTTGATGACCAGCCGCCCGGGGCGGTCGGGCGGCAGAAATTCATCACGGTCTTCGGCCAGGATGGCGGCCTCCGTGCCCGGCAGGGGGCGGCCCATGGAACCGGGTTTCACGGGCATGGCCGGATAGTTCACGACGGTCATCAGGGTTTCCGTCTGGCCGTAACCGTCGAGCAAAAGCCCGCCGGTCATCTCCTGCCAACGGATGACGACGTCGGGATTGACGCTTTCGCCGGCCGATACGGTCAGGCGAAGGTTTTCCAAGTCAAAACGTGAGACGTCCTCAAGGATCAGCTGACGCAGTTCCGTGGCGGCGGCGCAGAAAACGGTGACGCCGTATTTCTCCAGCAAGCCAAACCGCCGCCCCGGGTCAAAAGGGCCGTCATAGAACAACACCGCCGAGCCCGTCGACCAGGGGCCGAACAAAATCGAAGTGCCGGCCTTCGACCAGCCCGTATCGGCGGTGCACCACATGACGTCCGTATCCGTGAGTGTCAGCCAATACCAGGCCGAGACGCGCCAGGTGAACAGCGCCCGGGCCGAATGCAGGACACCCTTGGGCTTTCCCGTCGAGCCCGAAGTGTAATAGAGAATACCCGGGTCCTCCGCCTCAATGCGGGGCGCCGCGAAGGTATCGGATTGCTGGGTCAGGGCCGTTCCGAAATCGATCCAGCCGTCGCTTCTGCCGACACCGACGCTGATGCGGGCCTTCAGTTCAGCATCGCTGGCGATCTTGTGAGTGTTCTCCGCGGTCGTCACCGCCGCCACGGCCTCGGCGTCATCGATGCGATAGGTCACATCCCCTTCGGTCAGCATGGTGACGCAGGGAATGGGCACGGCGCCGGCTCTCAAGCATCCCACGGTGGCGATTTGCCAGGCCGCGATGCGCGGCAGCATGACGATGACCCGGTCGCCTTTGCCAACGCCTTGACTAGCTAACAGATTGGCGAACTGGCTGGTCAGCCGCGCCATGTCGCCGTAGGTGTAGCGTTCCTCATGGCCTTGATCATCGCACCAGACCAAGGCCAGCCGGTCCGGGTCTTCGGCCCAGATATCGACGACATCGGCGGCGAAGTTGAAGGTGTCCGGAATGACCCACTCAAAGGCGCCGTGAGCGCCTTCGTAATCGGCCATGGGCACGCGCCGCATCACCTCAATCCTTCAAGATGCGCCGTGCAATGGCCCAGCGGTGCACCTCCGACGGCCCATCGTAGATACGGAAGGCGCGGATTTCCTTGAACATTTGCGCCACCACCGTGTCCTCGGCGACGCCCAGCCCACCGAGGATCTGCACGCAGCGGTCGGCGACCCGAAACAGCGCTTCGGAGACGGCGGTCTTCGCCATGGAGGATTCGTGGCGGCCCTTGCCGCCCTGATCGATGGCATCGCAGGCCCACCAGATCAGCAACCGGGCTTGCTGCAAATCCATCTCATTGTCGGCCAGCATGAAGCCGACACCTTCGTGGCGGCCGATGGTCTTGCCGAAGGCTTCGCGTTTGCGGGCGTAATCCAGGGCGATGTCATGGGCCCGCCCGGCGCCGCCCAACCAGCGCATGCAATGGGTCAGGCGCGCCGGCGCCAGGCGCACCTGGACGTAGCGGAAGCCTTCGCCGACGGCGCCCAGGACGTTTTCTTTCGGCACCCGCAATCCGTCGTATTCGATTTCCCAATGACCGCCGGTGAAGCTCTCGTCCATGGTGTTCATGGATCGCACCATGTTGATGCCGGGCACGTCGGGCTTGCTCAGGAACATGGTCGCACCGGGGGTGACGCCGTGGCCGTCCGGCACATCGGCCATGATGATCATCATGCCCGCACCTTCGGCGCCGGTTATGAACCACTTGCGGCCGTCGATGACGAAGTCGTCACCGTCGGGAACGGCGGTGGTTTTCAAGGTCGGGTCGGCGCCGGCGCCGCCCGGTTCGGTCATGGCGAAGCACGAGCGGTGCGCGCCGGCCGCCACGGGGCGCAGCCATTGTTCTTGTTGTTCGACGGAGGCGACCTTGTCGAGCAGGTTCATGTTGCCTTCATCCGGCGCCGCACAATGCATGGCGATGGGGCCCAGCGGCGAATATCCCGCCGCTTCCAGGGCAACGGCCGTGCCGACGTGATCGAGGCCGAAGCCGCCCCATTTTTCCGGCAGTTGCGGCACGAACACGCCGGCTTCGCGGGCCAGGGCATTCAGTTCAAGGCGTAGATCGTCGGTGGGCCCGTGGGGGGTGCACCGTTCATCGGCCTCGTAGGGGATGATCTTGTCGCGCACGAAGGCCTCTATCCGGTCCTTCAATTCGATCTGGTCGTCGCTCAGGGTAAAGCCGATCACGGGAACCTCCTGGTCAGAAATATTTTTCCTTGGCGATGTCGACGGCGAAGTCGAGCAGGCCGTCAGCGGATTTTCCGAAGCGGCCAAAGCGCGGATCATCCGTGCCGCCGCCCAGATAGCGAATATACAGTTGCCGGAAGATCACCGCGGCCCGGAACACCGCCAGGACCCGAATGAACGGAAAGCCATCCATCGCAAGGCCGCTGAACGCACCGTAGAGACGGGCCATCTCCTGGCGGCCTGGGAATCCATGGCCGGCCGTTGGCATTTGGTCCAATTCCAGCATGACATCGGGATCGCCGGCCTCTGTCCAATAGCTGAGCAACACGGCCAGGTCCCAGCGCGGATCGCCGCGCGTGCCCATGTCCCAATCGATCAGCGCAATGGGCGCCAAGGTGTCCGGATTGAGGATGATGTTGTCCAGCTTGAAGTCGTTGTGCAACAGGGTCGCGGGCGCGTCGCCGACAAGCCTGGCACCCAGCCAGTCGGCCAGATAGGCCAGATTCGCCGGCCCGTCGCCATCCCAGGCGGCAACGGCGCGCTTCGTCCAGCCCGTCAGGGTGCGGGCCAGAAATCCCTCGGGATGGCCCAGGGTATCCAAATCGACGGCGGCCGGGTCGACGGCGTGAAAGGCGGCCAATTGCTCGGCCATCATCCGCCCCAGACCGGCGCCGGCATCCAACATCAGGTCGCCAGGCATGGTCCCGCTGATTACCAACCCGGGCCGGTATTCCATAATAAAAAAAGGCGCCCCCAGGATCGCCGCGTCGTCGCAGAAGTGATGACAGCGGGGCGCCAGGGGAAAGGCTTTCCATAACCGCAGCAGAATACGGCTCTCGCGGCCCATGTCGTTGGCGCCCGGCTGGATGGGGCCCATGGGCGGCCGCCGTAGGACGCGGCGTTCGCCGCCCACGGAAATCAGATAATTCAGATTGCCAAAGCCGGACGAAAACTGGCGTGGCGCCGGATCGGCGTCCAAGCTCAGGCCGTGGCTGGCCAGGTGGCCGGCCAAACGATCCCAGTCCTGGGCGATTTCGCCGGCTCCGGTGAGGAATTGCGGAGGCTCGATTGCACTGCTCATGATCTTATCCGCCGCGACATTAGGCCGCCGGCCGGGACCTGTCACGTCACGCCGACAAGGTGTTGGCGTCGAACACGGAAACGTCGGTTTTGCCGCGGCGAATGGGGACACATTCATCCGGGAAATCCTGACGGTTGTCGAAGCCTTCTGCCTTGAGCCATGTCAGGAACCCATCCAGGCCTTCGAGGCAGGCGCCTTCCAGGTCATGCAGAACCATCAGTGTCCACGGCTGTTGCCGGCATTGATCTTTGGCCCGCGTCGGCCAGCCTTTCGGGTCATCCCAATCGCGGGGGATGGCATTCCAGGTGACGCAGGTGTAGCGGCCGTCTTCTAAGGTCCGGCGCGCGCCGTCATTGAGAAGATGCAGCCCCATGTTGCCGCCTGCGCCAAAGGGCCGAAACAGTTTGTCGGGATGGCTAAATCCGGACAAGGCGTCCTGGCACTGGGTGATCTCGCGGCGGGCCGTGTCGGCATCGAGGCGGCCCAACGGGGTGCGGTGGGAATGCGAATGATTACCAATCCAATGGCCGGCAGCGTGGGCCCGTTCGACGCTGGCGCGCGCGGCTGGACTGGCATTAAGTTTCTCGCCGATGACAAAGAACGTCGTCAAAACGCCGTGCGCCGCCAAGATATCCAGGACGGCGTTGGTGACCGCCGGATGGGGGCCGTTGTCGAAGCTCAAGGTGATACGGTTCATGTCCGCATGGTCGTGCGCGCCTCCCGCCACGACAGCCCAAATTTTGCTGGTGCGAAGCCTAGGAGCCGCGGCCGCGCCATTCCCAAAGGCGCACAAAGCGTGTCCCCCAAATACCCCGGCGGCGGCGGGCGTCCTGTTCCAGGGCCGAATATCGGGCCGCGCGGCTCGGGGCCACTATGGCCCAGCCGCGCCGGACCATATAGGCGTTGATGTTGTCGCCGCCGGCAAAGCACTCGCCGGTAAATTCCGGCTTCCTGGCGATCCGGTAAACGTGGCATTCGATGGTGCGGTTGCGGATCCTGGTCTTTAGCTTGGCGCGGGCCTGGCGCCCGCAAGCAACATTAAGATAAAAACTGTCCTGGCATTGCTGGTTGAGTTCCGGCGCGTCGGTGCCACGCAGATGAACAACGTCGCCGCCCTGGCAGCGCCCCCGCGAAACATGGCTGTTAAGAACCAATGTGTCGCCGTCCACAGCGCAGGCCGTGCCGCGCAATTCCAGCGGCGATCCGCGTGTCGCCGGGTTGGCATAGGCCTGTTCCTGACCATCGGCGCGCACCGCATATGATTGCAGGCACAGAAGCATTGCCGCGGCCAATGCCGGGCGACTGAGCCGGTGAGAACAGATGACACGGGTTGCCGCCATTGTTGTTTGGTTCCCTGGTCCGGGTGGGATTGTTCCCAGTTCAATGGCGGGAATATGCGGCGGCCGTGATTCCAGGGTATAAACGGCTCAAGCGAACCATCTTAACGCGTGTTAACAGAAATCCCGGAAGCTATTCGGCAGTTCCGCCCAGGGCTGTTTTCAAGGCCGCGTTTTCGGCCTCCAATGCCGCGATGCGGGTGTGCAACTCACGGATCGGGCCTTCCAGGTCGGCCTCCGCATGGCGCTTGGTGATGTGCTGCGGGCAGTTGACGTCCCAGGCGTCCACCGTGAAGACAATGACGCGTTCCGGTTTCCCCGCATAAGCCGGGTCGGCCAGATAATTGAGTATCGCCGGATCATCGTCGACGACCCGGGCGCGTCCCCAGATCTTGATCCGTCGCTGATGGGCGTAATCCATTAGAAAGATAAAGGCCCGGGGATTGTCCCGGAGGTTGCCCAGCGTGATGTATTGCCTGTTGCCGCCGAAGTCGGCAAAGGCCAGGTGCTTGTCATCGACAACCTTCAAAAATCCTTTCGGCCCGCCACGATGTTGAATGTAGGGCCGTCCATCGACATTCGACGTCGCCAGATAGAACGAATCCCGTTCCGCGATGAAGCCGGCGAGGTCGCCATTGACCGTATCGGCCCAGCCGCCATTTTCGGCCATGCGTTGATTCCCGGTGCGCGATCCGTGCTTCTCCTGCTCTGCTTTGACGCTGGGCGTGAAGGCGATGTCGTTGATGAATTCATGGTCCATGACGGCTGCCTCTATCGATCGACGTATCGTCTCCAATGGCCAGCGCGGCAATATTGATGAGGATGATTTTGATCTGGGTCAAAGCCCTGGTCCGCGTTGGCGGCTAATTTCCATGCACGTTACATTGAACGGGAAAGAGCCCATGACCACCGGTGCAACGATTTTCGTGACGATCTCCATTATGATTTTCCTCGGCTTTGGCGGTTTGCTCGCCTGGGCGGAAAAACAGACCCGCGACTTGGATTAGGCGGGCCCCGGGCCGCCGGTCATTTGCTACCCTGCTTTTGGACCTTCGCCCAGGTGTCGCGGAGGCCAATGGTGCGGTTGAAGACCGCCATATCGGGTGTCGTATCCGGGTCCAGGCAAAAATACCCCAGACGTTCGAACTGAACGGTGCTGCCGGCTTCCGTGTCGGCCAGGGCCGGCTCCAACTGGCAATTTTCCAAGACCGCCAGCGAGTCGGCATTTAAATCATCAACCATAGCCTCGCCGGCACCCGGGGTTTCGGCGTTGAACAGGGGTTCGTACTGACGAATTTCGGCGCTCACGGCTTTGGCCGCGGAAACCCAATGCAGGGTCGCCTTGACCTTCCGTCCGTCCGGTGAATCGCCCCCCTTGGTCGCCGGGTCGTAGGTGCATCGCAATTCGGTGACGGTGCCGCCGGCGTCCTTGATGACGTCCGTACAGGTGAGGTAGTAGGCATAACGCAGCCGGACCTCGCGGCCTGGCGCCAGGCGGAAGAATTTCTTCGGTGGGTCCTCCATGAAGTCTGCGCGTTCGATCCAAAGTTCGCGGCCGAAAGGCACCATGCGGGAGCCGTCGGCCTCGTTTTCGGGGTTGTTGACGGCTTCCAAATCCTCGGTTTCACCTTCGGGGTAATTCTCGATCACCACTTTCAGCGGGTCCAGGACCGCCATGCGGCGCAAGGCTTTCTTGTTGAGGAATTCCCGGACACAATGATCAAGCAGCGACATTTCGACGACGGAATCGCTTTTCGTTACGCCGATGCGCGCGGCAAAATCCCGAAGCGCTTCGGGCGGCACGCCGCGGCGCCTGAGGCCGGCGATGGTCGGCATGCGCGGATCGTCCCAGCCGGCCACATGACCATCCGCAACCAGCTGGGTAAGCCGGCGTTTCGACAGCACCGTGTAGGTTAGGTTAAGGCGCGCGAACTCATACTGGCGGGGTCGGGTCTGGGTCGGCAGGTTGTCGATCAGCCAGTCATATAGCGGCCGATGGTCGGCGAATTCCAGGGTGCAAAGTGAATGGGTAATGGCTTCG
>CAZQPC010000218.1:0-9261 GCA_964595005.1 uncultured Magnetovibrio sp.
TTCGACGAGGTGCGCCAGATTGTCGAGCAGGTTCAGGCCAACCCCCTGCCGCTCATTCTCCGCACCCCGGATCAGTTCAAGTTGCCGGCTTGGCGCCGGATCATGGCGGTGGCCCGCGACAAATTGCAAAACGGCCTGGGGTTCGTGGTAGTCGACCGCTTGCCCATGGACGATTTCGACAGCGCGGACATGCAGGCAGTGTTCTGGATCGTCGGCCAGTTGATCGGCCGCACTGTGGCCCAGAAATGGGACGGCACCATGCTTTACGACGTCACCGATAAAGGACGGGAATTCGGCTACGGGGTGCGCGGCTCCTACACCAACGTGGCGTTGGTGTTCCACACGGACAACGCCTTTGGCGCGGCACCACCGGAAAGCGTCGGATTGTTGTGCAAACACCCAGCCGGGTCGGGCGGGATCAGCCGTTTCTGTTCGCTTTATGCCGTCCACAACCGGATGCTCAGCGACCATCCGGACCTTTTGGCGCGGCTCTATCGGCCCATGGTTTTCGACCGCCAGGCCGAACACGCACCGGACGCCCCAAAGACCGCCTTGGCGCCGTTCTTCGCCTATGACGGTGAGCGCCTGACCGCCAGAGCCAACGTGCAATTGGTGCGCAAAGGCCATGAGGTCGCCGGGGTTGAGATGGAACCCCGGCTGCGCGATGCCATCGACGCTGTCGAAGCTGTCGGCAACCGGCCTGAATTGTGGCTGGAACTGCCCATCGAGCGCGGCCAGTTGCAATACCTGAACAACATCGAACTGGGCCATTACCGCAGCGATTTCGAGGACCATTCGGATCCGGAAAAGAAACGACATCTGTTCCGCACCTGGCACCGCGACCGCGGCCAACGAACCTACGACGGGTAGCCGGGCGAGGCGAATGCTGCCGACGCGTGCAATTTTTTTAGTTCTGTGGTATGTTCACGTGAGCAGGAAGCGTTTTTTCGAATGCGCTGACAGCTTGATCCCGGAACCCCACCCCTGACAGGCGGGGTTCCACCTTTTTGCGCCAAAGTTAGGCATTTCCGGCACCACTAAGTACAGTTATCCTGGTATCCGGGATCAGGAGGTTTGAGACATATGGTGACGAAGAAAGCGGCTTTGGCCGTCGGTTTAGGACGTGTACCGAATGTCCTGACCGCAATTTTTCTCCTAACTTTTGGGATCAATCCGGCGTTCGCCGATGCCGTGATCAGTGGTCCATCGTGCGTCATTGACGGCAACACCGTTCAAATTGGCAGCAAGTTGAAAGACGGCAAATGCTGGGGCGGGATTGATGTTCGCCTTCACGGTAGCGTCGCGCCGGGGCTGAAAGATACTTGCACGCGTCGCGACGGAACCAAATGGGCCTGCGGAAAAGCGGCGAAAGACGCGCTGAGCACAATGATCAAGCAGCATAGTATCAGTTGTTTTCATGTTGACGGTGAGTTTGTCGATAAGACACCGGTCGTCACCTGTATCTCAGGTCGGCTGGACCTCGCGTTGGAATTGGTGAAGAGAGGCATGGCAAAAGCCTTGCACGATCAATCCAAGCGATATGAGCTTGAAGAGACCGATGCGAAGCGCGCGCCGCGGGGCATTTGGAAATAATCAATGCCTGAATAATCAATGCCCGTGGAAATCCTTCGATGCATTGTGCTGAGCTCTGCTTGTGCGCGCTCTCTTGTGACAATTATGTTGCCGCGGCGCGACGATAAAAATTCCGCCCACGCCAGACCTCCCTATTAAAATATATTGGCCCACAGAAAAACACGCCCCGCATGATTTGCGGAGCGTGTTTGTTCTTATCAGACAGAGTTTAAACCGCCCGCTTAGAAATCTATCAGGCTTTGTATTTCTGGATTTCTCCGCTCTTGATTTTGCCCATATAGGTATCCAACTCCCGCTTCACGATGGGAGACAGGATATACAGGCCGAGGATATTCGGAACACAGATCAAAAACACCAGCGCATCCGAAATATCCAGGATCGGGCCAAGCTGAACCACGCAGCCCAAGGCGACAAAGGCACAGAAGATCAGCTTATAGATGGTCTGTCCCTGCGGACTTTCGCCAAACAGATAGGTCCAACCTTTCAAGCCGTAGTACGACCATGAGATCATTGTCGAGAAGGCAAACAGCATGCCGGCGAAGGCCAGCGGCACCGGGAACCAGCCGATTTGCTGTTCGAAGGCCGCCGACGTCATGGCAATCCCTGTCGCGTCCCCGGCAAACCCCGGGTGGGCGACAGCGGTCGTGCTAATGACCACGGCGGTGATCGTGCAGATGACGATGGTGTCGATGAACGGTTCCAGCAAGGAGACCAAGCCTTCCGTGACAGGCTCATTGGTCCTGACAGCAGCGTGCGCGATAGACGCGGAACCGATCCCCGCTTCGTTCGAGAAGACGGCCCGTTGGAAACCGATGATCAACGCACCCAAGGCACCGCCGGCCACGCCTTCGCCGGTGAAGGCGCCGGTGAAGACGTTGCCGATGGCGGCGGGAATGGCGGCTGAGTTCATGAAGATGACAATCAGTGCAAAGAAGCAGTAGAAGATCGCCATGAACGGCACGATCTTTTCCGTCACCCGCGCGATGGACTTGATGCCGCCAACGATCACGGCGAAGACAACCGCAGCCATGACGATGCCGACCAGCCAGCCGAGTCCATCGAACATGCCGCCGGTCACGTTGTTAAGTTGCACGTAAGCCTGATTGGATTGGAACATGTTGCCGATGCCCAAGGCACCGATGAAAATGCCGATGGCGTAGAAGGCGCCGACGAACTTGCCGAAGCCCTCCATGCCGCGTTACGAAAATCCCTTGCGCAGGTAGTACATGGGTCCGCCGGAAACGGAGCCGTCGGGGTTTTCGTTGCGGTATTTTACGCCCAAGGTGCATTCGACAAACTTCGTCGACATGCCCAGGAACCCTGCCATGATCAGCCAGAACGTGGCCCCCGGTCCGCCGACGGTGACAGCCACGGCAACACCCCCGATGTTACCGATGCCGACCGTCCCCGACACCGCCGTTGCCAGAGCCTGAAAGTGGGACACTTCGCCCGCGTCGTTGGGATTGGCATAGTCGCCGCGCACCAATTCAATGGCATGGCGGAACCCCCAGACATTGACGAAGCCCATTCGGAACGTGAAGAACACGGCGCCGATCACCAGCCAAAGCACCACCAGCGGCAATTGCGAGCCGAAAACAGGAACTTTGAAGAATACCAAGGTGCCGATGGCCGATGCGATCGGCGCCGTGGCGGCGTTAATCGTATCGTCAAACCCGGCGAATGCGGCCTGCGACAATAGAAGCAAAACCGCCAGCGCGAAAATCAATCTCGTCATAACTTCCCCTCCAAATAAGATCGTTGGAATTTTGAAATCCGTTGTCCAGTTACGGCACGACGGTCACAGGCACAGAAGAAATCTGAACCAATGAGCCGGCCACGCTGCCGAACAACAACGACCCCATCTTCGATTGACCTTTGCGGCCGATGAAGATTTGCGAAGCCCCGCCGGCTTCAGCAATTTCAATCACCGATTCCGCCGGGTGTCCGTGGCGGACCACAGATTCACAGGCCAATCCAGCCGCCTTGACGGTTGCTTCCGCTGGCCCAAGAAGGGCCTCTTTCGCCCGATCCAGTTCTTCTTCGCGGCGACCATGCCGTTCCGCAAGTTCGTCCGGCGTGTGAAAAGAAAAAGGCGACCACTCAATGATATGAACCAGCGTCAAAGCAACGTCGGCGGTTTTGCCAACGCGATCGCGGTGTTCAATGCCCGCTCGCTTCCCTCGCTGCCATCAACGGCAACGACAAAATTTCCTGACATGTCTATTTGCTCCCCAAAAGTGGATCAACCACGATGCGCGCTATTTCGCGTATCGATATTGAAACGTCGGTCACCGTAGGGGCAAATTGCCAGTGCAGTATGTGCCAATTTTCAATGATTTTTGAGACCAGCCGCGATGGCCGCCCGTTGATCTCAGAAAATATAGGCCCGCGCCGCGATATAGGCGCCGAGCACAATCACGGAGACGAAGAACACCTGCTTGAAGCGCTGCTCCGACAGGCGTTGGCGGATGGTCTGGCCGAACCGCATGCCGATCAAGGCCGGGACCACGCCGATGGCGGACAAAATCCCTAAGTCCGGCGGCAGAAGGCTGCGCCCGCCGAGCGCCAATCCGATACCCAGCGCGGCCGTCGAAAAACAGATCCCCATGGCTTGGATGAAGGCGTCGCGCTGCAACCCCAAAGTCTGCAGATAGGGCACGACAGGCAGCACCGTCGATCCCGTCAGGCCGGCCAGGACGCCGGTCGCGCCGCCCATGAGCGGTGACATCCACGGCTCGCGGCGCCCCGCGGCCGGCATCGCCGGGGTCACCAGACCGAACACGCCGTAAATGATCAAGGTGACACCAAGGAGCGCTTCCAGACCGGAGGTATCAGGCATCTTCAAGGCTTCGGCGCCGAACCATGTGGCCAACAGCATGGCCAGCAAAAGCAACCACAGGCGCGCCATCAACGCCATCAAATGGCCGCCGACCATGCCTTGCCAGACGTTGGTGACGAAGGACGGCACCAGCATCAGCACGATGGCTTCCTTCAGGCCGAGCGTCGCCGCCAGGACGCCCAGCGAGACCGTCGGCAAAGCCATGCCAATGACGCCCTTGACCGTGCCGGCCAAAAGGAACGTACCGATCACCAGGATGAGCATTTCGGGGGACCACATGACCCGGTGCCATAGCACGGCGGCGTTTCATTTAAAACGCTTTCACACCGCCCTGGAACGCGTGATATCTAGACATGTAGCGGATCGAATGACGGGCGACAGGAGCAAAGACGATGACGCAATCTGCGGAACCGAAAGTACTGGTGGACCGCGACGGCCCGGTGACCACGGTCACTATAAACCGGCCCCAGGCTCGCAATGCCTGCGATGTGGAAACGGTGCAAACCCTGCACGATGTGTTTCAGGAATTCGAAGCTGATCCGGACGCCCGCGTGGCGGTGTTGACGGGTGCGGGCAATGCGTTCTGCGCCGGTGCCGACTTGGATGAGTTGGCCAGTGGTGCCGCCATCGGGTTCTGCTGGGCCGGCGAAGACCGGGGCGTCACCCGGCGGCAGTTGGAGAAACCGGTCATTGCCGCCGTCGCCGGCCACGCGGTCGCCGCCGGTTTGGCGCTGGCCGTCTGGTGTGATCTTCGTATCGCCGATGAGACGGCCGTGTTCGGCGTTTTCTGCCGGCGCTTCGGCGGGCCCATGCCGAACGGCGCAACGGTCCGCCTGCCGCGCCTTGTCGGTCAAGGTCGGGCCCTCGATATGATGCTCACCGGCCGACCCGTGGCCGCCGAGGAAGCCCTGTTCATGGGGCTCGCCGATCGCATCGTGCCGGCCGGCGAGGCACTTTCCGCAGCCCAGGCCCTGGCGGCGGACTTGGCAGAGTTTCCGCAATTGGCCATGCTGTCTGACAGGGCTTCGGTGATCCGCCAATGGGACCTCCCCGAAGATGAAGCGATCCGCCTCGAGATCGAAGGCAGCCAGCCGGCCTTCGACCACGAGTTTCAATCGGGCGCAGGGCGCTTCGTCGACGGCGCCGGCCGCCACGGGGCGTTCACCAAGTAGGGAGGCGCCATGACGTACGATTTGCCCAGACAATGGGACTTCCAGCCGGTCTATAAGCGCTTGGACGGCGTGTTTGATGCCGATCAATGCGCCCAAATCGTCGGCCTTCACGCGGACCGAGACCCCATGGTCTCGGAAATGACCGTCGACAGTGCAAGTATCCGCAGTTCCGATCTCTATTGGCTTCCATCGGATGAGACCGAGCTGGCGTGGATTTATGATCGCGTTCGTGAAGTTGTCGTAGAATTCAACGCCCGCACCTTCCAGTTCGAAATTGACGGCTGCATGGACATGCAGTTGACCCGCTACGGCGAGGGCCAGCATTACGACTGGCATGCGGACCTGTCGGGGCTGGGCGCCAGCCGGCGCAAACTGTCCGTCAGCGTGCTGTTGAATGCGCCGAAGGAGTTCGATGGCGGTGACATCCAATATTTCGAATCCGATACTCACAAGCCGTCAGTGCCGATGGCCCGCGGCGACGCGGCAATCTTCCCTTCGTGGTATAAACATCGTGTGTTGGCCGTTACCCGCGGCGTCCGCTGGAGTCTGGTCAGTTGGTGGACGGGCCCGCCGTTTCGGTGAAACGAAGATAATATTGAGCGATCAAGACATTATTTTGCGGCGTTCAACCATCGCCTGTGTGCGCCGTCACTGTCAGCCGCCGCTTTATGCGCTATCTTTGTTATCATGGTAAGGACACTGGTGAGCCGAACATGACCGAAACCGCGAAACCGAGCTGGCCGAAATTGCCCAACGGCACGACCGATTGGGAGGCCGTCTTCGAAGATCCGGTGAGCGGCCTGATACCTCTGATCGGTCAGGCCCGCACGGCGGCGGCGCTGCGCCAATGCACGGCCTTGGTCATCGAACAGCTGCATACCCGCAAAAATGACCCCGATGTCGTTGCGCGTTTTATTTCGCAGCTTGATGAGATGGTCCCGGACGGCACGCCGGAAGCCATGCTGCCGAAAATCAGCGCCGCCATTTCGGGTATACTCCGCCAGATCAAGGACGACCGCGTCGCCAAGGCGGCCGCCCATGTGTCGGCGAAGGCTGTCGCCCCGTCAACCGCCGAGACCGGTGGTGCGGCGGCGGATGAGGAACCGCAGGGAACCGAACCGGACAGCCCAGATTACCCAGACCCCATTGACCGCATTGAGGCCAACGACGATTTCGAGGAGCGCCGTCAGGACGGCGATGAAGACGGTGATATTCCAATCTTTCTCCTGGAGGAAACGAAATCTCCGCCCTACGGCCTCTACACCGGCATTGGCGCCGCCGCCCTGGCCGCCGCCGCCCTGGTTTTCTACCTTGTTGCCGTGCCCAGCGAACCGACGGACGCGGAAACCAATAAGCTCTTCATCCGACAGATGGAGGCCGCGGCCGGCGGCAAGGCCGTCGAGGAGCATGTCTTCGGCGGTGCGCTGACGGTCGGCACCTTGGCCGGACGCACAGCCGTCACCGCTGCCGCCGTGCCGAACGGAGCGTGCCAAAGTATCGCATGGTCTCTGGCGGCGCGCGGCCACGTGATGATTTCCGGGGTCATGCCGAAACGGGTCCAGCCGGCGGTGCTGAAAGAACTCTGTACGAAGAAGCTTCTCGGTGCGACTTTGGTGTGGCTACCACGCAGGAAAAAATAGTCCCCGCATAAGGCAAGCTTCATGAACGCCGTCTTTCTTGCCATCGTTCTCATCGCCTTCGCCGTGGCGGCGATCCGCCAAGTGCTGTGGTCCGGCGCCGCCGATGATGCACCCATGGCGATGCTGGGCAAGGGCATGATCGACGCTGCCGCCGGATCGGTGACACTGGCTATCGGACTTGTCGGCGTCATGGCCCTGTTTTTGGGATTGATGAAGGTGGCGGAGAAGGGCGGCCTTCTGGTGATCATCGCCAAAACGCTCAGGCCTTTGCTGATCCGCCTGTTTCCTGAAGTGCCGGCCGATCACCCGGCCATGGGCGCGATGATCCTCAACATGGCGGCCAATGTGCTGGGGCTTGGTAACGCGGCAACGCCTTTCGGCATTCGGGCCATGCAGCAACTGGAGACCCTGAACTCCCAGAAGGGCACCGCCACCAACGCCATGGCGCTATTCTTGGCGATCAACACGTCGAGCATCACCTTATTGCCGACCGGCGTCATCGCGCTCAGGGCCTCGGCCGGCTCGGTGGACCCGGCGGGCATCGTGCCGACCACGCTATTCGCCACCATCTGTTCAACCACCGTCGCCATCGTTGCCGCCAAGTTTCTGGAAAAACGCTGGGCCATGCCGGCGGCGCCGGCCAATGAGGTGGCCGCACGCGATGACGATCTTGCCGACATTCCCGATGCCCCCGAAGGCAGCGGCGAGGCTTACCCCCTATGGGTATCGGTGGCCGCCCTGGCTAGCGTCGCGGCGCTGGTGCCGCTGACCATCTTCTACGGGCGCGCCATAGCGCCGTGGATCATTCCCGGCCTGATGGTCGGCCTCTTGAGTTTCGGCGCGCTGAGACGGGTCCGCGTCTACGAGGCCTTCGTCGAAGGCGCCAAGGACGGTTTCAACGTGGCGCTTCGGATCATTCCCTATCTGGTGGCGATCCTGGTCGCCGTCGGCATGTTCCGGGCCTCGGGCGCCATGGGGATGATCATCGAACCGCTGGGCGGCATTACGGAATTGGTGGGTCTACCGCCCGAAGCCCTGCCCATGGCCCTTTTGCGGCCCCTGTCGGGGTCAGGCGCTTATGGTATCCTGGCATCGATTATTCAAGACCCGGCCGTCGGGCCCGACAGCTATGTGGGCTATCTGGTGTCCACCTTCCAGGGCTCCACGGAAACCACCTTCTATGTGCTGGCCGTTTATTTCGGCGCCGTCGGCATCCGCCGTATCCGGCACGCCTTGATCGCCGCCCTGCTGGCCGATCTGGCCGGCATTTGCGGCGCGGTCTTTATCGTACGGCTGCTTTACGGCTAGACTGCGCGGCGAAAGGATCTCCCGTGAGCGAAGCCACTTCCATGGGGCGCATCTCGTCGGCGCCCGGCAAGGCCATTATGTGCATGTTGCTGGGTGCTGCCGTGTTGACCGCCAACGATGCGGTGCTGAAATGGATGACCGGCGGCTACCACGTGGCGCAGATCATGCTCTGCCGCGGCATCTTTATTTCCATTCCCTTGGCCATCTTGATCTGGCGGGCCGGCGGGCTTGCGTGCTTGCGGCCGGTCGACAAAAAAGGCCATGCCTTACGCGCCATCCTGGTCATTGTCGGCACCTTCCTGTTCGTCAGCGGCCTCAAATACCTGCCGCTGACGGACGCCGTCGCCATTGCCTTTGCCGGGCCGCTGTTCATCACCGCCATGGCCCCGCATTTGTTGGGTGAACATGTCGGCTGGCGCCGCTGGATGGCTGTGATGGCCGGGTTCGCCGGTATCTTGGTGATCATGCGGCCGGGCGGGACGGTCATCCAATGGGCCGCTCTGTTTCCCCTCGCGGCCAGCCTGACCGGCGCCTTCCGCGATATTTTGACACGCCGCATGAGCGCCCGGGAAACCTCCGTGGCGTTGCTGTTCTATACGTCGCTGGGCGTCGTCCTGGCAGGACTTGTGGCGGCACCGTTCGTTTGGAAGCCCGTGCCGTTGGCGGATTGGGTATGACGGTGGGGAGAACATGGTGCGGCTCGTGGCAA
>CAZQPC010000219.1:0-9255 GCA_964595005.1 uncultured Magnetovibrio sp.
GGAACCGACCGCAGGAATCAAGAGGACCGCGCATGCTTGCACTCATTTCGCCCGCCAAGAAACTCGATTTCGAATCCGAACCGACACTCAACGATCATACGATGCCGGATCTTCTTGAGGATACGGAAGTCCTGGTCAAATCGGCCCGCAAACTGACCCGTAATAAGCTGGCCCAGACCATGAAGCTGAGCGCCCAGCTGGCCGAGTTGAATTTCCAGCGCTATCAGGATTTCACCACACCGTTTCATCTGGGCAACGCCAAACAGGCGGCCCTGGTGTTCAACGGCGATACCTACGTGGGATTGAAAGCCGACACGCTGAACAAGAAGGACATGGCCTTCGCGCAGAAACACCTGCGCATTCTGTCGGGGCTTTACGGGGTGCTGCGGCCGCTCGATCTGATTCAGCCCTACCGGCTGGAAATGGGGGCCCGGTTCAAGCCGCCCCGGCGCACGGACCTCTATCACTTCTGGGATGGCCGGATCACCGACAAGATCAACGAAGCCCTGGACGGCCAGAACGACAAGACGGTGATCAACCTGGCGTCGAACGAATACTTCAAGGCGGTCAAGCCGAAGCTTCTGAACGGCCCGGTGATCACCCCGAAGTTCAAGGAAATCAAGGACGGCCAGTCGCGGATGATCGGCATGTTCGCCAAGCAGGCCCGGGGCTCCATGGCGCGGTTCATGATCACCAACCGGGTTGATAAGCCCGAAGGCCTGAAAGCCTTTGATACGAACGGCTATGAATACCGTGACGATCTCTCCGATGAGACCTCATGGGTGTTCACCCGACCGCAGCCGGCGCCGCCGAATTAACTATTCGGCGGGTTCGTGAAGATTTAGTCGGTTTTCAATCCGCTCGACGCGTTCGTCAAGCCGGTCCAATCTTGTGGAAATGCTGGCATATTGGTTCTCAAGGATACCCAGCCGTTGTTTGACTTCCCGCATATCAGCGGCCATGCGGTCCATCTGCTCGCGGAGATGGCGCAAGTGCTCGAGAACCAGATTTTCCGTTCGTTCGCTCATGGCCACTAGTGTACGCTTTCCGTGTCCAATATCGCAACCAGGCCGGCTCTCTGGAGATTGATATGCGCAGTTTTAACATTCCCGTCAACGCCGACCGCCTGTGGGCCAGCCTCATGGAGATGGCGGAAATTGGGGCGACGGAGAAAGGCGGCAACTGCCGGCTCACGCTGACGGACCTGGACAAGCAGGGCCGCGATCTGTTCGTGCGCTGGTGCGAGGACGCGGGCTGCACGGTGACGGTTGATGGCATCGGCAACATCTTCGCCCGGCGCCCGGGCCGCGACCCGTCAAAGCCGCCGGTGATGATGGGCAGCCATCTCGACACCCAACCGACGGGCGGCCGGTTTGACGGCGTGCTCGGCGTGTTGGCGGGCCTGGAAGCGATCAGAACCCTCAACGACAATGACGTGGAAACCGAAGCCTCGGTCGAGGTCGCCTGCTGGACCAACGAGGAAGGCAGCCGCTTTTCGCCGGCGATGATGGGCTCGGGTGTTTTCACCGGCGTATTTGAGACCGGCGACATCAAGACGCGGACCGATATGGATGGCCTGGTTTTTGGTGAGGAACTGCAACGGATCGGTTACGCCGGCGACGAAACACCGGGCGACCACGACGTCGGTGCCTACTTCGAACTGCATATCGAACAGGGCCCGATATTGGAGGCCGAGGAAAAGACCATCGGCGTCGTCACCGCCGCGCAAGGCCAGCGTTGGTACGAGGTTACCGTCACCGGCCAGGAAAGCCATGCCGGGCCGACGCCCATGCCGCGCCGCCGCGACGCCCTGGTGGCGGCGTCGAAAATCGTCCAGGAGGTCAACCAGGTCGGCCACCGCCACGCGCCGCACGCCTGCGCCACCGTCGGCCACCTGCTGGTCAGCCCCAATTCGCGCAATGTCATTCCGGGCAGCGTCTTCCTGACCATCGATTTCCGCCATCCCGTGGATGATACCTTGAGCACCATGGACGCGACCCTGAAGGCCTTTTGCACGGAACTGGCCGAGACCGACAAGGTTCAGGTCGACGTCGTCGATTTCTGGTATTTCCCGCCGACGCCCTTTGAAGAGGGCTGCGTCGAGGCCGTTCGCGAAGGCGCCAAGGCCGCCGGCTATGCGCATATGGACATTGTCTCGGGGGCCGGCCACGACGCGGTGTACCTCGCCGGCGTGGCGCCGACGGGCATGGTGTTCATTCCCTGCGAGGATGGCATTTCCCACAACGAGATTGAAAATGCCACGCCCGAGGACTGCGCCGCCGGCTGTCAGGTATTGTTGCATGCCGTGCTCGAGCGCGCCGAACAACCGGGTTAAGCACGACCGTGAATGATCGACAGATGAGTAAGCCCGGATTGGCCGGTTTCAAAGCCGCCTTCGGCCTGCCGGCCATGGGGCTGTTTTGCGCGCTGGCGGGGTTCGGCGCGCTGAGCGAAGCCGGCGGCATGGATATCCGGCTGATGATGACGTCGGTCATCCTGATTTGGTCCATGCCGGCGTTGATGACCTTCAATGAAGTCTTGATCACATCAGGCGGCATTTCCGTCATGTTCATTGCCGTCGCCTTCGCCAATGTCCGCAACATCCCCATGGTCGTCACGGCGCTGCCGATGGTCCGGACGGCACCGGGCATTCGTTGGGCCAAGGACCTGACCCTGGCGCAACTGATGTCGCCGACCACCTGGATCCATATCCTGGTGACCAGCGACAACGTGCCGAAAACGGCCCGCCGGCAATACTTTACGGTGTTCAGCATCACCGTCTTGAGCGCCGCCCTGGCCGGTGCCCTGGCCGGTTATTTCGGCGTCAGCCGGCTGCCGCCGGAGGTTCGTCCGGCGCTGCTGTTGCTGACGCCTCTTTATCTGACATTGATCATGATGTCGGTACGCAAATTGACCGGATATCTGTCGTTGGCTCTCGGTGCCATATTCGTGCCGATCGCCATGCATTGGTCCGTTGAATGGGGATTGGCGTTGGGCGGATTGGTCACCGGCACGGCGGGCTTTTTCCTGGGTGGCGGACAGCGTCGGAATGCCGGCTCATGAGCCTATCGGTCAACCTTTCCGACCCATGGGTGCTGTTGGCGGCGGGCTTCGCCGCGGCTTTCGTCACCCGCGCCGCCGGTGTCGCCATTTCCGGCCACGTGCAACCGGATACGCCGGTCTTCGAATGGTTCGCCTGTGTTGGACAGGCCTTGGTCGGTGGCCTCATGGTGCGCGCCATCTTCCTGCCGACGAACCCCCTTGGCGATACATTGTTGATCGACCGGATGTTGGCGGTCGGCGCCGCGTTCGCGGTGTTTTTCCTTTTTCATAGGCGGCTTCTTCACAGCACGCTGGCCGGCGTGTTGACGTTGGCCGCGATCAGCGTTTGGCGCACCATGTAAGGTGCCGTTCCTCTGCTTGCGGGAGCCGGCTTGGCGGCCTATTTTGGCGGCGAAACGAACCCCTGGAGAACGCTGATGGCTGAGTTTCAAGCTCCCCTCGACGACATGCGTTTCGTCATCAACGATCTGGTCGGCCTGGATCAGGTTACGGCCCTTCCCGGCTGCGAGGAAACGACCGCTGATCTGGTTGACGCGATCTTGGAGGAAGCCGGCAAACTGGGCGCCGAAGTGCTGGCCCCGCTGAACAAATCCGGCGATGAGGAAGGCTGCCTGATCGAGAACGGCGTCGTCCGCACGCCGAAGGGCTTCAAGGATGCCTATCGCCAGTATGTGGACGGCGGTTGGAACGGGCTGTCTTGCGACACCGTTTACGGCGGCCAGGACCTTCCGTGGTTGGTGGCAACGGCGGTCTCGGAAATCTATCACGCCGCCAATATGGCGTTCATGCTCAATCCCATGCTGACCCAGGGCGCCGTTGAACTGCTCAGCCATCACGGATCCGACGAATTGAAGGGCATTTACCTGGAAAACATGATCTCCGGTGATTGGACCGGCACCATGAACCTGACGGAGCCGCAGGCCGGTTCGGACCTGGGCCGGATCCGCACCAAGGCGGTACCGGAAAACGGCCACTACCGGATCAGCGGGACGAAAATATTTATTACCTTCGGTGAGCATGATCTGACGGATAATATCATCCATATGGTGCTGGCCCGGCTGCCCGACGCACCACCCGGGGTGAAAGGAATATCCTTGTTCGTGGTGCCGAAGTTTATGGTCAATACGGACGGCAGCCTGGGTGACCGAAATGATCTGCGCTGTGTCTCCATTGAACACAAGCTCGGCATCAATGCGTCGCCCACCTCGGTCATGTCCTTTGGCGACGACGGCGGCGCCATCGGCTTTCTGGTTGGTCAGGAAAACATGGGCCTGGCCTATATGTTCACGATGATGAACAACGAACGCCTGGCCGTTGGTCTGCAGGGTGTCGGGGTCAGCGAACGGGCCTACCAGCACGCCCTGGCCTATGCCCGCGAACGCGTTCAAAGCCGGCCCGTCGACGGCTCCAGCCGGGAGGCAGTGGCCATTATCCAACACCCGGATGTGCGCCGCATGCTGCTGTCCATGAGATCGCAGACCGAGGCGACCCGGGCGCTGGCCTACTACGTTGCCGCGCAATTGGACCTGGCGGCCCGCCACCGTGATCAAGATATTCGCACCGCCGCTCAGGCCCGCGTTGATCTGCTGACCCCCGTCGTTAAAGCATGGGGCAGCGACACCGCCATCGAGGTCGCCAGCCTTGGCATTCAAGTCCACGGCGGCATGGGCTACATCGAAGAAACCGGCGCCGCTCAATACTACCGTGATGCGCGGATCGCTGCCATTTATGAAGGCACCAACGGTATTCAAGCCAATGACCTGGTCGGGCGGAAAATCGGTCGCGAAAACGGCGAGACGGCAACGACGCTCATTGCCGACATGCGGGCCGACTTGGAAAGCTTGTCGGAGGCGAGCAGCGATGATCTGCGAACCATTTGCGACGCCGTATCGCAGGGTATTGATGATTTGGAAACGGCGACGGCGTGGATCGTTGCAACCTGGCCCAATGACCCCAATGACGTCGCCGCCGGCGCCGTCCCCTACCTTCGATTATTGGCGCTGGTGAGCGGTGGCTGGATGATGGCCAGAGCGGCGGCCATCAGTTTGAATGGCGACGCCGGCCCATTCGGGAAGGAAAAGATCGCATCGGCGCGCTTCTTCGCCGATCATCTGCTGGCCGAAACGGGGGGCCTGTCACGGATTGTCACCCGTGGATCGAGTTCCGTTCAAGCGGCCTTCACAAACCTATAGGTATGACGGCCGGAATCGCGCTTAGTTCTTGATTTTTTTGACTTTTCCGAGCACTTTGTGCGTGCGGTTTTGGGAAATGGGCGCGCATGAACGGATTTTCGCGTTACGTATTTCGGCAATTGTTCGTGGGCATGGTCTTCGTGACCATCGGCTTCACCTGCATCATTTGGCTGTCGCAGTCTTTGCGCCTCGTCGAGTTGATCGTCAATCGTGGGGTGTCGGCGGGAACGTTTATTTATCTGACCATGTTGATGCTGCCGAACTTCCTGCCGGTGATCCTGCCGATCGCGCTTTTCTGCGTTGTTGTCTTCGTATACGCAAAATTGATCATGGATCGTGAGTTGATGGTCATGCGCGCATCCGGGCTCAGTCAGACCGCGTTGGCGAAACCGGCCGTGATGTTGGCCTTGCTGGTGGTCGGGATCGGTTATTTTCTCAACTTGTACCTGATCCCGGAATCCTACCGCATGTTCCGCCAGATGCAGTGGGATATTCGATACAACTATTCACATATTCTCCTGAAAGAAGGCGCCTTCAACAACCTACCGAAAGAACGGACGGTTTACATCCGCGAACGTTCAACTGACGGGCAACTGCATGGGATTCTTTATCACGACAACAGCAACCGGAAAAAACCCTTCACGATCATGGCGGCGCGCGGCGCTTTGATCGAATCAGACGAAGGCGTGCGGGTGGTCATGTTTGATGGCAACCGCCAGGTCGTCGACCCGCAAACCAACAAATTGTCCGTTTTGTATTTTGACCGCCATGTGATCGAGATTGGAAAGCGCGGGGGAAACGAAAATGACCGGCACGTTGAGGCCAGGGAACGCCATCTTTCTGAGCTCTTTAATGTCCGGAACGACAAACAAGTCGCAAGCAAGGATCATGGGAAATTTATCGTCGAAGCCCACAAGCGCCTGGTGTCGCCATTGCAAGCCCTGGCGTTGACGCTCATTGCCCTGGCATGTCTCATATCGGGAAGCTTCAGCCGGCGCACGCAAACCCGGCGCATTCTGGCCAGTATCGGACTCATGGTCTTTGTGTTGATAACGGCGCTCGGGTTGGAAAACCTCGCCGCGAAGAATCTCCGGCTGGCACCAAGCATCTATTTCCACTCGGTTTTAACCCTCCTGCTGGCGCTTTGGTTCATGGTGCGGATTCCCCGTTACCGTCCGACCCATGATCCACAAAGCGCTCAATAATGAGGGCATCATGAGATTATCCGCTACACTGTCAATTTACGTTGGTCGGCATTTCTTCGCCGCATTTGCAGGGCTCCTGGCCTTGTTTCTGTTGTTGGTCCTCCTGTTCGACACGGTGGAGCTGCTGCGCCGCGCAGCCTCCAAGCCGGATGTCAATTTCAGTATGGTTATTGAGATGGCCTTGCTCAAACTTCCCTATATGAGCCAGGAGATTTTTCCCTTCGCCGTGCTGTTCGCCGGGATGGCATGCTTTTGGCGGCTCAGCCGATCAAACGAGTTGGTCGTGACTCGCGGCGCCGGCGTGTCCGTATGGCAATTTCTGTTGCCGCCGGTGGTCATCGCGGCGCTTCTGGGGGTTTTCCAAATCACAACAATCAACCACGTCGCGTCGAACACATTGTCGCGTTTTGAACAGCTGGAAGCGGTCCGTTTCAAAGGCTCGCAAAGCTTGTTGACCTTGTCCGGAACCGGTATCTGGCTTCGTCAGGCGAACACCAAAGGACAATCGGTTATCCACGCCAAAGGCGTCGTGCAAAGCGAATCCGATATCGAATTGAAAACAATCGTTGTCTACATGTATGCCGGTACCGATGTGTTCCGGGCCCGCATTGACGGGAAGTCCGCCCGTTTGGAAGACGGTTTTTGGCGGATCAGCGATGCCTGGCTCTACGAGCCCGAAAAACCGCCTGTGTTCGAGCCCACGCATTGGCTTGATACGGATTTGACGCTGGATAAGATTCAGGACAGTTTCGCGGCCCCGGAAACCATGTCGTTCTGGAACCTTCCGGGTTTTATCGGCACCTTGGAAGCTGCCGGTTTTTCGGCCCTTCGGCACCGCCTGTATTGGCATAGCCTATTGGCGGCACCGTTGTTGATGGTCGCCATGGTATTGATCGGCGCATCTTTCACGCTCCGCCACTCGAGACGCGGCGCCACGTCCTTCGTCATTGGCGGCGGCGTTTTCACTGGCTTTGCGTTGTATTTCTTTTCGGACGTGGTCTTCGCCCTTGGTCTGTCCGACAGCATTCCCGTTACCTTGGCTGCCTGGTCGCCGTCGGGCGTCGCCATGCTGCTTGGGCTCGCGACCTTGCTTCATCTTGAGGATGGTTGAGTAATTCGTCGCATGATACAGACAATTTTTCACCGCCGTCATTTCACCGGTTTCGTCGTTGTGATGATGACCTTAATGCCGGGTGCGCAAATTTTTTCTGCACATGGCGCCACAACGCCAACGCAGAAACGTCCACTGGGTGTATTGCTGGCCCCCGTTCCGACAACGCCGCCGCCCCCTTTGACGTCCATTTCCCGCCCCGTGCCGGAACCGGCGCCAGAGAACCGCGCCAATCCCCCGCTTGGTATATTGATCGACAAATCCTTCAATCCCTCAGATATCAATCGGCAATCGCCACCGTCCGGAGCGACGGGTTTCGTCGATCCCGCGCCAATGCCGGCCATTTTGCCCGAGCCGCCGCCAAGCGCCACGCGTGCCCGACCTTTGGGCGTCCTGATCTTGCCCGGCCAGGAGGCCGTCGGAGACATTCAACCAGCCGCGCCAAAGGCGCCGCCGGTGGTTCGGCCTTCACAACCGGCACCGTCATTGTTCGTACCACCGCCGGGATCCACGCCCGACCGGCCGCTGGGCACATTGATTGCGCCCGACGGTGCGGTAACGCCCATCATTCAGGCTCCGGTCACGGCGCCTGACGTCGGTTTTCCGGCGGCGAAATCGCCAGATGCTCCGGCAGCGGGACAAGAACGGTCCGTCCATTTGGCCGCAGACGACATGGTGTTCGATCAGGAACGAAAGATCGTCACCGCAACGGGTAACGTCGAAGTCCGATACGGCCAGCGCACGCTGGTTGCGGATCGGATTTCCTACGACCAGAACAAGGATATCGTTTCTGCGGCTGGAAACGTCACACTGCTTGAGCCGGCCGGCGAACGGATTTTCGGCGATACGATGCAGATTACCGGCGATCTCAAGGACGCGGTCATTCAGAATATCGGGGTCATTCTGCAAGATCATGCGCGGATCGCAGGGGCCGGCGCGCGACGTTCCGCCGATCGTGTCACGGAGATGAGAAATGCCACCTACTCACCGTGCAACCTCTGCAAAGACCAGCCGAACCGCCCGCCATTATGGCAAATCAAGGCGGTACGGGTCATTCACGATAAAGAAAATAAGGTCGTCGAATACCGTGACGCCTGGTTGGAGGCGTTCGGATTTCCGGTTTTCTACACGCCATATTTCCGCCACCCCGACCCGACGGTAAAACGCAAATCCGGGATGTTGTTCCCGACTTACGGCAGTTCGTCCGATTTCGGTCTGATCCTCGAGACACCATATTTCTGGAATATTTCACCGCATCAGGATGCGACGATCACGCCCATTCTTATGACCAACGAGTTTCCCGTCTTGGCTGTCGAATACCGAAATCGCCTGCAGAAGGGTGCCTTGGACGTGTCGGGCAGCGTCACCGACAATTCCAATGACGAATTTGAAACGACTGACGGCGATCTTGGCGTGCGCGGCCACATTGATGCCGAAGGGCGTTTCGATATCAACAAGACCTGGCGCTGGGGCTTCGATTTGAAACGGTCAACGGACGACACCTATATGCGCCGATATGGGTTCGCATCCCCGCAGTCCCTGAACAGTCAGATATTTGCCGAAGCCTTCCAGCCGCGAAACTACATGAGCATCAGTTCGCACGTCTTTCAAGGCCTCGCGGCGGACGACGATGGAGATCAGACGCCGCTCGTCGTCCCGCTGGTTGATTTCAGTCATGTTGGAA
>CAZQPC010000220.1:0-9230 GCA_964595005.1 uncultured Magnetovibrio sp.
ACTCTTGTGGTTACGAGATTGCGGGCGTTACTTCTGTTACAGCGGCCAGACCCAAAGAATCATCGGCACCGCAATGACCACGATGACCGCCTCCAGGGGCAGGCCGAGACGCCAATAATCGCCAAACCGGTAGCCGCCCGGCCCCATCACCAGGACATTCGATTGGTGGCCGATCGGCGTCAGGAAGGCGCACGACGCGCCGATGGCCACGGCCATCAGCAAGGGGTCGGCGTTGACCCCCATCTGCGCCGCCACCTCGATCGACAACTGCGACATGAGGATCGCCGTCGCCGCGTTGTTCATGACGTCGGAAAGCACCATGGCGGCGACCAGGACCACCGCGACCACCCCCCAGGCCGGCATCATGCCGGCCAGCCAGGCGATGCCGTCAGCCAGCACCACGCTGGCCCCCGATTGTTCCATGGCCAGGCCCACGGGCACCATGGCGCCCAGCAAGACCAGGATCGGCCAATCGACACCCTGGTACAGATCGCGGGCCCGCACCTGGCCGCTCAGGACCAGCGCCACCACCGCCGCTGTGAACGCGATGGGCAGGCTCAACAAACCGCTGACCCCCAACACGACGGCGGCGGCGAAAACAAACAAGGGAATCAGGCTGGGCGCGCGGTGCAGGACGATGTCGCGCTGGATCAGCGGCAGGCAGCCCAAGCGCGCCAGGGCCTCCGGCATGGTATCGGGTTCACCCTCTAAAAGCAGCACGTCGCCGGCACGGATGCGTACCTTGCGCAAATGTTCGCGCACCGGCCGGCCCTGCCGGGCCAGCGCCAGCAAATGCAGTCCGTGGCGCCGTTCCAGTTGGGTCTGTGCCATGGAGCGCCGGACCAGGCGCGAGCTCGGTGTGACCACCGCTTCCATCACCGCGGAGCCGTCACCCAGTTCATCGAGGTCGATTTCCCGGTTACCGGCCAATTCCAAAGCGGAATTATGCAGCAGGTTCTCAATCCCGTCGGCGCTGCCCTCCAAGAGCAGATGATCATTGATCCGCACCACATCGGCCGGTTTCGGGCGGCCCGACTTTCGGCCGGCACGGATCAACGAAAGCGCACGAAGGTCGCCTTCGCCGGCCGCCTCCAAGAGGGCGGCGATGGAGGTCCCCGAGAGACCCGACCCGCGCGGCACCACAACCTCAGTGGTATAGGCTTCGATATCGAACATGGTGCCCCGGCCGCCCTCGCGGGGGCGCACCGGGATCAGCCGCCAGCCGTAGAAACCGATGAACACCACTCCGGCGACGGCGATGGCCAGACCGACGGGGGTGAAGTCGAACATGGAGAACGGCTGTCCCGCCGCTTCGGCGCGGAAGCTGGCGACAATGATATTGGGCGGCGTGCCGATCATCGTCGTCAGGCCGCCCAGCAAGGAGCCGAAGGCCAGCGGCATCATCAATTCTCCCGGTGCGCGGCCGCTGCGTTTCGCGGCCTGCGCGATCACCGGCAACAACAGCGCCAGGGCGCCGACGTTATTCATGAACCCGGACATGGCGGCGACCAGCGCGGTAATGGCGAAGACCTGCAGATTGGGGCCCGCTTCGGCACGCTCAAGCAGCCGGGCGACCCATCCGATGATGCCGGAATTCTGAAGGGCTTTTGAGATCACCAGCACCGCCGCCACCGTAATCACGGCCGGATGCCCGAACCCGGTGAACGCGTCCTTGGCCGGTACGATACCGCCGACGACAACGGCCAGCAGGGCCAGCAGGGAGACCACATCGTAACGCCACCGCCCCCACACGAACAACGCCAAGGTGGCGGCAAGGACGGCGAAGACATAGGCGGCTTGAAAAGTCATGGGCGCTTTAGCAAACCTACTTGCGTATTAAATTGCATTCACCGCATGGCCGCCGTCGACGCTGATCACCGTACCGCTGACGTAGCTGCCGGCGTCGGAGCACAGCAGAAGCAGTGGGCCGGAAAGCTCTTCTAGCTCACCGGTGCGCTGGAACGGGATGCGGCCAATCATGGGTTGGGCTAATTCGCTTCTCAGGTACTCACGGTTCAGGTCCGTCTCAAAATAGCCCGGCGCGATGGCGTTAACACGGATACCATGCGGCGCCCATTCAACGGCCAGGGACCGGGTCATATGAGCGACCCCGGCTTTCGATACGGCGTAGGGCATGATGCCTTTGGACACGCGCTTCGACAGCAGCGATGCAATGTTGACGATGCTGCCGCCGATCTCCGCCTTGACCATGCGCTGCGCGGCCTCCTGGGCGACGGCCCAGACACCCGACAGGTTGGTGCCGATCACCGCGTCCCAATGGGCCTGACTGACATCCAGGGCCATGTCCCGCTGTGCAACGCCGGCGTTATTGACCAGGACTGTCACGGGGCCGGCCTGGCGCTCGACGGTTTCAAAGGCATCGGCGATGCTTTCACGGTTGGTGACGTCCAGCGCCACCGGCACGGCCGTGCCGCCGGCGGCTGAAATTTCCGAGGCGACCTGGGCGACCCGGTCATCGCGCCTGGCCGCCACGGCAACGGTGGCGCCGGCCTCGGCAAGGGTCAGGGCGAAATGCCGGCCCAGCCCGCCGGAACTGCCGGTGACCATGGCAACGCGGCCGGTCAAATCAAAACGGTTGGTCATGGTTAATTCTCCCCGAACTGATCCCGAAGGACGAATTTCTGAATTTTTCCCGTCGATGTTTTCGGCAACGCGCCGAACACCACGTCGCGCGGCACTTTGAAATGGGCCATGCTGGCTTTGCAAAAGGCAATGATCTCGTCGGCGCTGACGTCGCCGGAATCCGGTTTCAGCACAACGAACGCGCAGGGTGTTTCCCCCCACTTCTCATCAGGCTTGGCGACCACGGCGGCCTCCATGATCTTTGGGTGCTGGTAGAGGACTTCTTCGATCTCCAAGGTCGAAATGTTCTCGCCACCGGAGATGATGATGTCCTTGGAGCGGTCCTTGACCTCGATATAGTGATCGGGATGCATGACGCCCAGATCGCCGGTATGGAACCAACCGCCGGCAAATGATTCCTCCGTTGCCTGGGGGTTCTTCAGATACCCCTTCATGGTCGTGTTGGACCGGATCATCACTTCGCCGATGGTCTTGCCGTCGGCCGGCACGGGAACCATGTTATCGGGGTTGATGACCGATTGTTCGGTCAGTGTCGGATAGCGCACGCCCTGGCGCGCCATCTTCGCGGCGCGGTCTTCCAACCCCAGACTTTCCCAAGTCTCCTGCCACGCGCAATAGGTGGATGGGCCGTAGGTTTCCGTCAGGCCGTAGGCGTGGGTGACCCGAAAGCCCATGCGTTCCATGCCGGCGATCACCGCCGACGGCGGTGCCGCGCCGCCGGTGACCACGTCCACCTGTTGGGGGAAGTCCACCTTCACCTCATCGGGGGCGTGCACCAGCATGTTGAGGACAATGGGCGCGCCGCAGAGATGCGTCACCCCGTGCACCTCGATCATCGGGAAGATCAGCGCCGGATCGACATCGCGCAGGCACACATGTGTGCCGCCGGCCGCCGTCACCGCCCAGGTGTAGCACCAGCCGTTGCAGTGAAACATCGGTAGGGTCCAAAGATAGACGGAGCGGTTGTTCAGTGCGGAAACAGCAACGCCGCCCATGGCATTCAAGAAGGCACCGCGGTGGTGGTAAACCACACCCTTCGGATTGCCCGTCGTTCCCGACGTGTAATTGAGGCAAATGGCCTGCCATTCATCGTCGGGCGGCGTGATCGGAAAGCTTGGGTCACCTTCTTCCAAGAACGCTTCGTAGTCCTTTTCACCCAACAATTCGCCGCCTTTTGCCAGGGGATCGTCGATATCGATCACCGTGATGTCACGGCCGAGCTCGGCAAGCGCTTGCTTGATCACCGGGGAATATTCCTTGTCGGTGATCAACACCTTGGCCTCGCCGTGGTTCAGGATGAAGGCGATGGTCGGTCCGTCCAGGCGGTAATTGAGGGAATTCAGCACCGCGCCGGTCATCGGCACGCCGTAATGGGCCTCCAGCATGGGCGGCGTGTTGGGCGACATCAGCGACACCGTATCGCCCTTGCCAATACCGCGCGCCGTCAGCGCCGAAGCCAGGCGCCGGCAGCGCGCGCCGAATTGCGCCCATGTATAGTGCTGATCACCATGGATCACGGCCGTGGCGTCGGCGTAAGCCTCTTCGGCCCAGGCCAAAAAATTCAACGGCGTCAGAGCTTGAAAATTAGCCGGGTTTTGCCCCAGGCCGTCTTCAAAGATGCCTTGTTTGACCGACATCCCCGATTCTCCCTCAGTTACCCACCAGACATAGCATTTGCGGAGGATCGGAGGAAAGCGCCGGGTGTCATTGCGCTTTGCCTCGCCGGCTGGCGCGGGCTAAAACGGTGGCGGGAAAGGATGGGGGTCTGACAATGATAGGAACGCCGCCATGAGCGACACGACAAAGTATTTGCTTCCCGAAGACCGTATTCCGAAGACCTGGTACAACATCGCCGCTGATTTGCCCGAACCCCTGGCCCCCGTGCTGCACCCCGGCACCGGCCAACCCATCGGCCCCGATGATCTGGCACCCCTGTTTCCCATGGCGTTGATCGGCCAGGAAGTGACGGCGGAGCGCGAGATCGAAATACCCGAGCCTGTGCGCGAGGTTTTGAAACTCTGGCGCCCCGCACCCCTCTACCGGGCCCGGCGCCTGGAGGCGGCCTTGGATACGCCGGCGAAAATTTTCTACAAGTACGAAGGCGTCAGCCCGTCGGGCAGCCACAAGCCGAACACCGCCGTCGCCCAGGCCTTCTACAACAAGCAAGAGGGAACGAAACGTCTCAGCACGGAGACCGGCGCCGGACAGTGGGGGTCGTCCCTGGCCTTTGCCGGCAACCTGTTCGGCCTGCAGGTTGATGTCTACATGGTGAAGATCAGCTTCAACCAGAAGCCTTACCGCCGCGCCCTCATGGAAACCTACGGCGGGCGTTGCGTCGCCAGCCCCAGCGACGAGACCGAATCGGGGCGCGCCATCCTGGCACAGGACCCGGACTCCAACGGCAGCCTGGGAATCGCCATTTCGGAAGCCGTCGAAGTGGCGGCGAAAAGCGATGACACCAAGTATGCCCTGGGCAGTGTCTTGAACCATGTTCTACTGCACCAATCGGTGATCGGCCTGGAAGCCATCGAACAGATGGAAATGGCCGGCCATTATCCGGATTTGATCATCGGCTGCGCCGGCGGTGGCAGCAACTTCGCCGGCCTCGCCTTCCCGTTCCTGGGCCGTCAACTGAGGGGCGGCGAAAGCCCGCGCATCATCGCCGTCGAGCCCGCCGCCTGTCCGACCATGACGCGCGGCATCTACGCCTATGACTTTGGCGACACGGGGCACCTGACGCCATTGGTCAAGATGCACACCTTGGGCTCGACCTTCGTGCCCGAGGGCATCCACGCCGGCGGTCTGCGCTATCACGGCATGTCGCCACTGGTCAGCCATGTGCTGGACCTGGGGCTTATCGAGGCCCAGGCCTACCATCAGACGGCCTGTTTCGAGGCCGGCCTGCAGTTCGCCCGAACCGAGGGCATTGTGCCGGCGCCGGAATCGACCCATGCCATCTGCTCGGCCATCAAGGAAGCCGAAGTCTGCAAAGAGAGCGGCGAGGCGAAGACGATCCTGTTTGGGCTTTCCGGACACGGCAACTTCGACATGCAGGCCTATACGGACTACCTGGCGGGCAAGCTGGCCGACCACGATCACAACGAAGATGAACTGGCGCGGGCGATTGGTGAATTGCCGCAGGTGGCGGCGGAGTAATCTCGACGGACGGGGGCGGCGATTGGCTGCGAAGACCGCTTCTAGACTTTCGCCGGCGGCGACTTCTGCCGCTTGGTTTCCCGATAGAGAATGAACAGGCCGGCGGCGACGACCATCAAGGCGCCCAGAATTTTATAGGGTCCCGGCACATCGCCCCAAACCACGTAGCCCAGCAGCGCCGACCAGGCCAGGGACACATACTTCAAGGGCGCGACGGTCGGCCCTTCCGCCAGTTGCAGGGCCATGACGATCAGCAAATGCGCCATGGTGACGAAAATGCCGGACGCCAAAAACAGGCCCCATTGGTTCAGGGTCGGCGGCGCACCGGCGAACGGCATGGCCATGGCGCCACCGAAAAGCGCCACGACGCTGGTATAGAACATCACCGTCGTGGCGCTGTCGACAACCCCCAGGCGGCGCGTCATGACGTCGCGCGTCGCCGAGAATAACGCCGCGGTCAGCGGGAAGACCGCCCAGACATTGAAACCGGCGGTGCCCGGCTGGATCATCACCAACACGCCGGCAAACCCGAACAAGACCGCCGACCAGCGCTGCCAGCCGACCTTCTCCCGCAACAGCCACGGCGACATGGCGGTGAGAAAAATCGGACTGGTGAATATCAGCGCCGAGGCCTCGGCCAATGGCAAATTGATGAACGAAATCGCCACGAACCCGCTGGTCGCCAGGGCGACGACACTGCGCGACCACACCCCGCCCGGCTGTTTGAGCCGCAGCGTCGCCACGCCGCCGTTGAAGTAGATCAGCGGGATCAAGGGCAGAAAGGCGAAGATGCCACGGTAGAAAATGATCTCGCCGGCGTGAAAGTCGACAATCAGCCACTTCGTAATCGCGTCCGTCGAGGCCAGCAGGAGGATGCCGCCAACCATGCAGGCCATGCCTTTAAGCGTGTCGGAAGGCGTGGTTTTCATAATGGGATTAGTCCGCCAATCCGACGACAAATGCCATTGCGATGTTTAAACGGGAGATGTCCGCGCCAGCCAAGCGGCCGATCCGTTTTCCGATACGTTCGCGGCGAACGGTCACGGGCTTATCGGCCATAACCTGGAACGCCGCGCGCAGACCGTTTTCCGACGTCGGCTCCACGGTGACGCGAAAATCCGGTGCATCTTCAATAACCGACGTCATCTGGCAGATAACCACCGATGGATGGGCTTCGGGAAGCGCGTCTGTTTGCACGATGACGGCGGGACGAGGCTTGCCATAGTCGCCAGACGCCGCAACGGTGACAACGTCACCCCGGCGCATTCTCATCGAACTCGGAAACGCTCTCAATCCATTCGAGGGCATCGTTTTCGTGCGCCTGGTCCACAGCTGCGACACTGCGCGCGACCCGCGAACGTACCAGCTTCGAACGGGCATCGGGCAAATTCAGGCGCACTTCGCGCAGGCCGACGGCGCGTCGACGTTGCCGCATGGACCGCATTCGTTGGGCTGGAGAAAGTGCCAATTCCGTTCCTTTCAAGGTCGGTCCGAATTGTAACGCGTTACGAAACCGCTGGCAAACCGACACCTGCCGCACCGGTTGCAGGGGCTGGCTAAATGGGTTCCAGCGGCACGTTTGCCTTCACGCCAGGCACTTGGATGCCGCCCCGATCACCAATGGCGGTGCTGCCGAAACGGTGCACATAACACTCGGGCAGCGGCCGGGCGCCGGGGATCGCCAGCCACAAGCGCAGCAAATGGCGGCGGCCCTCACCCGGCCCCCAGTCCGCATAGGCCATGCGGTCGTGCATGATCGTGTGGTTGTGGACGAACAACAAATCACCGGCGTCCAGGGGAAATTCAATATTGAGGCGCGGATCGTCGGTCAGTTCATCGAGGAAATCCAACGCCTCCACCTGCAACTCGGTCAATGGCGGCACGCCGTCGAGACGCGGCGCCGAGCGGATGTAATGGGGCGCGTAAAGGGCGGAAAGGTGGCCTTCGTGCCAGTTGAAGATTGGCATCTGGTAGTAGGGCCGCCCATCACCCGTCACCTCGCCGCGCCGGTCCGTGTAGAGGGGCTGCATCAGTTCGCGCAGCAGATCGGGCCGCCGCTCGCGCATTTCGTTGAACACGCTCATCGAACTGACCAGCCCCGACTGGCCGCCCTGTTTCGCCGGCTTCAGGCACATGAGCGCCGCCACGTCGCACGAATCGGTGTGATAGTTCTGGCGCTCCGTGGTCTGGTAGATGCGCACGTTCGGGTCGTCGGTCGATAGACCGAGATCGCAAATATGGCCCAGCAGATGCCCCTTGCCGTTCTGTGAGCGCGGCAGGCCCATGTGCAGACCCAGACCATAATAGATGGTCGCCGCGCGCCGGATATCATCGCCCTGCGCCGTCAGGCCGCAGACCCTGAGAAACCCCCGGCCATGCAACAGGTCTTCGGCCCAGGCGTTAATCAATGGCGCCACGCTCGGCAACGGAAAACCGTCTTTGGTCATGGCGGCGATATCGGCCCCCGCCGCCAACAGCGGCGCTGCCGCCGTTTCGATTTCGGCAACCTGGTCCATCGTCAAATGTATCCGCCAACCGTCATCGGCTTCCACGTCGGCACGCGTCCAGGCCGAGGGGCCGGTGATCTTGGCAGGAAGTTCAGGGGCGGTCATGGTTCGGGTCCGTCGGTTAGCGCAGGAAACTGTCTAGCCGAACCGGCGCGTCTTCGGCAAACGGATTGATGATCTGGACATTGTTGATCGTCCGGCCGTCCTGCATGTTCTCGCTGAGAATGGCCGCGCATCCGGCATCGGCGGCGGTCGCCCAGAGCATGGAATCCCAAAAACTCAATTGATGCTCGGCGACCATGGCCATGGCGCGACTTAAGGCGTCCATGCCCGCCGGCGCAACGGGAAACACCTGCGCCCAGTTGTCGACGAATTTCATTGCCTCCGCCGCCGCCAACATGCCTTTGCGGGTCGAGGCGTGAAAGAACTCGGCCAAGGCCTGCAAGGTGAGCACGCAATCCGCCAGGGCGGCCCGGCGGACCACCTCAAGCGCCGCCCGGTGCCGGTCGCCGGCATCGCGGTCGATGGCGTAGATAAGAATGTTGGTGTCGAGTGTAATCCGGGTCTTAACGGTCATAGAGATCGTCACGGTCGATGCGAAGACCGCCTAGGGAGACGCCCGCCTCCATCCCGTTCACCATCCGATCATAAGCGGCCATCCACTCGGGATCGTCCGATTTGTCGGCGGTATGAGGCTCCAAACGTGCAATCGGCTTGCCGCGCCGGGTGATGACAAAGGCCTCGCCGTTCTCCACGTCCTTGATCAGACGGGAGAATTCCTGATTGGCGGTGCGGAGGGGGATGCGTCGGATCATGCACTACATTTGTAATACATACTACTAATTGTCAAGATAATCGATGTTCTCAATCACTTCAGAACTCGATGACTGACACAAACCACACCATCTCGATTGCTACTGCGCCCGCTGCAACAATCCAACTATCCCGTGCAGAGTATCTTAG
>CAZQPC010000221.1:0-9155 GCA_964595005.1 uncultured Magnetovibrio sp.
CCTTGGAGCCCTTGGCGTCCGGGTTGGTGCGCGCCGCGACGAAGAACAGGTCGCCGTGCACGCCGTTGGTGATGAACATCTTGGCGCCGTTGATGACCCAGTCCGTCCCGTCACGAACGGCGCGGGTCTTTAACCCGGCGACGTCCGATCCGGCATCGGGCTCGGTGACGGCGACGGCGGTGATGGTCTCGCCTCGGATGATGCCCGGCATGTATTTGGCCAGCTGTTCGGGGTTGCCGGCGTTGGCCAGATGCGGCGACGCCATGTCCGTGTGCACCAAAACGGTGACCGCGAAGCCGCCGAAGGTGGATCGCCCCAGTTCCTCGGCCAGGACGACGGTGGCCAGGGTGTCCATCTCGGAGCCGCCGTAAGCTTCGGGATAGCGAATACCGAAGAAGCCGAGCTCGCCCATCTCGCGCAGTACGCCGCGCGGCGTCATGCCGTCGGCCTCCCACTGCGCGCCAACCGGTTCGACCTTCTCGGCGATGAACCGCCGGAGCTGGTCGCGGAGCATGGTGTGTTCTTCGGAAAAATAGACGCTCGGGGTCATGGCGCAGTCCGATCCTTGTCCTTGGCCGTCATCCGCTGGTGATAGCGGATCATGCGGGGCGCCGCAATTCCGCCAAAGGTCCCGTTAGGCCATCTTATCGCGGCAATGGCAAAAGCAACCGGCGCCGTCTGTATCCGAATGTACGCCAACGTACGCATCCGTACGCCAATGTACGCATTTCCGTTAACGAATTCAGCGGGTTTTGAACGAATTCAAAGCCTTAGGCATGTCCACACATGCGACCGTTATTGCGACCGATGTCGCATTTGTCCTCGAATGTCCACTTTTTACGTGGTCGCGGCCTCTCTTGGAATATCAGCGTGAGGTCTGGGGATTGGTTGCGCCCAAACTCTTGTCATACCCGGCGTGAGGTCTGGGGATGGCCGGGTTGGCCAGACCGGTGTGTCATTCCTTTGCGCAATCGGGTTTCAGATTCATCTCGGCGGACGCAGAGAAGCGCCGTGGTCGTAGAGGCAATGAAGAAGATGGATTTCTTCCCTGCGACCGCGGCGAAACCGCCGCGAGCGCTGCGTTGCGCTTCAATGTCTGCCGGCAGAGATCGGCGCACATCGGCACAACCGCAGGACGGTTCATCTCATCACCCCCGAGCCCAACACAACTGCATCAGTCCCGGCGGTTCTCCGTGCCGGCGATTGCCAACCATTTGGCATGGGCCAACAAGCCAACCATTTGGCATGGGCCAACAAGCCAATCATTTGGCATGGGCCAAAAAGCCGCGCCGGAGTCCTCTTCACAATGTAAAACAGCTTGCAACTGCCGGTCTTCCGCAGCGCATGACCGTGATATAGGCAGGCGGTTTGTGAATTTCAACCTATATTTGGAAAAATTTTTAGCGTCACGGCGGCTTGGCCATTGAGAGAGGATAAGAACTTATCTCGGCAGCATTGCGTGCTGATGACCCGAAAATGTCATGTATAGAAAAGGATTCGAAGCCGTATTGAATGCCTCGCTACGGTTCCTTTTCATCACCGCCAACTTTTTCTCATAATCCAAGTGAAACAAGTTGTCAGTACCGAACTGTGCTAAAGTTAAAAGAGTATTCGAAGCAGAGGCGGCCATGAGCATTAAAGCTCAAGTCATCATGATATTTTCGATTCTGCTCGCCTTGCTCAGCGCTATCGTCACCGCGATGTGGCTGCTGGCTAACAGCCATGAACGGGTGGCGCTGGCGGAACAGCATCGCTTCGAGACCCGCAAACTGGCACACCAGCTCCGGCAAAGCTCGGATGATCTGACCCGCATGGTGCGCACTTACGCCGCGACTGGCGATCCAGCCTTTGAAGATTACTTTTATGAAATTCTGGCGATTCGCGATGGAAAAGCGCCGCGGCCTGAAGACTATGACCGCATCTATTGGGATATTGTAACCGCCGGCGGCGAGCGGCCGTCGCCTTTCGGTCCGCCTGCCGCCTTAATCGATCTGATGAAGGAGATCGGGCTGACCCCGGGCGAGTTGACCAAGCTCGAAGAGGCGAAGAAAAATTCCGACGACCTAACCCGCCTTGAAGCTCAGGCCTTCGGTGCAATGAAGGGCCTATATGCCGATGGAAATGGTGAATTGTCCATCAAACGGCCCCCAAATCCGGCCCATGCCCGCGCCATCCTTCACAGCAAGGAATACCATAACGCCAAGAAGGAGATCATGCGCCCGATTGGCGAATTTGTGAGAATGATCGACAGCCGCACCTTGAGCACTGTTAAACAGGCGAGTGCCCAGGAAACGAAGTACCGTCAAATGGTGATCGTTCTCGTGATATTGACGATACTGTTTTCCCTGTTTGCCCTTTTTCACGTTCAGCGGCGTGTCGTTGATCCAGTGGTTAGACTGTCGCGGATAGCCGAACAGGTGGAGAGCGGCTATCTCGACGCCCGCGCCGATGTTTCCACCGCCGACGAGATCGGCACCTTAAACAACGCCTTTAATCAAATGATGACGCACACCCAAAATGGTATCGAAAACTTGGAGCGCGAAATCAGCGAGCGAAAACAAGCCGAGAAAGAGATTGAAGTGCAGCGTGACGAATTGGAGAGGCTGAACCGAGAGAAGGACAAATTCTTCTCGATCATCGCCCACGACCTAAAGGGGCCGTTTAATGCCTTGCTCGGTTATTCGAGCCTAATGTCCAGCGGGATCGCGGACCTCAACAAGGACCAAGTGGCCGAATATGGCGACCTTATGCACGGCTCGGCCCAACAAGTGTTCAAATTGCTGGAAAACCTGCTTGAGTGGTCACGGCTGCAAAGAGGGCAAATGAAGTTTGAACCCGGCCCTGTCGACGTGAAGGACGTCATCGACAAGAATTTGGAGCTGTTTGCACTGAACGCCAAGGAAAAGGCAATCCGGCTCACTGGAACGAGGAGGCAATCGCTTATCGTATTTGCCGACGCTCACATGGTCGACATGATCATCCGCAATTTGGTCAACAACGCCATCAAGTTCACGCCTGAAATGGGCAACGTTACTGTCAGCGCCCGTCAGAATGGCAGTTGGGCTGAGGTCAAGATTTCAGACACTGGGGTAGGCATTTCGGCTGACAAAGCGATCCGTCTGTTCCAACTGGACGAGAAGACGTCGACCGCGGGCACCGGCGGCGAGACCGGGACGGGACTGGGCCTTCTCCTGTGTAAGGAGTTGGTCGAGAAGCAGGGCGGAGAGATAAATTTAGAGAGCATAGAGGGCGAGGGATCGACATTTCGTATCACTCTGCCTCCGTATCGGAGATTTTCCATCCGTAAAACCTACGGGCGGTAGTTTGGTTATTCATCATTGGTCCGAACTTGCGGTACTGGCTGCATAACGCCAATCCATGGCCAATGTCATTCTGTCCGGAACGGGACCAATGGCGGAAGCGTATGCGGAAGGAAATGGGGTGGCTGAGGGGATTTGAACCCCCGACCCCCGGCACCACAAGCCGGTGCTCTAACCAACTGAGCTACAGCCACCATAGGGAGGCCGGCAAACCCGGCCCGAAGAGGCGCTTTAAGTAGCGGGTGGGGTGGGGAGCGTCAAGTAGGGTGTTCCATCGGATTGCCGCGAATTCCGGCGTGAGTACTGGGGATGGTATTCGTTGCCGGCGGTTATCACCGCCTGCCGAAAAGCTTCTCGATATCGGCCAGCTTCAATTCCACATAGGTCGGACGCCCGTGGCTGCACTGCCCGGAATGGGGCGTCGCCTCCATCTCGCGCAGCAGGGCGTTCATCTCATCACCGTTCAGCAGCCGTCCGGCGCGCACCGAGCCGTGGCAGGCCATGGTCGCGCAGACGTCACCGATGCGGTCCTTCAGGGCAATGGCCTCGTCCAACGCCGCCAGGTCATCGGCCAGGTCCCGGATCAGGCCCTGGATATCCGTCTCGCCCAGCAACGCCGGCGTTTCGCGGACCACCACGGCGCCGTTGCCGAAGCTGTCGATGACCAGGCCCAGCTCGGCCAGTTCGCCGGTCCGGGCAAGCAGGCGCTCGGCGGCGGCGTCATCCAGTTCCACCACTTCCGGGATCAGCATGCCCTGGCGCGGCACCCCGTCGGCGGCCAGGGAATTTTTGATGCGCTCCTCGACCAGGCGTTCGTGGGCCGCGTGCTGGTCGACGATGACGATGCCGTCGGCGGTTTGCGAGACGATGTAGGTGGCGTGCACCTGGCCCCGGGCCACCCCCAAAGGATAGTCGGCGGTACTGTCCGTTTCGGTCATGGCGACGACGGACGCCGTCGGGGCGCCGCTGATGCCCGGCAGGGGAGCGTGAAAGCCGGTGATCTCTTCGGCCAGGCCGCGATTGTAGGCCGGCCCCATGGCGGCACTTGGCCGATGGCCGAAGGCCAGGGGCATGGCGCCTTCCGCCCGTGCCGCGCCCAGCGCCGCGTCGGCGACGGTGGTCGACGCCCGGTGCCCGGCGCCGGCCAATGCGTGCTTGATGGCGCCGACGATCAGGCCGCGCACCAGGCCGTTGTCGCGGAACCGAACCTCGGTCTTCGCCGGATGCACGTTGACGTCGACGCTGTCGGACGGTGCTGAGATGAACAGCGCCACCACCGGGTAGCGGTCGGAGGCCAGAAAATCCCGGTAGGCACCGCGCAGGGCACCGTACAGCATGCGGTCGTTGACCGGGCGGCCGTTGACGAACAGGAATTGCAAGGCCGCGTTGCCGCGGTTGAAGGTCGGCAAGCCCACGTAACCGGTTAGGCCGAGTCCTTCGCGTTCGGCGTTGATGGCCAGGGCATTGTCGGCGAAGTCGCGGCCCATGAGGCCCCCCAGGCGGCCCAGGCGGGCGGAAAACAGATCGCCCTGTTCGGGCGCCACGTCAAGGCGCCGGCGGTCGCCATCGGACAGGGTGAAACCGATCGCCGGGTGGGCCATGGCCAGGCGCTTCATCACTTCGACAACCCGGTTCATTTCCGTGCGCGCCGTTTTCATGAACTTGAGCCTGGCCGGGGTGGCGTAAAACAGATCGCGGACCTCGACCCGGGTGCCTTTCGGATGGGCCGCCGGCTGTGGCGCGCTGATGTGCCCGCCTTCAACGGTGAGCCTCCATGCTTCGTCGGCGTCGGCGGTACGGCTGGTGATGGCGAGGCGGCTGACGGCGCCGATGGAGGGCAGGGCCTCGCCGCGGAATCCCAGATGGCGGATATCGACCAGATCATCGTCGGGCAGCTTCGAGGTGGCGTGGCGTTCGATGGCGAGGGTCAGATCGTCGGGGCTCATGCCGACGCCGTCGTCGGTGACGGTCATGGCCGTCTGGCCGCCGTCCGAAACGGTCACATCAATGCGCGTGGCCCCGGCGTCGATGGCGTTCTCAACCAGTTCCTTGACCACCGATGCCGGCCGTTCGACCACTTCACCGGCGGCGATGCGGTTGACCAAGGTTTCCGGCAGCCGTCTCAGGGTCATCGGCAGGGTCATGGGGTGCCATCCCGCCAGGTGTGAAATTGAGCCAGCAGCCCGGCTGTGGAAGAATCCAGATCGTCGCCGGTCTCATTGCCCATTTCACCGCCCTGGGCCGCAGGCAACAGGCGCGCCGCCAGGTCCTTGCCCAACTCGACGCCGAACTGGTCGAAGCTGTTGAGGCCCCAAATGACACCCTGGACGAACACCTTGTGCTCATAAAGGGCGATCAGCATGCCCAGGCGGCGCCCGTCCAATTGCTCAACCAGGATGGTCGTGCTGGGCCGGTTGCCGGGACACGCCTTGTGCGGGTCGCCTTCGCCATCCGTGCCGAAGGCCAGGGCTTCGGCCTGGGCCAGCATATTGGCGATCAGCTTGTCATGGTGGCCGGCAAGGTCGTGGGCCGGGCGGGCCGCGGCGATGAAATCGACGGCGGCTTGGCGGGGCCCCTGGTGCAGCCATTGATGGAAGGTGTGCTGGGCATTGGTGCCGGCCATGCCGAACACCACCGGCGCCACAGCCGCTTCCAAGACCTCGCCCGTCCGCGACACGCCCTTGCCGTTGCTTTCCATTTCCAACTGCTGAAGGAAGGCCGGCAGGTGGCGCAGCCGTTCGTCGTAGGGAACAACGGCGTGGGCGCCCAGGTTCTCGAAATTGACGTTCCAGATGCCGGCCAGGGCCAACAGCACCGGCAGGTTGTCTTCCAGAGGTGCATCGACGAAATGCCGGTCCATGTCATGAGCACCGGCGCACATCTCATCGAACGCGGTCCATCCCATGGCGATGGCTGCCGGAAGTCCGGCCGCCGACCACAGGGAAAACCGCCCGCCGACCCAATCCCAGAACGGGAAGATGCGGGCTTCGCGTAGGCCGAATTCAAGGGCCCGATCCGGACGCGCGGTCAGGGCCGCGACGTGCGATTGGACGGCTTCGTCACCGATGGCCGCCGTCAGCCAGGCGGCGGCCGTTGCCGCGTTGGTCATGGTCTCCTGGGTAGTGAAGGTTTTCGAGCCGACCACGAATAGGGTTGTCGCCGGGTCCACAGCGCGCAGCACTGCATCCAGGGCATGGCCGTCCACATTGGCCACGAAATGCACCTGGGGGCCGGCGCGGTCACCGAGGGCGGACGCCGCAAACAGCGGCCCGAGATGCGATCCGCCGATGCCCAGCGCGACGACATCGCGGAACGGTTGACCGCCAACGCCGCCCTCGGTGCCGTCCCGAACCGCCGCCGTGAAGGATGCCAGCCGGCCTTGGGTTGCAACGATATCGTTGGTCACGGGGGCACCAAATAAGCCTCGCGGGTCGCGCAGTGCCGTGTGCAGGGCGGCCCGGTCTTCCGTCGCGTTGACGGTCTCGCCGCTGAACAGGCGCCGGCGCCAACTTTCCACATCGGCGGCCCGGGCGAGATCCAACAGCCGGCCCAAAGTGTCCCCGCTGAGCCGGTTCCGGGAGAGATCGAGGAGAAGGCCGCCGTGTTCGCGTGACAAGGTTGCGAAGCGCGCGGCGTCGGATCGGAACATGTCCGCAAGGGTCATCGCCACCGTGTCATCATAATGGGTGGCCAGCGCCTGCCAGGCAGCGGAATCGGTGATCCGGGTCATGAGCTTTCCGGGACTTTCCTGGATGCGAAAGGGTCGACGGAGATTACCAGAGGCCGGGCCGGCTCGCCAGCCGGCGGCGGGCGGCGGTCACGGCGTCGCCGTGACACCGTCCGGCCGGCCGACGACGACGGTCACCAAGCGCTTGGGGTCCAAGAGTTTTTTGGCGATCCGCGCAATATCGGCGCGCGTGACAGCTTCGATAAAGCCGTTGCGGTGCTTGACGTAGTCGATTCCCAAATGGGCCAATTGAATGCCCACAAGCATGCGGGCGATTCGCCCCGACGCGGAGAACCTGAGCGGATAGGCGCCGGTCAGATAGGTTTTGGCATCGCCCAGTTCCTTGGCCGTCACCCCCGCCTCAGCCATGCGTCCCCATTCCGCCTTCAGAATGTCCAGGGTCTCCTTGACCCGGGCGTTGGCCGTGCCGGCGCCGCCGACGGTGGTGGCGCTGGCGTCGCGGGGGTTGAGGCCGGTGGAGACGGAATACGCGAGGCCGCGCTTCTCCCTGATCTCCCCATAAAGCCGTGAGGTGAAGCCGCCGCCGCCGAGAATATGGTTCATCACGAAGGCCGCATAGAAATCCGGATCGGCGCGCATCAATCCCTGGTCGGCGAACATGATGGCGCTTTGCGGCACGTTCTTGTCGATGACCACGGTACGGCCGTCCGTGTTGGCACGATGATCCGCCAGCTTCCAGGGCGCCGCCGTGGTCGGCAACTTGCCGAACGTCTGATCCAACAACGCCGACAGGCGCTCGGGCGAAATGTCGCCGACGGCGCCGATGACCAGATTATTCAGCGCCAGGCGGCGGCCGACGAAGCCCCTGAGGTCAGCGGCGGTGATGGTCTTGACGCTGACCTGAGTGCCATCCGATGAGCGGCTGTAGGGGTGGCCGCCGTATAGCGCCTTGCGCAGGGCCTTGCCGGCAATGCTGTGGGGGTCCTCTTCGTCGCGTTTCAATCCGACAAGTATCTGGGTGCGGATTCTTTCCACGGGATCGGCGTCGAAACGCGGCGCAGTCAAGGCCAGGCGCAGCAATCGGAACGCCTCGTCGCGGTGCCGCACCAGGGTCTGCAGACGGCCGCCGAAATTATCCATGCCGGCATCAAAACTGATGCGGATGGACTTGTCTTCCAGGGTTTTCTGGAAGGCCTGGGAATCCAGATCGCCCGCCCCTTCGTCCATGGTCGATGCTGCCAGATTGGCCAGGCCTTGCTTGCCCGCCGGATCCAGGCCGGCACCGCCGCGAAAGGCAAAGCGCAGCGAAATGATGGGATTGGTATGATCTTCGACCAGCCAGGCCTTGATCCCGCCGGGGCTCTCGATCCGTTGAATGTCGATCGCCTGGGCTGGCTGCGCCAGGGCCAATACCGCGATGGCGGCGCATACAAGAAAGCGGCTTACGGTCATCATCCTAGCTCCCCTTCGCCGGCAACAGCAGGCCCGTGACCGACCGGTTGGTGTCGAACAGCGCCTTGGCGGCAGCTTGAATCTGTGCCGGCGTCACCCGGGCGATGCGGTCCGGCCACGCCTCAACATCCTCAATGGTCATGCCGGCGGCCAGGGCACTGCCCAGCGCCCGGGCGCCGGCGCGCAGTGAATCACGGGCGTAGACGGCTTCGGCGGTCATCCGCTGTTGGGCACGGCGGACCTCGTCGGCGGTGACGCCGTTCCTGACCACGTCGGCGATTTCCGCCTCCACGGCCTTTTCCAGTTCCGCCATGGTGACCGCGCCACGCGGGCTGGCGCGAAAGACAAATCGCCCGGGGCCGCGGTCGTCGCTGCTGTAGTAGGCGCCAGCCGAGACGGCTTTCTTGCCTTCCACGACAAGCCGCCGGTAGAGGCGGCTGGACGCGCCGCCGCCAAGAATGTCGGACAGCACTTCCAAAGGATAGACGTCGGCCTTGTCGCCCCATTGCAGGGTCGGCGCGATGAAGGTGCGCCGCCAACTGGGCTGGCGGACCCGCTTGTCGCGCAGGACGACGCGCCGCGCCGCCTTCTGAGGCGGCTCCTGGGCGCGGTTGCGGACGACCGGCGGCTGCGCCGGAATGGCCCCGTAATACTTCTCCGCCAGGGGTTTCAATTTGGCTGCCGTAATGTCGCCG
>CAZQPC010000222.1:0-9144 GCA_964595005.1 uncultured Magnetovibrio sp.
CGTTTCCTCCGGGCCGGGGCTCTGCCAACATCGGGCCCGCCTTGACGCGACGGAACACCAATACCCATGGACAGCTTAGATACGGAACCGGGCAGATATCTTGTCGGCGTCGACATCGGCGGCACCTTCACCGATTGCGTGATCATCGACACCGACGGCGTTGTCACCACCGCCAAGGCGCCGTCGACGCCTAATGATTTCGCCCGAGGCATGATCGACGCCCTGGGCGCCGGCGCCGAGACCATCGGGCTCAGCGTGCAGCAGCTTTGCCACCAGACCCGGCTGTTAACCCACGGCACCACAGTCGGCACCAACGCCGTCGTCCAGCGGCGCGGCGCGAAAGTCGGTCTGATCACGACGCGTGGCCACAACGACGTCATTCATATCATGCGCGGCTCGCGCGGCTTTACGGGCCGTGAGATCAAAAAGGTCGTGCACTTCCCGGAAAGCAAAAAGCCCGATCCCGTGGTACCGAAAACCCTGATCGAAGGGGTCTCGGAGCGGGTTGACCTGTTTGGCAAGGTGGTCGTGCCGCTGAATGAGAGCGAGGCGGCGGCGGCCATCGACAAACTGGTCGGCGCCGGTGTCGAGGCCATCGCCATCTGTTTCCTTTGGTCCTTCAAGTATCCCGGCCATGAACGCCGGGTCGCCGAGATGATCCGTGAACGCGCACCGGGCATCTTCGTCACCCTGTCGACCGATCTGGTGCCGAAGTGGGGGGAATATGAGCGGACCACGGCGGTTGCCTTGAATGCCTACATTGGCCCGGTGACGTCCGGGTATCTCGGCCGCCTGGGTGAAACGGTGGAAGACCTGGGCAGCCCGCAGCCCATGCAGATCACCCAATGCGGCGGCGGTACAATCTCACTGGACCGGGCCCGCACGGCGCCGTTGCTGACCCTGGATTCCGGCCCCGTATCCGGGGTTACGGGGTCGCGCTACTTGGGCGATCTGGTTGGACAGGCCAATGTCATCACCACGGACATGGGCGGCACGTCCTTCGATGTCGGCATTATCCACGGGGGCCAGCCGGCGTTCTCCTATGTCTCCAACGTCAACCAATACGAATACTTTCTGCCGAAGGTCGATATTCAGGCCATCGGCAACGGCGGCGGCAGTTTGGTCCGCGCCGACGAACGCACCCGCACCCTGCATGTCGGCCCCGACAGTGCCGGCGCCCAGCCGGGGCCGGTCTGTTACGGCCGCGGCGGCACCGTGCCGACGGTTACCGACGCGGCGCTGGTGTTGGGCTATATCGGCGCGGATTCGTTCGCCGGCGGACGTGTTCAACTGGACCGGGTGGCGGCCGAAGCGGCGATCACGGAGATTGGCGAAAAAGTCGGTTTCGACATGCTGGCCTGTGCGTCGGGCATCGTCACCATTGCCGAATACCAGATGGCCGATCTGATCCGCCGCATGACTATCCAGAAGGGATTCGATCCGCGCGACTTCGTGCTGTTCGCCTTCGGCGGTGCCGGGCCCATGCATGCCGGCGTCTTCGCCTTTGAACTGGGCGTCAAGAAAGTCATCGTGCCGCAGGGCCGGATGGCGTCCACCTGGTGCGCCTTTGGCGCCGCGTCGGCGGATATGCTGCACATCGCCGAACACGTGGACATCATGACGTCCCCCTTCGATACCGGCGCCTTGAACGCGAATTTCGCCCGCATGGTCGATGATTTGCGGGCCCAGCTGACGGCGGAGAAAGCGCCCCCCGAAACCCAGGTGTTCCAATGCACCCTTGATGTCCGCCACAAGGGTCAGATCAACGAGGTCGAAGTGCCCCTGCCGGGCCCGGCATTGTCGGCGCAAGCGGTGGCCGCCATCCATGGGGATTTCCATACGCTTTACCAACAAATTTACGGCAAGGGCGCGTCGTTCCTCAGCGCCAAGCTGGAAGCCGTGACCTTCCGGGTGCGGGCCAGCGCGGCGACGGCGAAACCGACCTTGGTATCGGCAGAAATGACGGATGCCATCCCGGCGGCCGCGCAACTGAGCCCCCGGCCGATTTTCTGGCGGCAAAACGACGCCGTTGCCGAGACGCCTGTCTTCAGGGGCGAACATCTGTTGCCCGGCAATCACATCACCGGGCCGGCGGTGATCGAGACCAGCGATACGACGGTGGTCGTACATCCGGGGCGCCGCGCTTCGGTGGACGCCTATGGGAATGTCGAGATCGAGTTGGAGGCGGGTGATGAGTGATACGGACCTGAAACGCATCAGCGAACTGGGGCATCTGGACTTTGACGGCGTCACCAACCCCTACGTGCCCGCCGCCACACTCAATATTTCCGACAAACTGACGCTGCACACTGAACACGACCCGGAAATCGATCCGGTCACCTTCGAGGTCGTGCGCCACGGTATGTGGAATATCAACGAGGAACACGGCGGCACCATCCAGCGGGTATCGGGCTCGCCCATCGCCATGTATGCCCTTGATCTCAACCCCACCATCATGACCGAAGACGCCGAGTTCGTGTATGTGGGGCCGTTCATGCAATACATGTCCGGGGTCGCCGATACGCAGGTAAAGTGGATACTGGAGAACCGTTCGGAGAACCCGGGAATCAACGACGGCGATATGTTTCTGGCCAACGACCCCTGGGTCGGCGCCGCGCATCAGCAGGACGTCATGCTGCTCTGCCCCGTGTTTTGGGACGGCAGGCTGTTCGCCTGGATCACCAATTGCCTGCATCAATACGACATCGGCGGCATCACGCCGGGCAGCTTCTGCCCCTCGGCCCGCGACAGTTTCGACGAGGGCATCATGCTGCCGCCGGTGAAAATCCTGGAGAACATGGAAATCAGGAAGGATATCGAAGACCTGTATCTGCGCTCATCGCGCAAGCCGGACTTGGTGGCGCTGGACTTCCGCGCCCAGATGGCCGGCAACATGAATGCCCGCCAACGTCTGCTGGAGATGATCGAACGCTATGGCCCGAAGACCGTGAAGGGCGTCATGCGGAAGATTATCGACGACGGCGAAAAGACCTATCTGGACAAGATGTCACGCTTGCCCGACGGCGTCTGGCAGGACCGCACCTACGTGGAATGCGCCGAGCCCGGCGACCGTTCCACCCACCGGGTCGTGTTGAGTGTGCGCAAGGAAGGCCACAAACTGACCTTTGAGAATCACGGCACGGCACCGCAGTCGGGCGCCATGAACGCCACCTATTCGGGCTGGCGCGGCTCGGTGATCGTCGCCATCAATCAGCTTTTGTGCTGGGACCAGAACTTCGCGCCGGGCGGGGCGTTGCGCCACATCACCTTTGATCCGACCTTGGGCACATTGAACTGCGCGACCCACCCGGCATCGGTCTCCACGGCGCCGATCCAGGCCATGGAAATTTCCCTCTATCCCGCCTACAACGCCATTTCGAAGATGATCTACGCCGACCCCGACATGCGCGGCGACATCATCTGCATCGGCGGCACCAGCCAGTGGCCGGCGACCATCTTCCGCGGTATCGACCAGTGGGGCGAACGCTACGGCTATATCCTGGTCGATCCCATCGGCGGCGCCATCGGCGCGTTTTCCAACGGCGATGGCATTTCCACGGGCGGCCAGGCGCGTACGCCAATCTGCAAGATGCCGAATGTGGAACATACGGAACAGGACTTCCCGGTGCTGTTCCTATACCGCAAGGAAATGCCGGATTCCGGCGGCGCCGGTAAATATCGGGGCGGCTTGTCGGCGGAGAGCTGCTTTATTCCCCACAATACCGACCAGATCATTCACGACACCTTGTCGTCAGGCAACGCCACGCCGACGGCGACCGGCATGATGGGGGGCTATCCGGGGTCGACAAACGGCTACCGGTTCCTGCGCTCAAGCAACGTCCTGGACGCCATGGCTGAAAGCACCCTGGTCGAGGACATGGCCGAGCTTGAGGGCGACGAGGTGACGCTGCAACTGCGCCAGATCGAGTTCACGCAAGCCCCCGATGATGTCTACGCCGTGCTGTGCAGCGCCGCCGGCGGCTTCGGCGATCCCCTGGAGCGCGATCCGGCCAGCGTGCGTGCCGATGTGGACCAGTATTCCGTGACGCCTGAGACGGCCCTGGAAATCTATGGCGTGGTCTTGGAGAACGGCGGCATCGATCAGGCGGCGACCGATGCCCTACGCGCCGCACGCAGGGCGAAGCGTTGTGGAAATGGGGCGGCGGAAAAGGCCGACGCGCCGGTGACCTTGGAGTTGACCGAGAACCTGCATCTTCGCGGCAGCGATTACTGCTGCGCCAAATGCGCGACCAAGCTTGCGGCGGCGGGCGGCAACTACAAGGACGGATGCGTTTGCGAAGACATGCCCGTCACGACGTCCAATCCGCTGATCGGCGACCCGGCCCGGTTCATTGACGACGATCCGGTGTTCCGTCAGTTCTTCTGTCCCGGCTGCGGCAGTCTGGTCGAAAACGAGGTGGCCATCCGGGCCGACCCTTATCTGATGGATTTTCATCTGGCGGAATGATCATCGTCCCCGAAGCAGGAGATGCGCGCGGTTATTTCTTCGCCGCCCGTTCCGCCTGTTCGCGCTCCTTCTCCGAGCGCAGGATGTTCACGCAGCCGTCGATCTCCGCGTAGGGCCTGAATTTAATTTTTCCCGTGCCCATGCGAACCGCGCCCTTGGAGATGAACACTTTTTTGACGTAGCGGTGCCCGACCGCTTTGTTGATGGGTTTGAGCATGCGCGTATCCAGCCCGCCCAACACCAGCCGGCGGTTTTTTACGGGGATCGGTTTTTTCGACAGCACCCGCAACACCGCGTCACGGACCCTGGGCATGCGCTTGCAGATATCCTCGGATTTTTGCCGCTTCGTGGCCTCAAGAAAGAATGTCATCGGCACCGTGGTGCGGCCCGCCGGCACCATCATGGGCACCATCTGAATGTGGGTCGGCGGCTTCCAGGCCAAGGCGTCCTTTTTCTTGGCGCCGCTGGCCCACACGTCACCGCCCATGGCCGCGACGCTCAAGCCTATGACGCATATTATCCAGCGCATCCGTATCCCTTTCCCTGCTCTTCCCGTCAAATCATGACATGTGATGCTTTGCCATGCCAGAACCATAGCCCCGGACACACGGGGATGTGCGTTTCGAAATGTTTCGAATGATGAATGTTCATGGCCGGGCGCGGCTCATGGGGACCAAGTCGACCAATTGGCGTTCCAACCGGGGAATGTTCGAAACGATTAATTCCGAATGGCCCGATAGTTTATTCGGAAATGGACCTCCGATGAGATACGTTAATTCGTTAGTTTCGGGAACCTGAATTAAATTTTCTGCGAGGCCGCCGCTGTGCTTACCGAAGAAATGCAAACACTGATCCGGAATTTTTCCGCCGGCTCTGTTGCCACGGTCAATAGCGACGGCACGCCATCCGTGTCGCCGAAGGCGACCTTCGTGATCATTGACACCAGGAGGCTGGCCTTCGGCAATGTCCGCTCACCGGGCACCCTTGCGAACCTGCGTGCCAACCCGGCCATCGAGATATGTTTTACCGATGTCCTGTCCCGCAAGGCCGTTCGCGTGACGGGCACGGCAACGACGATCATCAAAGGCGATGCGGCGCCGGACATGCGGACCCGGTTCGACGCCGACTTCGCCGAAACCGCGCCCTATATGTCGGCCTACGTGGTCACCGACGTCAGCGCGGCTGAACTGATCCTGTCACCCGGTTATGACCGGGGCCGCACGGAGGACGAGTTGAAGGCGACCTTCCTCAAGCGCTTGAACGCGCTGTAACATTTTTCGGAAAGCACGACGGACGACCAACCCACATGGCACTTTCCGGCCGCCGGCGCTAACATGCCGGGATTGAGGCCACACACGCGGAGAAATCGCCATGCGTCTTGAAGGAAAAGTCTGCGCCGTCACCGGCGCCGCCCAGGGTCTGGGCCGGGCCTGTGCCGAACGGTTCGCCCGGGAAGGGGCGCGGGTGGTGGTCTCCGATATCAATACCGAAGGTGTCGAGGAAACGGCGGCGCTGATCCGCGATGCCAGCGGTGAGGCCTTGGCCGTGAGTTGTGATACGGGTGACAAAAGTCAGGTCGACGCCATGGTCGCGGCTTGCGTGGAAACCTATGGGGGGCTGGACGTGGCCTTGGCCAATGCGGCCATCCTGCACATCGCCGATCCCCTGGAATTGAGCGAAGACGACTTCGACCGGGTGCTCCGGGTCAACCTGAAGGGTTATTTTCTGACCAACCAGGCGGCGGCCCGCCATATGGTGGATCACGGCGGCGGCGCGATTATCAACATGTCATCGATCCAGGCGCTGATCACCATTCCGGAGATCTTGTCCTACGCCGTGTGCAAGGGCGGCGTGAAACAGTTGACCGTCGCCATGGCGCTGGGGCTGGCGGGCCGCGGCGTGCGGGTCAACGCCATCGGGCCGGGCACCATCGGCACGGAGATGGCGCGCTCCCTGATGACCGACAAGGCGGCCAGCGACCGGATCATGTCGCGCACGCCCATGGGCCGCATGGGGGAACCCGATGAGGTCGCCTCCGTGGCGGTGTTTCTGGCCTCCGACGACGCCAGTTACGTGACCGGCGAAACCGTCTACGTGGACGGCGGGCGCCTTGGTTTGAACTACACTGTTCCAGTGACCGCATGAGGAGGGGATCATGGACCTGACACAACAAAGCGCCGATGAACTGGCTGGCACCGCCGAAGCGGTGCGCCAGACCTACGACCGGCTGCGCGGCCGCAATCTGGCCCTCGACATGACCCGCGGCAAGCCGGGGCCCGATCAACTGGACCTGGCGGACGGTATTTTAACCATTGTCGGCGCCGGCGAAACCGATGGCGCCGGCGGCGATGATTACCGCAATTATGGTCTTCTGGCCGGTATTCCGGAGGCCCGCGCCTTCTTTGCCGATTATATGGGCGTCAGTGCCGAGGAAGTGGTGGTCGGCGGCAATTCCAGCCTGAACCTGATGTACGACGCGATCAGCGGCGCCATGCTTCACGGCATGCCGGGCGGCAATGCATCATGGAACGATCAAGTGAAGGACGGGGGCCCGATCAAGTTCATCTGCCCGGTGCCCGGCTATGACCGGCATTTCGCCATCTGCGAACGCCTTGGGATCGAGATGATCACCGTCGACATGACGCCCGACGGCCCAGACATGGACGCCGTCGAGGTCCTGGTCGCGGACGATGCTTCGGTGAAGGGCATTTGGTGCGTGCCCAAATACTCCAATCCGTCGGGGGAGGTCTATGCCGACGCCGTCGTTGACCGGCTGGCCACCATGCCCGTCGCGGCGCCCGACTTCCGCGTCATCTGGGACAATGCCTACGCCGTGCATCACCTGGGCGATGGGCCGGCGACCGTCAAGAACCTGTTGGATGCCTGCAAGCAGGCCGGCGATGCGGACCGTGTGTTGATGTTCGGCTCAACCTCGAAGATCACCCATGCGGGGGCCGGCATCGCGGTCTTGGCGGCGTCGGAAACCAACGTCGCCGATGCCTTGAAGAAGCTTTTTTACGCCAATATCGGCTTCGACAAGATCAACCAGCTCCGCCACCTCCGGTTTTTCGGTGATCAGGCCGGCCTGTTGGCCCATATGGACAAACAGGCGGCCCTGATCGGACCGAAATTCGCGGCCGTCGATGCGGCCCTGGAACAACACCTGGGCGGCAAGGGAATTGCCACCTGGAAAAAACCGAAGGGCGGCTATTTCGTCAGCGTCGATGTGCTGGACGGCTGTGCCGCCGACGTCATACGCCTTGCCGGTGAGGCCGGCGTCAAGCTGACGCCGGCAGGCTCCACCTGGCCCCATGGCAATGATCCCCACGACCGCAACATCCGTCTGGCGCCGACCTTCCCGGGCATTGCCGAAGTGGAACAGGCCATGGAGGTGTTCTGCGCCTGTGTGGAAATGGCCTGCGTGGCGAAGCTGCAAGGCGGCGCCACTTGACGCAAGTCAATGCGCCATGCGACGGGGCCGGCCATGAAGATGGTGAGATTTCGCCATCAGGAGCCCCATTGCATGACCATCACCGAGCGCATCGACAACATCACCCGTATTCCGCCTGACTTCCGCACCATAACGCCGCCGCCGCCGCCCAGCGTCAAGATCGAGCTGACCGCGCGCTGCGATTTCCAGTGTTTCTTCTGTGCGTCGGCCTTCAAGCTGCGGCAAAAACAGGACATGGACTTCGACTTCTTCAAGCGCATTACCGTGGAGATGCGCGAGGCCGGCGTCGAGGAACTGGGGATGTTCTATCTTGGCGAATCGTTCCTTTATCTGCGCCTCGCCGAAGCCATTGCCTTTGCCAAACGCGAGGCCAAATTTCCCTACATTTTCCTAACCACCAATGGGCGCATGGCCCTACCGGGCAAGACCCGGGCGTGTTTCGCGGCGGGATTGGACAGCTTGAAATTCTCCTTCAACTTCGCCGGCCCCGACCAGTGCAAGGAAATCACCGGTGTCGATGCGTTCTACCAAATTGTCGACAACATCCGGGCGGCGAAAAAAATGCGCGATGATGTGGAAGCCGAAACCGGGCACCGCTGCGGCCTCTATGCCTCATCCATCGAATACGACGGTGAACAGCACGAAATGATGAAAGACGCGGTCGCTCTGATCGAAGATTCCGTCGATGAACATTACTGGTTGCCGCTTTACGGGCAGGCCGGGCTGACCGCCGGCGCCCGGGGCACCACGCCGGTCGCCGGCAATGTCGGCCGCGCCGGCGCCATGCGCGACCCGTTGCCGTGCTGGTCGATTTTCACCGAAGGCCACATTACCTACGACGGCAAGTTGGCGGCCTGTTGCTTCGACCATGATGGCCGCTTCAATATGGGGGACTTGAACAAGATGTCGTTCGCGGAGGCCTGGAACAGCGCCGCCTTCCGAAAGCTCCGGGACGCCAATCTGAGAAAGGACGTCACCGGCACGCCTTGCGAATCGTGCATTGCCTATCAGGATCACGAGCCCGGCGAGGAAGGCCGGCCGGTCAATCTGACGCCGGCCGTATAGACAGGCACGCGATCGGGGCTTAGAGCGCCTGCGGATCCTTATCGGGTTCCGTATCGGCGGGGACCGGGGTCTCGCCGAAAACCGATTCGACGCTGACTTCCTTTTCCGGCTCTGGCTTCGGCGTCTCCGGGACCACCAGCTGCGTTTCGGCCGGTACGGA
>CAZQPC010000223.1:0-9129 GCA_964595005.1 uncultured Magnetovibrio sp.
TGGCGACAACCGGTTGCGTTATCCGATGAAGCGCACGGGGCCGCGGGGGTCGGGCGAATTCGAGCGCATTTCCTGGGACGAGGCGCTCGACCTGATCCACGCCGGCATCTCCGGCGCCATCGACAAATACGGGCCGCAGTCCGTCCTGCCCTTTAACTATGCCGGTCCCCACGGGGACTTGGCGGCGGGCTCCATGGACCGGCGGTTCTTCCACAAGATGGGCGCGTCATTGGTCAACCGGGGGCCGCTCTGCGGCATCGTCCGGGGCTCAAGCTACGACAGTCTGTTCGGGGGCGCGCCGGGCATGGACCCGGAACAGGCGGCGCACGCCGACCTGATCGTCATCTGGGGCAACAACGTGACGGTGTCGAACCTGCACCTGGCCCGCGTGATCAAGGCGGCGCGGAAGAACGGCGCGAAGCTGGTGGTCATCGATCCCAGGCGCATCAAGATCGCCGAGCAGGCGGACCTGTTCCTGCAGATCGAGCCCGGCACGGACGTCATCTTCGGCATGGCGCTGGCGGCTGAGTTCGAACGGCGCGGCGGCTTTGATCAGGCTTTTATCGACGAATGGGTGGACGGCTTCGACGCCTATATGACGGAGGCGCGGAAATATACGCTGGATCAGGTGGCCGAGACCTGCAAGCTGCCGCTCGATCAGGTGGAGACCCTGATCGATTGGTATCTCGCGGCGGAGACGGTCTCCGTCTCTGTCGCCAACGGCATCGAGCGCGGGCGCTCCGGCGGCTCGGGCATCCGGTCCGCCATGGCCCTGCAGGCCTTGACCGGCAACCACGGGCGCCTGGGCGCGGGGGTGTTCGCCAAGCCGGGCTATGCGTTTCCGAAAACCACGGACAAGCTGCAGCGACCCGACCTGATCCCGGACGGCACGCGGACGGTCAATATCGTCGATGTGCCGGAACTGATCCTGGACGATGGTTTCGACCCGCCGATCCGGGCGGCCTTCATCTACAATCACAACCCGGTGTCGACGCACCCGGACCAGAACCGCATGCGCGAGGCGCTCTCGCACCCGGACCTGTTCGTCGCCGGGACCGATATTGCCATGACCGATTCCATGGCCTATTGCGACGTCGTCCTGCCGGCGGCCAGCCACTTTGAGATCGACGATCTCTACGGCGCCTACGGCACCATGTATCTGCAGCGGGGCGAGCCGGTGATCCCGAAAGTCGGCGAGGCCCAGCCCAACACGGAAATCTTCCGCCGGCTGGCGGCGCGGTTCGGCTATGACGAACCCCTGTTCAAGGACACGGACAAGGAACTCATGGATCAGGCCATGGACGCCACCGATCCCCGCATGCAGGGCCACCGGCCCAGCACCTTCCCGCTGGACAAGGCCATGAAGATCGGCGCCGGAGATGGTGAGCCGTTTATTCTCTGCAATAACCACAATCCGGGCACGGCGTCGGGCAAGATTGAACTTTTCAGCCAAAGCCTGGAAGACCGCTTCGGCTACGGCGTGCCGCGCTTCGAGCCGGTCGAGCGCGACCGGCCGTTTTCGATCATCTCGCCATCGTCATCGAAACGCACCAACGCCACCTTCGGCGGCTGTTCGGAATCTCAGGGCCTGGAGGTTTGTGAAATCCATCCTGACGACGCGCGGGCCAAGGGTATCACCGACGGCGACACCCTGCGCATCTGGAACGACCGGGGCGAGGTGCATCTGTCGGCCGTGGTCACCGATGCGGTGCGCCCCGGCATCCTCTACAGCCCCAAGGGCACCTGGACCGCCACCAGCCCCACGGGCCAGACGGTCAACGCCCTGATCCCGGCTGACATGCGGGCCGATATCGAACGCGGCGCGGTCTACAACGAAACCTTCGTCGATATCGATCACGTCGCCTGAAACCATCCGTACCTGGCAGTCGGATGGGCGCCGGCTTCTCTTGTAGGGAGGCCGGCGCAATGCGTTCTTAATTCCCTCACCCTCCCACGACCTTCGGTCGCGGGCCCCTCCCTCTCCCCATGGAGACCTCTGCAAATCGATCAAATCGATCAATCCGCGCCCTTTTTCTCCTTCCCCCTTGATGGGGGAAGGTCGGGATGGGGGTGGGAACCCGGAGGGGAAAAGATAGTTTTTCCGCGCCAGACGGCGCTTCCGCCCCCTCACCCCAACCCTCCCCCACCAGGGGGGAGGGAGTAGATAAGGACGCCAATGCCGACGTTTTTCGAGTTTTGCAGAGGTCTCCCATGGGGAGAGGGAATGCAACCCCTTCGTCTAGGGGAGAAGGTGGCGCGTAGCGCCGGATGAGGGGATGGCGAAAAATTCCCGCTACGTCCGCCAGCGCAGGAAATACCGCTCCGCCCGGCCGATCAGCCAGGCGACGCTGAGCCCCAGCATGGACAACATGGCGACGCCGGCGATCAACTGGTCTGTGGCCATCAGACTGCCGGCCAACAACACATAGGCGCCGATGCCAAACTCGGCGCCGATCATTTCGGCGGCGACCAGCAGGACGATGGCGATGGAGGCTGAAATGCGCGCGCCGGACAAGATGGCGGGCATGGCGCCCGGCAGGATGATCTTACGGACGATGGAGGACCAACTGAGTCCGAAGGACTGCCCCATACGGATCAGGCCCCGGTCGACGTTGTCGACGCCGCCGTAGACGGCGATGACGGTGGGGAAGAAGGTACCGAACAGAATGGTGGCGATTTTTGACCCCTCGCCGATACCGAACCAGATGATGAACAGCGGCAGCAAGGCAATCTTCGGGATCGGAAAGATCGCCGAGACCAGCGGCGACAAGCCAGCCCGGGCCAGGGAAAACAGGCCGATGGCGACGCCGACCAGCAATCCCAGTGCCGTACCGCAGGTCCAGCCGATGACCAGACGCTGCACGGAAACGCTGACGTGCTTCCAAAGGTTTCCCGACGACGCCAGCTCGACAAAGGCGGTGAAGGCCTCCGACGGGGCCGGCAAAACCAAGGCGCTGATCCAGCCCGACTGCGAGCCCCACTCCCAGATCGCGATCAGGGCAATGAAGGTCAGCGGGCCGACAAAGCGTTTCGGTGTTGGCGCGAAGCCGCCGCCGCGGAACGGCACCGGCGTGCCGTGCTTTTGAGACTCAAGCATCGGCCAACTCCTGGTCCGCCGCCTGGGCCTCTTCGCGCATGAGGTTCCACAGGTGCTGGCGCATGGCCTCCAGCTTCGGATGCGTGTCACTGCGGTCCTGCAAGGGAATGTCGATCTCGACGACCTCGCGCAGGCTGCCGGGGCGGCGCGAAAAGACCGCGACCCGGTGGCCCAGCCGCACGGCTTCGGCCAGATTGTGGGTCACGTAGCACGCCGTGAACGGCTCGCGGGTCCAGAGATCGACCAGGTCATCGATCAACAATTCGCTGGTCTGGCTGTCGAGCGCCGACAGGGGTTCATCCATCATCAGGACGGCCGGGTTGACGGCCAGGGCGCGGGCGATGGCGACCCGCTGTTTCATGCCGCCGGACAGCTGTTTCGGCAGCACGTCGTGAAAATCGGCAAGCTTGGTTCGCGCCAGGACGTCGGTGATAATCCGCGCGCGGTCCGCCGCCGCCATGTTGTGATCCTCAAGCACCAGAGAGACGTTGCCGGCCACCGTGCGCCAGGGCAGCAGGGCGAAGTCCTGGAAGATGTAGGTCAGTGGATTGAGGGAATCCGTCGGCGGCGCGCCGATTTGCAGCACCTGGCCTTCGCTGGGTTGCTCCAGGCCGCCGATCATCCGGAGCAGCGTCGACTTGCCGCAGCCAGACGGGCCGATGATGCAGACGATCTGGCCTTGCGGGATATCCAGCGAGATATCCTTCAAGACCTCCAGGTCGTCGTATCGGTGGGTGATCTGCCGCAGGCTCAGATCCATGCGGTTAAACCTCCGCCCCTACCACATATTCTCCCTCCCCCGCGAAGGTGGGGAGGGAGGAATTTGATCGTGGGGTTGGCAGATACCCATTATGGGTTTCGCGATATCTAAAACGTCTCGACGTAACTATTGTCCACCAACAGATCGATGGTGATGTCCTTCGACACCAGACCTTCCGACTGGAACCAGCGCAACTGATCATTGACGCTTTTCAGGTTCAGCCTGGCGCCGTTATTGATGCGCATGGCACCGTTACGAATAGACGGCGCGGCCTTGGCATAGGGCCGGCTGGCGTAGACATATTTGTGTATCAGCTTGACCATGTTCTCGGCGGCCGCCTCACCGGCGGTCTTGTCGACCAGGGCCGCATTAAAATCGGCAGCACCCTGGGAGAATGATTTCAAGAACCGTGACACCAGATCACGTTTCCCCGTGGCATTTTTCTCTGACGTGAACACCGTGGTCACTTGATAGTTCGGAATGTAATCGCCGACCCGGGCAATGATAGAAATGTTAGGATTCTTGGACAGTCCCTTGGCGATATGCGGAACAATGGACCAGGCATCAATACGGCTGGATTTCAGCGCGCCGATGATGGCACCGACCTTTTGCAGCGGTACAAACTTGATGTCTTTACTCGACAGGCCTTCCGCTTGCGCCATTTTCGATGCCATATAATGGAAGGACGAACCCGTTTGCGTGATGCCGAAGGAACGGCCCTTCAGCTTGGCGACGGAATCGACGCCAGCATCCGAAGCCTTCTTGGAGACCAACACGAATTGGCCATCGATGCCCTTTTCTTCCTGCAGGGCGCCGCCGACAACCCGGATGGCACCTTTTTGGGCCAGATTGATCAGGCCGCCGGAAATCGCGGTGACGCCGAAATCCACGTCGCCCGACGCAATGGCCACGGCCATGGGCTGGGCGGCCTGGAAAAACTTGAACTCGACGTCGAGGCCGTTGGCCTTGAAGTAGCCGCGCTCAAAGGCCACGAAACTGGCCGAATGCGAGGTAAACCGAAGCGCGCCGACGCGGATATTGTCAGCGGCCAGCAGATCATTGCCAAGCGCCAGCAAAGCCAGGGCGCCGGCCATGGTGAACAGAAACGACCGCCGCGCGGTCCGCATGAGTTTCATTGGAAATCTCCTTAATTCCATCATCAGGTTCGCGATCCCCCGGCGCAGTGGAGCTGGCACGGTATGAGAGCGTAGCGGCAGTGAAACCGAAAAACCGGTGAATAGCAATCGTGCCCCGCCGCATGGCCTGGTGACGGTACCGAGGATGACCGATAAGGTATTGAAATACAACAAAATATATTCCAATCGATGACGCCAATTCCGGCTCTGTATTCCTGAATATCATGCATCTAGTCGAAATTATCGTTCGACCGAATACGGCATCCGCCGGAACATATAGGGGACCAACGAAATGCGTGCCTGCTGGCCGTCTCAACCACGGACAACGATGCAAACGCAGACGGATCGCCGGCACCTCAATGGGAGGAAAAAATGTCTTTGAAGAAACCTGTACTTCTCGCCGCGGCGGGCGCCCTGGCGCTTGGCTTATCGGCATTTTCGGCGACCAAGGCCGACGCCAAAGAAATCGTCATCCGCATCGGTTCGGGGCACCCGCCGACGGTGGTTTACGCCGGACTGATGAAGAATTTCTTCCAGCCGGAACTGAAAAAGGCCATCGAAGCCCGGACCAGCCACACGGTCAAATACATCGAAGGTTACTCAGGGTCCATCGTCAAGGTGTTCGACGTCTTTGAAGGCGTTCAGAACGGCGTCCTCGACATTGGCGGTTTCTGCTACTGCTTCGAAGCCTCCAAGTTGCCCATGCACGCCTTCCAGATCATGCTGCCCTTTGGCACCATGGATCCGGTGCAAAGCGTCGCCATTGCCAACAAGATTTACAAAAAGTTCCCGCGCCTAAAAACGCATTTCCAGAAGTACGGCCAGACCCTGCTCGCCATCATCGGTGACGGCGGCTACAACCTGGGCACCAACTTCCCCTGGAAAACCACCGCCGATCTCAAGGGTCACAAGATTCTCGGCGCCGGGCTCAACCTGAACTGGATGAAGCAGGCCAACATGGGCATCATTCCGGTGACCGACGGGCTGCCGGGCTGGTACCAGAAAATCAAGACCGGCGTCGCCGAAGGCGGCATCATGTTCCCCAGCGCCTGGGGCCCGGTGTTCAAACTGCATGAAGTGGGCAAGTACTACACCACCATCGGTTTCGGCTCCATTACCTGGCACGGCCTGACGGTCAACAACCGCTACTGGAAAACCCTGCCCGACGACGTCAAGCCGATCATCCAGGAGATTGCCGATCTGTATTCCGTGAAGACCGGCGAGTTCAACAAGATCGGGTACAAGAAGGACATGGATTGGCTGCGCAAGAACATTACGGTCAACGACCTGCCCGCCTCCGTGCGTCTTGATTGGGCGAAGAAACTGGCCCATTGGCCGCAAAAATACGCCGAAGAAATGGAGAAGAAAGGCTGGCCGGCGAAAGCCATCCTGAACGCCACCTTGGATGCCGCCGAAGAAGTTGGCTACACGTGGCCGGTGCGTTACGTCGTCAAATAAGCTTGGCGCCCGAACGACCTAGCCTATAAATTGATTGCCGGCCGAAGGGGCAGTTGCCCAACTTCGGCCGGCAATTCAATTTGCCCAGCCTTTCTTTTTTGACGATCCGCTATTTCTGATAAGCCGATGGAGAACAGCGTTGTCGCTCATCACCTTCAGTGACCGTTTGTCGAAATTCCTGATGATCGCCGCGGCCGCCTGGGCCTTCGGGCTGGCGTTCCTGGTGATGGGCAATATCGTCGGCCGTTACGTCTTCGACTATCCCATTTACGGCACCGCCGAAATTGTCGCCGCGTCCATCGTCATCGTCGTTTTCCTGCAGGCCGGCTACGCCATCCGCTCGCGCTCCATGCTGAAGGCGGACTTCCTGGTCGAGCATCTGCCGGACAAGGTTCAGCGGACTTTGCTGGCTTTCGGCTACCTGCTGGGCGCAGCCTTCTTCCTGATGATCATCACCGGCGGCTGGGAGGAAAGCATCGCGTCTTGGGTGGACGGCGAATACGAGGGCGAGGGCGCGCTCCGGGTGCCGTCGTGGCCGGCCCGTTGGACCGTCATGGTCGGCAGCGGCCTGGCCATGATGAACTATTTGGTGATGGCCTACATCGACGTGTTCAATCCGGAACTGCTGGATTCCAAAGTCCCGCCGGACGCCTCTTCTTAATCCAGATCAGCAAAAAGCGAGTATCATCAAAGTGTTTGAAGTTAATACCGCCGTCCTGCTGATCGTCTCTCTTGTTGGCCTGGTCGCCATCGGCGTACACATTGCCATCGCGTTGGGCATGACCAGCGCATTGGGCATCTGGCTGGTCACCGGCGCCGACTGGTATGCCTTCGGCACCGTGCAGACCATGCTCGCCGCCACCGCCTACGAAGCCATCCGCGCTTATGTGTTCGCCGTCATTCCCTTGTTCATGTTGATGGGCGAGTTTATTGGCAAATCCGGCACCGTCACCGATGTCTACCGGGGCATCAACCGCCTGTTGAAGAAAATCCCCGGCCGTCTGGCCATTGCCACGGTGATCGGCAACGCCTTGTTCTCTTTCGTCACCGGTGTGTCCATCGCCTCGGCGGCGGCCTTCTCGCGCATCGCGTACCCCGAAATGAAGCGCTTCGGCTATCACCGGGGCTTCGCGCTGGGCTCCATCGCCGGGTCCAGTTGCCTGGGCATGCTGATCCCGCCGTCGGTGCTGATGATCGTCTGGGGCATTCTGACGGAACAATCCATCGGCCAATTGTTCGCCGCCGGGGTCCTGCCGGGCCTTTTGTTGGCAACCATGTTTATCGTTTACGTCCTGGGCTTCGCCCTGTTGCGCCCTGACGCCGTGGGTATCGGCACGGACGCCGAGGCGCGGACCGCTGCCAGTGCCGAGGCGGAGGGCGATCAAGACGATGTCTCGACGGTGCAGTTCCTGATCAGCCTCGGGGGCATCATTCTGGTGGTTGTCGCCGTTCTCGGCGGCATCTGGTTCGGCATCTTCACGCCGACGGAAGGCGCCGGTGCCGGGGCCCTCATCGGCTTGACCCTGGGTATCATCAAGGGCATGCGGTTCAAGGATATCATCGATTCGATCCTCTCCGTCGGCCGCACCTCGGCGCCGATCCTGCTGCTTTTGGTGACCGCCGCCTTGTACTCACGGACCTTGGCCATGACCGGCATGGCCAATGCCATCGAAAGTCTGTTCATCGGGTCCGGCATGACGCCCTGGATGATCATTGCCGTGATGGTGCTGGTCTGGTTTGCGCTGGGTATGATCATCGACAGCATTTCCATCATGCTGTTGACGGCGGCCATCTTCGCGCCCATCGCCGTGAAGATCGGCTACGACCCCATCGCGTTTGCCATCATCGGCATCATCGCCATCGAGGCCGGCCTGCTGACGCCGCCCTTCGGGCTTTTGGTCTACACGGTCAAGTCATCGATCCAGGAGATCGATCCGGACATGAACGTGATGACCATCTTCAAAAGCTCGACGCCGTTCTGGGTGATCATGCTGATCGCCATGGTAATCATCGCCACCTTCCCGGAAATCGCCACCTATCTGCCCAGCATCTTGTTTGGTTAGCTATTTTCTTCGGAGCCATCTCATGAAAGCGACGATCGTGCAATTCGACACCCAAGGTCCGCCCGGCGTCATGAAGTTCGTCGACATCGACCTGCCCGGCCCCGGCCCCGGCGAGGTGACCATCGAACAGACCGTCATGGGCCTCAACTTCATCGACATCTATTTCCGGGGCGGGCAGTACCAGTTGTCCCTGCCCAGCGGCGTCGGCGCCGAGGCGGCGGGCAAGGTGATCGCCATCGGGGACGGCGTGACGGACTTCAACGTCGGCGACCGGGTGATCTACGGCGGCGGCCCGCCGGGCGCCTACGCGACGCACCGGAACTTTCCCGCCGGCCGGCTGATCCCCATCCCCGACGGCGTCGATGACGAGACTGCGGCGGCGGTCATCATCAAGGGCATCACGGCGGAATATCTGCTGCTGCGCTGCTATCCCGTGAAATCAGGCGAAAATGTGTTGTTCCACGCGGCCGCCGGCGGCGTCGGCCTGATCGCCGGGCAATGGGGCAAGCATCTGGGCGCCGTGATGATCGGTGTCGCCGGCGGGCCGGAGAAATGCCAGTTGGCCTGCGACAACGGCTATGCGCACTGCATCGACCGGAAGTCGGAGAACATCGT